>WFOS01000007.1 GCA_015487975.1 Ardenticatena sp.
TGGCAAAACCAGTCGCACGCACCACACCCACCGCAGCCGCCACACGGCCTGCACAGACAGTCCCACATTCCTACCCGTATCCCGGCCCTACTGCCACTCCCACCCCAACCCCAACACCGACACCCACGCCTACGCCGCCTCTGTGCCATGTTTACGTGCCTTACGTCGAACGCTAACCCCCTCGCCTGACAAACCACTCCCAGCCAGAACTGGCCCACACAGACTGGTAGCGCTTGATGGCGCTACCAGTCTGTACCGTTCTTTCGATTTTCACCTTGACACATAGGACACCTCGGCCATAGTTATCGCTCACACATACCCAATGGCGGAGCAGAACGTATGACTCCTCAGCCCACAGCTGGAAAATTGCCACCCGAATACGCTTTCTACGATCTCAGCGGCTTTGGCAGCCGACTGACGCAACGGGCTGTCGCGCGGCTGGCACCATCACGCGCCCAGCCCCTGCACCTGACACTCGGTTTCCTGTTGGCTGGCCTTGGCGCCGCGCTCGCCCTCATCTGCAATCAGCCACGTTCGGATCGCCTTGCTGCGTTGCTCTTGCTGGTGAAACATCTCCTCGACGGCATGGACGGCTCGCTAGCGCGTATCCGCCAACGCCCATCACGTTTGGGACGCTACGCCGACTCAGTTGCCGATTTTGTGGTCAATGCCGCGCTGTTTGCCGCCATCGCATACCGCCGCGGCAACCGTCCCCGCGACTGGCTTGCCGCCCTGTGGGGCTTGCTAAGCATGCTCTTGCAATGTTCGCTTTACAACTACTACTACGTCCTCTATCGCCATACCTTGCCTGGCGAGCGCACTAGCCTGCCCGATGAACGCGCTGCACGTCCCTACCCGTGGGACCCACCCCGTGCAACACGCCTCTTTCAACGTGCCTACCTGCTCATCTACGGCTGGCAAGACCGCTTCGTCGCCAACCTGGACCGTCTGATGGCAGGGCCAACAGTCACCCTGCCCCCTCGCCCATTCATGACGGCACTCTCGCTGTTGGGATTGGGAAGCCAGCTCGCCATCATCGCTGCACTCGCCTGGCGTCGGCGCATCAACCAGGCTCCTGCCATCTTTGGCGCTCTGCTGAATGCCTATGCATTCGGCCTGCTCGCCTGGCGTCGCCGTCTCAACACCCCAACCAAAGCCGAGGAGAGAAGCCAATGACCACCGAACCACGCATCTGGACAACCAAACGCTTTGAATTTTGCGCCTCGCGCCAGCTCTGGCGTACCGATTGGTCGCCTGAGCACAACCAGCGCGTCTTCGGACGCCTGGCCTCGCCACATGGCTATGGAAGCAACTTCACACTCTTCGTGACCGTGAGCGGGGCGATCGACCCGAAGACGGGTATGAACATCAACGTCGTAGACCTCAAACAAACCGTCAACACCGTGCTGGAAACGTTCGACCATCGCCACATCAACGTCGAAACGCCGTTCTTCACCGAACGTCCCGCTACACTCGAAACCATCACCACCGTGCTGGCCGACCTGATCGCCCCCCACCTGCCCGCGGACATCCACCTGGAACGCTTACGCCTCTATGAAGACCCTCACCGCTTTGCCGAATGGTTCCGCGGCGACATTCGTGTTGGACGGCGAACGCTCTTCAGCGCTGCCCACCGTACCGCCAGCCCGCACGTGTCGCCCGAAGAAAATCGCGCCCGCTTTGGCATCTGCACGCGCACGCACGGGCACAACTACACGCTCAATGCCACTTTTGGCGGCACACTCAACCCCACCTTTGGCTGGCTCGCCCACCCCAACCACCTCGACACGCTGGTGGAAACCGTGCGCCGTGAATTCGACCATTGCCACCTCAACGACGACCTACCCTACTTCCGCCAGCAGGCTGCCACCACCGAAACAATCGTCGGCGTGCTCTTCGACCGCCTGCGCGAAGAAACCGCGACCCTCACACCCGACCTGCACGTGCTCCGCGCCGAGCTCGCCGAACTGCCCGACTTTCGTGCCGCCACCGAAGGTGAACCCTGGCGCGACTTCATCCGCGAATACACTTTCTCGGCAGCGCACCGCATGGCCAATCCCGCCCTGAGCGATGAGGAAAACCGACGGCTCTACGGCAAATGCGCTAACCCACACGGGCATGGGCACTCATACCGCGTGGTGCTCACACTGCGCGCCCCCCTCGACGAACAATGGGGCATCGCCGCAGACCTGGTCGAAACCGACCGCGCCGCTCATGCCGTCATCGAAAACGTTGCTTTCAAACGCCTCGATACCGACATCGCCTTTTTCCGCCATCGGGTCGCCACCACCGAAAACTTGCTCACCTACCTGTGGGCCGAATTTGCCCGCCATTTTGGCGAACACCTTTTTCATCTTGCCATTTGGGAAACCCCCAACAACCTGTTCGAATATGGCCGCGCGCCATTCTTCATGGCGCATACCAAGATAAGCGATTGAAGGAGTTGTGAGGAGCAAACCATGACCCATTCATACGATGAACAAGCCATTCTCCACCAGTTGGACGCTGCTGTGCGTGCTCAGGCACGCACCGAGGCCCTTGCCAACCTCGAAACAAGCGCCAACGCTGTGCGCATGCTGCTCGCTGCCATCGGCGAAGACCCCACGCGCGAAGGGCTGGAACGCACACCCGAACGTGTCGCCCGAATGTATGCCGAACTGACAGCGGGCTACTACATGGACCCCGAAGAGCTGGTCAACGATGCGCTGTTCGACATCTTCTACGATGAAATGGTGATTGTACGTGACATCGAGTTTTACAGCCTGTGCGAACATCACCTTTTGCCCTTCTTCGGGCATGCCCACGTCGCCTACATTCCCAACGGGCGCGTCATCGGGTTGAGCAAAATTCCACGCGTGGTGGAGATGTTCGCCCGCCGCCTGCAAGTCCAGGAGCGCATGACCGTGCAGATTGCCGACTTTCTGGAAGAAACGCTTTCGCCCAAAGGTGTCGCCGTGGTGGTAGAAGGTGTGCATATGTGCTCGATGATGCGTGGCGTGAAGAAAGCCAATGCCCGCATGGTCTCCAGCGCGATGCGTGGTATTTTCCGCAGCGATCCGCGCACACGCAACGAATTCGTCAATCTCGTTCAGCGAGGGAAAGACCTATGAGTGAACGAACTGCCTTCATCACTGGCGCAAGCAAGGGGATTGGCCTGGCACTGGCAACAGCCCTACTGGCACGGGGGTGGCACGTCGTGGCGATCGCACGCCACACCAAACCGCTCACTGCACTGGCTCATGAACACGGGGCACGCTGCCGTGCTATTTCAGCCGACGTGCGCGATGCCGATGCCCTTCACAACGTGGTACGCACACACCTTGCCGCCCCTCGACGGCGTCTCCACCTGCTCTTTCCATCCGCGGGTTTGGCGTCTGTCGGGCCATTCGAATCCATGCCGCCCGACACGTGGCAAGCAATGATCGACATCAACCTGACGGGGCTGTTGCAAACGGTACAAATCGTATTGCCACACATGGCCGAAGGTGGGCACATCGTCATTCCGGGTAGCATTGCCGGGGCAACCGGTTTTGCCAATTGGGCCGTTTACAGCGCCACCAAGTTCGGTGTGCGTGGCTTTGCCGAAGCCCTTCGCCAGGAAGTACGCCCGCGTGGTATCCGTGTGACGCACCTGACGCTTGGTGCCACCGCCACCCCACTGTGGGACAACGTCCCCGGTGCATGGGACCACCGCAATATGCTTTCCGCCGAGGCAGTTGCCGCATGGGTGCTCCACATTCTCGACCACCCAGAAAGCGGGGTGGAAGATTTGCGTCTGCTCCCCCCCACAGGTATGCTCTAAGGCACAAAAAAGCCGCCCGACAATGGGCGGCTTTTTCATTCACATCGTGGATTACTGCTCACCTTCGGCTTGCTTCACCAGCGAGGGGTCTTGGTACTTGCGGCCTTCGTCCACGAGCATCACGGGAATACCACGCCGAATGGGATAGCGATAGCCATTGCGCGGATTGACCAGGAATTTGCCATCGGTGCTCAATTCCAGCGGCCCCTTGTCCGCGGGGTCCACCAGAATTTTCAACAAGTCGGGGTGCACTTCGCCCCCCAACTCCGCTTCGTCGAAGGTGGGGGTATCGGTTGTCGTTGGCGCAGGCGAAGCAGGCGTTGCCTCGCTTTTGTTCATAAAGCGGCGCACACCTGCCGCCACAACTGGCACCACAGCCGCTGCGGCCAACAGTTTTTTCTTGCTCATTTTCGGTTCCTCCTCACAATCACGTGGATGCATCACAATCAGCGCTAGCCTAGCGCGAAGGATGAGGGGTGTCAAGTGTCATCCACCTGGTGATTCCCCAGATCTCTGCAAAGAAGCGAAAACGTGGTACAAGCACACAAGAAGCGCTGAGAGCATGTTGGCGTCCATTCACCCGTCTGTTTTCAGACCGACGGCGCCAGCGCAGCGAGGGATACAAACGCACCCCGCCTGACCTCGAGAGGCACGCATGCCTGACGTTACTTCGAGGTGCGACGCACCTGGCAGAGGCGGCATTCTCCAGCGGTGAGCACGCGTGCCAGGGGAACTGGCTGGAAGCGGTGATGGCTCCACCAGGCGTGAAAAGCCCTTTCAGCCCCTATCAGATGCAAAACACTTTGTCGTAACGCCTTACATCCGCTACAATCGCGCTCGCCCAACAAGATCCAAACAAACCAGCCAGGGAGGCATCTGTATGGAACAAGTTGACATTGGCGTCATTGGCGGCAGTGGCCTCTACAACATGGAAGGCTTGACCGACATTGTCGAAGTCGATCTCGATACCCCCTTTGGCAAACCGAGCGACACAATTGTCATTGGCACGCTCGAAGGCCAGCGTGTGGCGTTCTTGCCCCGCCATGGGCGTGGGCACCGCATTCTGCCTGGGGAACTCCCCACACGGGCGAACATCTACGCCATGAAAATGCTCGGCGTGAAATGGCTGATTGCGGTCAGCGCGTGTGGGAGCCTGCGTGCCGATTACGCCCCCGGGCACATCGTCATTCCCGATGGGTTGTTCGACCGCACACGCGGCCGCCCACTGACCTTCTTTGGTGATGGGATTGTGGCACACATCAGCATGGCAGACCCCTTCTGTCCTGTGCTCAGCGATGTGCTCTACAAGGCAGTCCAGGAAACGGGTGCCACCGTTCACAAAGGGGGCAATTTCATCGTCATCGAAGGGCCACGCTTCAGCACCCGTACCGAATCGCATGTGTTCCGCGCATGGGGCATGGACATCATTGGCATGACGGCTGTTCCCGAAGCCCAACTGGCACGCGAAGCCGAAATCGCCTACGCCGTCATGGCGCATGTCACCGACTACGACGTCTGGCACGAAAGCGAAGAGCCCGTCACGGTGGAGATGGTCATCCGCACATTGCAGCAAAATGTCGAATACGCGCAAGAAGCCGTGCGCAACGCCGTGCGTCTGCTGAGCAGCCAACAGGAACTGACGAGCCCAGCATGGGATGCCCTGCGTGACGCGCTGATGACATCCCCCGACCTTGTACCGATTGAAACACGCCGCCGCTTGTCGCTCTTGCTCGACAAATACTGGAAGCAATAACAGGTATGTTGATTCGCTGGCAACAAACATTGACAACTCGCCTGCCCACCTGGCGCTGGCAAGAAGCCATACTGCTCCTCTTTCCACTGACGCTGGCTCTCGCTGGCTTCTGGCTGCTCAATAGGCTGGAAGCCAGCGCTTTCGGCCCGCGCTGGTGGCCATACTGGGTGTTCGTGGGATTGGTGCTCATCGGGCATGTGGGGCTTGCTCGCTTCAACCCCGCCGCCAACCAGATCATCTACCCCATCGCCATCACGCTGACCACGCTGGGGCTCTTGTTGATCGAGCGGCTGGCACCCAACTTCACCCTGCGCCACCTGCTCAACTTTGGCGTTGGCATCGTGCTGATGGTAGGGCTTGCCGGCTGGCCCCACCTGTTGCGCACATTGGAACGCTACCGCTACACACTGATCTTGCCGGGGATTGTGCTGCTCGTTTTCACCATCCTGCTCAGTTTCACCCCGCTCGGAAACGGGCAAAGTCTTTTCTTGCGCATTGGCCCAATTGGCTTTCAGCCGTCTGAGCCGCTGAAAGTCTTGCTGGTGATTTTTCTGGCAGGGTATCTCGACTTCCACCGTGAAAAATTCAAGCACATCCGGCTTGGGCGGTTCTGGCGCGACCGCCGCTGGCTCTGGGTCTATTTCCCCATGCTGCTCATGTGGGGGTTTGCGATGCTTCTGGTGGTGGCCCAACGCGACCTTGGCGCAGCCTTGCTTTTCTTCGGCACCTTCCTGATCCTCACCTACCTTGCGACGGAACGCGCAGACTATGTGCTGATTGGGCTGGGGCTTTTCGTTGCGGGGGCATTCGTCGCTATGAACCTCTTTTCGCACGTTGCAGTGCGTATCGCCGTCTGGCGCGATCCGTGGCGTACGGCAACAACCACTGGATTCCAGATTGTGCAAGCCCTGCTGGCAGTAGCGTCGGGTGGCATTTTAGGGCAGGGACTTGGGCAAGGGTTTCCCGACCTTGTGCCGGTCGTCCACAGCGACTTCATTTTCGTCGCTCTTGCCGAAGAATTTGGGCTGGTGGGCGTCTCGGCGGTGATTGCCCTGTACATGCTTCTGCTCGACCGAGGGTTTCGCATTGCGCGTCAGCAGAACGACTCGTTCCACTTTTTGCTTGCCGCCGGGCTAACCGCCCTCATCTGCCTGCAAGCGTTCATCATCATGGCTGGTTCCGTCAAATTGATGCCGTTGACAGGGATTACGCTCCCATTCATGAGTTATGGGGGGAGCAGCATCATGACTGTTTACGCTGCAATTGGCATTCTACTGAATCTCTCTTCGTCTTCGGTGCTGTTTGCCACGTCAGCACAACACATCACAGGAGCAAAACAGGCATGAAAAGCATCCTGATAACCGGCGCTTCCACCGGCATTGGCTATGCCACGGCACGCCATTTCGATCGTCTAGGGTGGCGTGTGTTTGCAGGCGTGCGCAAAGAAGGCGATGCCGAGCGCTTGCGTGAAGGCGCATCGGCACGCCTGATGCCCTTGATGCTCGATGTGACCAACACCGAGCACATACGCACAGCACTCGCCCAAGTTCGCGATGTGGTTGGCGAACGCGGGCTGGATGCGCTGGTGAACAATGCTGGTATTGCCGTCGGGGGCCCGTTGGAATTCGTGCCACTGGAACGCTGGCGCTTGCAATTCGAGGTCAATGTGCTGGGTGTTGTGGCTGTCACGCAGGCTGCCCTACCACTTCTGCGACAAGCCCAGGGGCGTATCATCAACATCAGCAGCGTCAGCGGACTGGTCGCTGCGCCATTCTTCGGTCCGTATGCTGCTTCGAAGTTCGCGTTGGAAGCATTGAGCGACAGCCTGCGCCTGGAAGTGGCCGATCAGGGCATCCGCGTCATTCTGGTGGAACCGGGCGCGGTGGATACACCTATCTGGCCAAAAGGGAAGCAGGAAGCCGAAAGTCTACGCCGCCATCTGCCCCCCGAAGGCATGCACCTGTACGGACGCCTGGTGCAGAACATAGAACGCTGGATTGCCGCCAGCGAACGCCAGGCGATGCCGGTGGAAGAGGTGGTGCGCGTTATCGAGACGGCTGTGGCAACACCACGCCCCAAACCGCGCTACGTCGTCGCGCGTGGGGCTGCGCGGTTCGCACCTCTGTTGCGCTGCCTGCCCACTACGCTGCGCGATGCCATTTTCAAACGCCTGGCGAGGTAAGCGTATGCACAGAGCAGGACGCCTTGTGTGGTGGGCGTTGGCTTTCGTGTTCGCCACGGCGAGCCTGCTGGCATTTTCGCGCCCTGCCACACCCTGGCTGGACGGCGTGGTCTGGGCGCTGTTGGCGGTGATTTGTGCACGTGCCGCATTTCACCGCCCCTCCCCCACCTCCGATCTCCTGCCATTATGGGAAGACGTTTGGGAAGCAGCCGTGCAACGCCCCTGGCGGGCGGTCAGCATAGGGGCGGCATTCGTGCTGACAGTCTGGCTCGTTCACCAATTACCGGCTCTTCCACCAGACAGCTCATATCGCCCCTACGTAGGTGTGTGGGGGATCGCCATCGTGTTCTACTTGCTGGCTGTGGCACCACCGCGGGGCTGGCCACGGACCGACTGGACTATCTGGTGGGAAGTCAATCAGCGAACGGCCATTGCGGGCCTGACAATCGTTCTTCTCGCGTTCCTTGTGCGGCTTCTGCCGCTGCGTGCGCCTCTCGAACCGTTCATCCTGCGCACTGCTGGGGATACAATCCAGAGCCCCTTCGTCATCACACCAAGCGGTATTCCATCGATGGCAGTGGCATACACTATGCTGGGAGTGCGCCTGGCTGGCACAGCATATGGCGCCCGCCTGGCATGGGTACTCGTTGGCACACTCACGGTTGCCAATGCTTTCTGGGTTGGTACGCGGCTCAAAGGTGTGCAGATCGGCCTGCTCTGCGCCTTCCTCCTGGCGATCTGGCCTCTCCACGTACAAGCGTCGCATCAGGCCATGCCGTCGGTCGCGCTGCTCTTTTTCACCACACTGGCGGTGCTCATGCTCCAACGCGCCCTCGACCGCCGCAGCCCGCTCGATTGGGGGTGGACGGGTATTGCGGTGGCAGGGGCACTCTACACAGCGCCTGGCGGTTGGCTGACAGGGGGAATTGTGCTTGCCATTTTGTTCTACTTGTTGCTAGCCGAACGGCGCACCATGTGGGTATTGCACCGCAACGGTATGCTCATTGCCATTGGCGCATGGTTTCTCACCAGTGCACCCTGGTTGCAATTCGTATGGCGCACACCCAACCGTGCAGTCCTGCTGGGCATCCAGCAAGGTGAAGGCGCGCTCACACCGTTTGCCTTGCTGGCAGAGTTGTTGAATGCGTCTCAGCCAGAGATGTTTTTGCCGCCACTCAGTGCCGCGCTCTTTCTGCTGGGGCTTTTCTACGCGACGCTACGACTTTTCCTGCGCCACGCCGAGTATCGTATGGCCCCCATGGTGCTCTGGTTTTGGGGTGTCTTGTACTTCACCGAACGCCTGACCACCTTCTCCACGCACGCTGTTTTTCTCGCTGTGGGTGTGCCAGTCCTCTTTTTCATCGCCCTGGCACTCTGGCATATTGCCTTGCTGGTACAACGCGCATGGCGCACGATTTCTGTGCCAGCGGCACTGGCCGCAGGCGCAACCCTGGTTGCCCTGGTGTGGCTCCTTTGACAGCAACGAAAAAAGGGGCATCCCCGTGCGGGAATGCCCCCATGATACGCTCTCAACGACTTAGCGTCGGCGGCGTGCCACCAGAGCCACCACGCCAGCAGCCGAGAGCAGCATCGCCCCAACCAACGCGCCCACCGGCAGACGACTTGTCTCAGTTGCAGCAGAACCGCTGAAGATTTCAAGTGTGATAGAGTTGGGGCCAGTCCCTGTTTCAAGATATCCGGCGTTGTACGTCACAGGAAGTGGATTCTGCGTAAACGAATGGGTAATCGTCCCGGGTGTTCCCTTAGGTGGAGAGCCACAGTTGCTCGGAAAAACAGAACAGGTGAAATCTATCAAAATAACCAAAGTATTACCATTGTTGGTAGCAGTAGTACAACTTGTTGTACCCTGGCCGAGAAAGTCCTCAGATCCATCCAAAGCGAGAGAGAAACCACCTTGGCTATCTAACGTACCTGTTGCGCAAACAGCACCTGTATTGCTATCATACACCCATACTTCCCCCCCATATGTCCATCCCTCCTTATTTACACTATCAATCACCTGCCCTTGCACGCGATTGTAGGCATCAACAGATACAGCGAAAATGGAGAGAAACGATACAAGCACAACAAGCAGTCCAAACAACACACGTCTCATCGCAATACCTCCTTTCGCGTATGGTACACTTGACGGTTGGTTGGTTGGTTGGTTGGTTGGTTGGTAAAAACGGCAAACATCACGGGCTCACAACCGAACAGACGACAAGCGCGGGGAGACGCGCAGAAGAGGCATTACCATACGAGCCAACACTCCGCCCAGAATGGCTGCAAGTGCCAGTGTTGCCACCTGGTAGAAGAGGGCACTTTGCCCTCGCTCACGGGCCACCATCGTCGCCTGGGGAACCCCTTGGGCATCCACTGCGACCACACGATACGCATACTCGCGATCGGGGCGCACCAGCGAATCGACGAAGACGAACGACGTGCGCGATTCGGCTGGGAACACCGCTACCTGCTGCGGCGAAGCACCATCCACCTGGCGATAGACCACAAAAGCGGCGTAGGTTTCGGCCACGGCAGGATCTACCGTCCAGCGCAAAACGATACCGGGTGAAACCGCGTACCAGACGAGCACACCTACCAACAACAAGATACACGCCTGCCAGAGCCATACCACAGCACGCGGCCAGCGCGGCTCGACCGCCTGCACAAGCGCCTGCCGCACGGCGGACGGCGGGGTCGGTGATTCACGCATCTGCCAGACCCTACGCACCGCCTCGGCATCGTGCAGCGCCGCTTGCAGGCGCTCGGATGCGTCGAGAGCCGTTTCGACATGCGCCCTTTCCACTTCATCCAACGTTCCATTGAGATAGAAGGGCAACAATAATTCGATGTCTTCATCATATACGCTCATGATTCTTCCTCGGAGGCTTGTAAGTGTCGCAAATGTACACGCAACGCCTTCAATGCATAACTCACGCGGCTCTTCACCGTCCCTTCTGGACACCCCAACACCCTGGCAGCCTCGCGATACGAAAACCCCAATCCAAAGACCAATTCCAAGGCTTCGCGGTGATGAGCGGGCAAACGCGCCACAGCGCGAGCGACTTCTTTCTGCCGCCAAATCTGCACGAACGTCGCGAGGCCATCCTCTCCTTCGATCTCAGATGCCATGCGCTCGTCCAACCATTCTTCACGTGTATTCCGCAACCGTGTATATGCCAAATTGCGTGCAATGCTCAACAACCACGTTTTGATACTGGCATCGCCACGAAAGTGCGCGGCTTTTTGCCAAATGGCTAAAAACGTTTCCTGCAACACATCCTGCGCGGCATCGCTATCACCAAGCAAAACCTCCAAATAGCGGTAGATATCCGCCGCCGTTGCATCATAGAGCGCCACGAAGGCATCTTTATCGCCGCGAGCAATGCGTTTCAACAAGCGTTCGTCCTGTTGCATGGGACGTTCGTTCAACCCCTTCTACTTATTAGTCGTTTTTCAGCGCCAAATGGTTCGAAATTAGTCATAGGACAAAGGTACTACCGGCATTTGGCGGAATATTCCAGCATTTTTTCGAGTATACCAAACCCACATCATTTGCGCACACAACACCGCTACCCAAACGGGTAGGCAATGCCTACACAGACACACGCTCCCTACCTGCTCACAGGCATATTGAACAGGCCATGCCAGTTTGTTATGGTGAAATTGCCCCTGTTCGCCAGCAACACCTTGTCGGGGAAAACCACAGCATCCAGTCAGTGTGCAACAGACGCGCAAAGGAGCAGCCCATGCCAAAGCTGGACCTCATCAACCCGATTGTCCGACGCACCATTGCCGCCGCCCGTGAACACCCCGAGCAATTCTGGGCACGTGAAGCCCGTCGCCTGCACTGGTTCCGTCTCTGGGAGAGCGTTTTCGAATGGCACTATCCGGAGCGGTATCGCTGGTTCATCGGCGGCGAAACGAACCTCTGCTACAACGCGCTCGATCGGCATGTGGAAAACGGGCATGGCGGGCACACGGCGCTGATTTACGCCAATGAACGTGGTGAACAACGGCTCTTTACCTACGCCCACCTGTTACACCATGTCGAACGCCTCGCCGCTGCCCTGCGCGGTATGGGCGTGCAAAAGGGGGACCGCATCACAATCTACATGCCCGTCTGCCCCGAAGCCATCATGCTCATGCTTGCCGCCGTGCGCATCGGCGCGATCCACGTGGTGGTGTTCGCTGGGTTTGGCGCCAACGCACTCGCCAGTCGTATCACTGCCAGCGGCTCGAAGCTCGTTTTCACCGCCGATGTGACGTACCGCAAAGGGCGCGATATAGCGCTCAAAGGCATTGTCGATGAAGCACTCTCATCGAGTGAGCATCACGTAGAGCATGTCGTCGTGCTGAATCGCATGGGCATGGATGTGCCCATGCAAACCGGTCGCGACCTCACCTGGGAGGAGTTCGTCGCGCGGGGCGAAGCGCAAAGCGGCGCTGTTCAGCCAATGGAAGCCAACGAACCCGCGTTCATCATGGCCACCTCGGGCACGACCGCACGCCCCAAACTGACGGTCCACTGCCACGGTGGCTACGCCGTCTGGATTTCGAGCACGGGGGATTGGCTCTTCAAATTGCGCCCCTCGGATGTCTGGTGGGCAACGTCCGACATTGGCTGGATTGTAGGTCATTCCTACATTGTCTATGCGCCCCTCATGGTCGGTGCGACGACCATCGCCTATGAAGGCGCACTCGACTACCCCGGCCCCGAGGTATTTGGCTCGCTCATCGAAACCTTTGGCATTACAGGCATCTTCACCGCCCCCACTGCCGTGCGTATGCTGATGGCCTATGGCGCTGGACCGGCACGCCGCCACGACCTCTCCTCATTGCAACGCATCGTCTGCGCTGGTGAACCACTCAACGCCCCAGCATGGGAATGGTTGCAAAAACAGGTCCTGCTCGACCGAGTGCCGGTGATCGACCACTGGTGGCAAACCGAAACAGGCGGCCCCGTGATTGGCAATCCCTATGGGCTGAACATGGTGCCCATCAAGCCTGGCTCCGCTGCGATCCCCATGCCAGGCATCGAAATCGACGTGGTGACGATGGAAGGTGCCCCCTGCGCCCCCAACGAAAAAGGCATCCTCACCATCGAACACCCCTTCCCAGGGCTGATATCTACCCTCTGGGGTGAACATGAGCGCTACAACCGCGACTATTGGGAACGCATTCCCGGTCGGCGGGTCTACTTCACGGGCGATGCCGCCCACGTAGATGAAGACGGCTACGTCTGGTTCGCCGGACGCGCCGATGAAGTGGTGAACGTTGCCGGACATCGCATTGGCACCATCGAAGTCGAAACCGCATTGCTCACCCACCCTGCCGTGGCCGAAGCTGGCGTCACCGGACGTCCCGACGAGGCGCGCGGCCAGGTTTTGTCGGCGTTTGTGGTGCTCAAACCCGGATACACGCCCACTCCTGAACTCGAACAGGAATTACGCCAAGCCGTGCGCCAATCGCTGGGACCAGTCGACGTCATCGGTGAAATCAACTTCGTCAACATGCTTCCCAAAACACGTAGCGGCAAAATCATGCGCCGTGTGTTGAAAGCCGTCATCCTGGACAAAGATCCTGGCGACATCACCACCATCGAAGAAGAAGGCTCCGTCGAAGAAGCCCGCACCGCCTGGCAACAAATGAAACGGTCTCGCCATCAGGAGTAGCGTTCGATGCGGTCTATGGACCAGACCGCTGAAACCAGTACGACGACGCAGAAAGGAGGTGGGAGCAGACATCAACCAGGACGCATACGACTCGTTGTCGCGCCGTCTCGACCAACCGGCACACAAAGAGGAGGGAACAGATGAACCAGCAGCAGAACGACAAAATGCAAGCCTATTGGCGTGCCAATGTTCGCCTCATCACCACCTTGCTGGTGATTTGGGCACTCGTCTCCCATGTTGCCGCCATCTTGCTTGCCAAGCCGCTCAGCGGCATCACCTTTGGGCGTATCCCGCTCAGTTTCTGGTTCGCCCAGCAAGGCTCGATGATCATCTTCGTCATTCTCATCTTCGTCTACGCCTGGCGTATGAACAAACTCGACCGCGAATTCGACGTGCATGAAGAGTGAGAGGAGCCAGCCATGAACACCGAAACCTGGACCCTGATTATCGTCGGCATCACGTTTGCCTTTTACCTCTACATCGGCTATCTCAATCGTGTACGCGAAACTGCCGGCTTCTACGTCGCCGGGCGTGGTGTCCCCGCGATTGCCAATGGCGCCGCCACCGCTGCCGACTGGATGTCGGGTGCCTCGTTCGTCTCCATGGCAGGGCTGATTGCCTTCCTCGGCTATGATGGCGCTGTCTATCTCATGGGCTGGACGGGCGGCTACGTGCTGCTGGCCTTGCTGCTTGCCCCCTACCTGCGCAAATATGGGAAATATACCGTCCCCGACTTCATTGGCGACCGCTACTACTCGAACCGTGCACGCGCCGTTGCCGCTGTGGCCACCGTCTTCATCTCGCTCACCTACGTGGCAGGACAGATGCGTGCCGTAGGTATCGTGTTTAGTCGCTTCTTGCAGGTGAACATCGTCATGGGCGTGATCATCGGCATGGCGATTGTCGCCTTCTTTGCCATCCTGGGCGGCATGAAAGGCATCACCTGGACGCAAGTTGCCCAGTATGGCGTACTCATTCTCGCCTATCTCATCACCGCCGTTGCCATTTCAGCCCGCCTGACAGGCAACCCCGTCCCCCAACTGGCGCTCACGTTCAGCGACATTGCCCCACGCCTCAACCAGATTCAAATCGAACTGGGCTTGAAAGAGTACCTGGCGCCATTCCAAAACTTCTCACAGCTGAATGTGCTCTTCATCACGCTGGCACTCATGCTCGGTACGGCCGGTCTGCCCCACGTCATCATTCGTTTCTACACCGTCCCCAGCGTGGCCGATGCTCGTAAATCGGCAGGATGGGCGTTGCTCTTCATCGCCATTCTCTACACCACCGCCCCTGCACTGGCCGTCTTCGCCAAGTACAACATTCTGGAAACGCTGAATGGCAAGACCGTGCAAGAAGCCCGCAGCATCGACTGGGTGGTGAAGTGGGAAGAAACTGGCTTGCTCAAACTGGAAGACAAAGATGGCGACGGCCGACTGGTCATGACCAGCGACAACGCCACCAGCGAAATCATCTTCGACCGCGACATCATCGTGCTTTCCACCCCCGAAGTAGCGCAACTGGCGCCATGGGTCGTAGGGTTGGTCGCAGCAGGTGGGCTTGCTGCAGCACTCTCCACAGCATCGGGGCTGCTGCTGGCTATGTCCAGCGCTTTCTCGCACGATATCTACTACCGCATCCTACGCCCCGACGCCGACGAGCGCCAGCGCCTGCTCGTGGGGCGTGCCACCATCTTCGTCGCCATCCTCATCGCGGGCTACTTCGGCGTCAATCCGCCTGGCTTCGTGGGTGAAGTGGTGGCGTTTGCCTTCGGGCTGGCGGCGGCCAGTCTCTTCCCCGCTATCATTCTGGGCATCTTCGACAAGCGCATGAACCGCGAAGGGGCGATTGCGGGGATTCTCACGGGGCTCGTCTTCACTCTGGTGATGATTCTGCTCATCCGCTCCGACCGCCTGCTGGGGACCGAAACGCCCATCCTCACATCGTTCCTGGGTGTCAATGCGCAGGGGGTTGGCGTCTATGGCGCTATTCTGAACTTCATCATCTCCTACGTCGTTTCACGCACGACACCTCCTCCGCCCGAACACATCCAGCATCTGGTGGAAGATATCCGCGTGCCACGCGGTGCTGGCGTAGCTGTCGCCGAACACTAACCACACCAAGCGACCTGTCAGGCCAGGCACACCTGCCTGACAGGTCGCTCCACACCACCCGCGAAGGAGCAGAGCGATGATGACCCACGAGCAAAACCAATCACCGTCGTTCGTCGTGGTGCCCAATCTGCCCCTGCAACTGGTGCGCACCGCCCTTGGCATTGCGCTCTTTTTCTTCATTTTCTACCTGGGTGGGCACTATTTGCTGGGGTGGGCCTTTCCCACTCCCCGCGCCCTTGCGCACATTCTCATCGTCTCCTTTGGCGGCGTCCTGCTCGGTTGGGTGTTCAGCCGTGTCTGGCCGCTTCCCCCCGTAGTCGGTTTCGAGCGGGTGGTACGCACACTCCTGTTGATGGTGCCCGCGCTGGGCATCGGCATCGCCCTGCATGTTTGGCTGCAAGGGCCTGCCCCAGAACGCGCCCTCTACCTGATTTTTGCACTTGCTGCGTGGCTTGGCTCAGGCTACATTGTCCGTACACCCTGACACGAGACGTTGCCACAGAGGGGAGCGCCATGCAACCGTCCGAATTTTTGCGTCAGACACCACCATTCGATCAGCTAGACGACTTCACACTGCAACACATCGTCGCCACGCTCAAAATTGTGCGCTACCCTGCCGAAACCGTTATCCTCGAAGCTGGTGGCGAACCAAGTCACTTTCTCTACATCGTGTACCACGGCAGTGTGCGCCTGGAACGCAATGGGCGCTCGATGCTCCTTCTCGAAGAAGGCGATTTGTTTGGGTTTCCTTCTCTACTCGCGCAACGCCCACCACTCTTCGACGTGATCACCGACGAAGAGAGCATCATCTACCAGATTCCCGAACCTACCTTCCGCGATCTTTTGCAACGCACGCCCGCCTTTGCCGACGACTTCCTGCGCGGTTTGGGTGAACGCCTGCGCCACACGACCACCATCCAGCCACCCGTCCCCACCGAGCTCACCGATTTCACCACAACGGTGCAATCGCTCATCCAGCGACCGCCTGTTTTTGTAGCACCCAACAGCAGCGTTGCCGAAGCCGCCCGCACCATGCACGCACACGGCATCAGCTCCGTGCTTGTGGAACACGACCCTGTGGGCATTCTCACGGTGCGCGATTTGCGGAGCCGCGTGCTTGCTGCCGAACGCCCGCCTGAAACACCTGTGCACGCCGTGATGAGCTGCCCTGTCATCACCATCCCCGCCACGGCCACGCTATTCGAAGCACTGCTGGTCATGCTCGAACAGGGCATCCATCACCTGCCTGTGCAACATGAAGGGCGCATTGTGGGCGTCATTACCGATACCGACATCCTACACCGTCAATTGTACAACCCCTTGCTGCTTTTCGAGCGCGTGCGCCGCGCCCAACACCCAAACGACCTGCACACCTATGCCCGCGACTTGAATGCCACGGCCCTCTGGCTTTTCGAGAACGGGCTCGACGTCATCCACATCGGGCGCATTGTTGCCATGTTGAACGACACACTCACCACTCGCCTGTTGACATTCGCCGAAGCACGCCTTGGGCCACCCCCCTGCCCCTATGCGTGGCTTGTCTTTGGGTCCGAAGGGCGCATGGAACAGCTGCTCCTCACCGACCAAGACAATGCGCTGGTGTATGCCGAGGCATCCCCCGAACACGATGCGTACTTTGCCCAACTCGCCACGTTCGTTGTGGATACCTTACTGGCAGCAGGATTCCCCCCATGCCAGGGGGGCTACATGGCCATCCACTGGCGGCGACCACTGGACGAATGGGAGCGCTTGTTTCGCGCCTGGGTCCAAACCCCCACCCCCGATGCCTTGCTCGAAGCAGGCATTTTCTTCGACCTGCGCCAAGTCCACGGCACGCTCTCGATTCGCTCGCTGGAACAGATCATCCGCGAAAGCGGCTCGCAGCCACGCTTCATGGCACACATGGCACGCGCCGCGCTCGCCTGGCAGCCACCACTGGGCTTCTTCCGCCGTATCCGCGACCAGCACGGCAAAGTGGACATCAAACGGGGCGGCATCGCTCCCATCGTGGCGCTGGCACGTCTCTACGCCTTGGAAGCCCAGAGCCCGGCACGCGCAACGATCGAACGCTTGCACGACGCCACCGCCCGCGGTATCCTCAGCAAAGAAGGGGGCGAAACGTTGCAAGAGGCCTTTCGATTTCTCATGCGGCTGCGCCTGCGTGCGCAACGAGAGGCATTGAAACAACAGCATGAACCTGATAACATGATTGTACTCGAAGCCCTCTCATCACTCGAACGACGTATGCTCAAAGAAACATTTTTCGCCATTCGCGACATGCAAGACGCCATCGGATTACGATATCAAACCGATTTGCTCGGCTAATCTCTAATCTTTGAATCTACCATGAACCGCCACCGATTGCTCGGGCAACGGCTCGCCGCTCTTGCCATTGTGGGCATGCTGTTGCTCAACTACCCAATTCTTTCACTTGTCGATCGCGAGCAGATGCTCGGCGGGATACCCGTGCTGTACATTTATCTGTTTGGCGTCTGGTTGGGGTTGATTTGGTGCATGGCGTTTCTCATCGAACGACAATAGCCCGCACCACGAGGGGTCTATGTCTCTGGCACTGATTGCGCTGGCATCGCTCACATACATCAGCATCCTGTTCGCCATTGCCTATTATGGCGACCAACAAGCCGAACGTGGGCGTAGCCTGGTCGACAACCCCTACATTTACGCACTTTCGCTGGCAGTTTACTGCACCGCCTGGACGTTCTACGGCAGTGTTGGGCGTGCCGCCATCAATGGCGCCGATTTTCTCCCCACCTATCTGGGTCCCACCCTGATGGCGGCGCTCTGGTGGTTCGTGCTACGTAAAATCATCCGCATCAGCAAAACCCAGCGCATCACATCCATTGCCGACTTCATCGCGTCCCGCTATGGCAAAAGCACCCTGCTGGGCGGGCTGGTCACCATTATCGCCGTTCTGGGCATCACCCCCTACATCTCTCTGCAACTCAAAGCCGTCTCGGTCAGTTTTACGCTGCTTTGGCATTATCCCACCCTCACCCTTCCCGAACTCGAAACCATTCCGTTGTTGCGCGACACAGGATTTTATGTTGCATCGATGATGAGTCTGTTCGCCATTCTTTTCGGCACACGCCACCTGGACGTGACCGAGCATCACGAAGGGTTGGTACTGGCAATTGCCTTCGAATCGGTTGTCAAGCTGGTGGCGTTTTTGCTGGTAGGCATCTTCGTCACGTTTGGATTATTCGGCGGCCCAGGCAATCTCTTTCAAGCCGCTGCCGAGCACGCCGAACTGCGTGCGCTGTTCACCTTTCCCGACATACCCCACGTCTACGAAAACTGGTTCTGGCTGACACTCCTCGCCATGCTGGCCATCATCCTGTTGCCGCGCCAGTTTCAAATGGCGGTGGTCGAAAACGTGAACGAACGCCACCTGCGCACTGCCACCTGGCTCTTTCCCTTCTATCTGCTGCTCATCAACCTCTTCGTCTTGCCGATTGCGCTGGCAGGGCGGCTTTCGTTTGCAGGCGACGCCCCACCCGATATGTACGTTCTCCTTTTGCCGCTTGTGCATGGACAAGAATGGCTGGCATTCCTCGCATTTCTGGGGGGGCTTTCTGCTGCCACAGGCATGATCATCGTCGAAACCGTGGCACTGAGCACCATGCTCTCGAACGACCTCATCTTTCCGCTCTTGTTGCGGTCGGGGCTTTTGCGCAACGAGCATAACCTGCCCGCCATTCTGCTTCGTTTGCGGCGCGGCACCATCATCATACTGGTTTTTCTTGGGTATCTCTACTTCCGCCTCGCGGGGAGCACCATCTCTCTCGTCTCCATCGGTCTGATTTCGTTTGCAGCCGTGGCACAATTTGCCCCTGCGCTGCTCGGTGGCATCTACTGGAAAGGGGGGACACGCTTGGGGGCTTTCTTAGGTCTCATTGGCGGTTTTCTCATCTGGTTCTACACGCTGCCGCTTCCTACATTCGTTCAGGCAGCGGGCTGGCCTGCCACCACCTTTCTGGAACAAGGCCCCTTGGGCCTGACATGGCTTCGCCCCCACGCCCTTTTCGGAATGGAAGGGTACGACCCCATCGCGCATGCCCTCTTCTGGAGCCTCACTGTGAATAGCCTGCTCTACATCATCGGCTCACTTTGGGGGCGCCAAAGCGTGCTGGAACATCGCCAAGCTGCGCTTTTCGTAGACATCTTCCGCCACGTGGACACCACGCAACTGCGGTTCTGGCGTGGTAGCGCCTCACCCCTCGACCTGCAAACCTTGTTGGAACGCTTTTTAGGGCGTGCCCGCGCCCACGACGTGATGAGTGCCTATGCGGCCCAACGTGGCTTCGACGACTGGCACGACCTCGAACCTGACGCCGAAATGGTCGAATATGTCGAACGCCTGCTGGCAGGCTCGATTGGCGCTGCATCGGCGCGGGTCGCCATTGCCAGCATCGTGACCGAAGAGCCCCTCGACATCACCGAAGTCATCCACATGCTCGATGAAACGTCGCAAGTGGTGGCATACAGCCGTCGCCTGGAACAAAAATCGCGCGAACTGGAAGCCGCGACTGCTGAGCTCCGCGAAGCCAACCGCCGCCTGAAAGAACTCGACCGTCTGAAAGATGAATTCATCTCGACCGTGACGCATGAATTGCGCACGCCGCTTACGTCCATTCGCGCCCTCACCGAAATCTTGCGTGACAATCCCGACCTGCTGCCCACACAGCGCCAGGAATTTCTCGACATCATCACCAAAGAAAGCGAGCGGCTTTCGCGTCTCATCAATCAAGTGCTCGACTTCGCCAAACTCGAATCGGGTACCTTCAAATGGGACCTGGGGCCTGTGGACCTCGGCAACATCGTGCGCAACGCCGTCCACGCCACGCAACACCTGTTCGATGAACGGGGCATTACGCTCCAAACCACCATCCCCGATCATGTCCCCACCATCATCGCCGACGAAGACCGCTTGATGCAGGTGATGCTCAACCTGCTCTCCAACGCCGCCAAATTCGCGACGTCGCGCGTCCAGGTGCGCTTGCAGTACGAAAACCACTACCTGCGCGTGGACGTGCAAGACGACGGGCCAGGTGTTGCACCTGAATATCGCGAAGCCATTTTCGAGAAGTTCAGCCAAGTGCCATTGCCCAACGGCAGACGCCCACATGGCACAGGCCTGGGCTTACCCATCAGCCGTGCAATCATCACCCAACTCGGTGGGCATATTTGGGTCGAAAGTGAAGTTGGTCAGGGCGCTACATTTTCCTTTCTCTTGCCAATATCGTCATCAGCAGAACATATCAGGGAGTTGTCTCATGCCGCACCATGATGCCACCCGTCCGCGCGTGCTCATCGTGGATGATGAGCCCAATATCGTCATTTCGATCGAGTTTCTGATGCGCCAGGCAGGCTACGACGTGCAGATTGCGCACAATGGCGAAGAGGCGATGGCACTCATCAGCGCCAATCCTCCCGACGTGGTCATTCTCGACATTATGCTGCCTGGCATCGATGGCTTCGAGGTCTGCCAGTGGATTCGCGAGCACAAAGAATGGGATGATGTGAAAATCGTCATGCTCACTGCCAAAGGGCGCGACATGGAAATCTCCAAAGGGTTTGCGCTGGGGGCAGATGCCTACATCACCAAGCCATTTTCCACACGCCACCTTGTGAAAGAAGTCCAGCGCGTGTTGCACGAACGCCACAACATGCAGGACCCATGACCCATCGCATCGCCTTGTGGAGCGCAATGGTGCTCGGCGCATTTGCACTTGGCGCTGGGGCTGGTCTGCTCTGCGCCCCACATCTCACCCCACCCCAACGTCTGGCAATACTCATTGCCCTGGCATTGGGGTGCCTTGCCATCGCCCTGGCAATGTGGCGCCGCTTGTACGAAACCAAGATGCTCGCACGCCGCATGGCGTCCGACGTGCAGACCATTGCTGTCGTCAACGCTGCTCACCGCCTCAATGCCCAAGATCTGCCCCCTGGCTTCGATACCCTCGCCAACGCCATCGACGCGCTTGCCAGTCGCTATGAGCGCCTCCTCACCACGCAACAACTGGCCATCCAGCACGCCCGCCAGGAATTTGCCGATGAACATGCCCGCCTTGTTGCCTTGCTCCACAATCTGGCCGAAGGGGTGTTGATTTGCACCCCCGACGGGCGCATTCTGCTCTACAACCAGCATGCCGAATCGCTGCTTGGCGATCGTGTGGCGCTGGGGCGCTCGCTCTTCGACATGCTGGACCGCCTCACCCTTGCACCGCTCCTGGAAAATCTGCGCCAGAGCGAGCAGCCCACCACCCGCTCGCTGGTGTTGCGTACCGCCACAGGACGCTTCGTCCGCCTGCGCATCGCCCCCGCCCTCGACACCGAACACCACGTGCGCGGCTTTGTGCTTGCGTTGGAAGACATTACCCGCCAGGTGGAAACCAGTAGCCGCCGCGACCAGCTGGTGCAGACGCTCAGCGAAACAGTCCGCCACCGTGTTGCTGCCATCCGCGCGGCCATCGAAACGTTGCGCGAATTCCCTGCCATGGATGCTTCGCTCCGCCACGAACTAGAACATGTGATTGCCGATGAAGCTAGTCGCCTGAGCGCGCAACTGGAAGAAACGCTGCGCACATACGCCGACGTGCTCCGCGCTCGTTGGCGGCTGGACGACATTCCCCTGAACGACATCTTGGAAGCGCTGGCAGACCGCCTGAATGTTGAACGCCCCAAAACAGTGCCCCCCGATGTCTGGATACGTGCCGAAACACCAGCGCTCATCCAGGCGCTTGCCGCGTTGCGCCCCCACCTGGGTACGCCTCTTCACCTGACCGCTGACAGCAACGAAGAACACGTGCGCCTGGTTCTGCATTTTCCAACACCACCTCCCGAAACCGGCACCTTGCGCCACCTGTTCCAAACCAGCACCCCCACGACCCCCGCACTCGCCGACATCATTGCCTACCACGGTGGCGAAATCTGGGCACAGCGCAGCCAAGAAGGGCTGGACGTGGTGATTCTTTTGCCGCGTGTCGACGTGCCCGTCTCCACTGCTACACCAACGTCTGTGGCACCACGCCCCGAGTACTACGATTTCGACTTGCTTTTCCACACCACGCCGCCCCCCCACGACCTGGAAACAGCCCCCTTGCGCACACTCGCCTACACCGTTTTCGATACCGAAACAACCGGGCTCGACCCCCTTGGCGATGAGATCGTCGCCCTTGGGGCAATCCGTATCGTCAACATGCACCTGCTCGCCAACGAAACCTTCGACGAACTGGCTCGTCCACGCCGCCCCATTCCACCAAGTGCCACGCGCGTGCATGGCATTCGCACCGAAGATGTGGCACACGCCCCCAACATCGAAGAGGTCGTGCAACGGTTTCACATGTTCGTGGGCAACGATGTGCTTGTCGCTCATAATGCTGCCTTCGACATGCGCTTTTTGCGCACTGTCGAAACCGCTACCGGCGTTCGTTTCGACCATATCGTGCTCGATACCTTGCTGCTCTCAGCCATCGTCCACCCCGAGCATGGGGACCACAGCCTAGAAGCCATTGCCGCGCGGCTAGGGGTGCCATTGACCGGCCGCCACACGGCGCTGGGCGACGCGCTGACCACAGCCCGTATCTTTCTCAAACTCATTCCATTGCTGGAAGCACAAGGGCTGACTACATTGGGCGACGTGCGCATCGCCGCCGAGCAAACCTACCTGGCACGCATTCGGTACTGAGCAACAAAAAACGGGGTATGCACTGTACCCCGTCTGCTCCCTCCTCACTCGATTCACAACACTCGATCCGCCAAATGACGCCGGTCCCACAAAAACGGCAGCAAGAAGCCTGCCAGGCCACTGGCCGCCAGGGCATCCGGTCGTTTCAGCCAGACCTGCAGCAAATCCATGAGCGCCGCTTGCTGCTCATCGGTTGGGCGGGCGTCGGCTGGTTCACGCAGCAACGCCGCCAAATGGTGCCAGGGCGCGGGATACATGTGATTCAAGGCATCATTGAGCAGCATCCACCCCAACAAACTCGTCCGTTCTGCTGCCCCGGCAATCATGCGTTTCAAGACCGGTTCGACATGCAAGCCGCTGGCTTCGATGACGGCTGGCCAAAGCCGCAATCCCGCAATGAGCCCCATCAGAAAGTGGTCACCCGCTGGTGGCGACCCCGGGCCCAATCCAGCGGCACGGTTCGCCAACGCTTCGACGGTGCGCATGTCGCCCGCCTGAAACGCCTGCATCAGTCCGCGCAGGACACGCGCTGCCCGCCACCGAAAGAGCCGCTTATCACGCGGTAAATCAGGGCGGTCGGGTATCGGCTGGTCGGCCAGCAGTTCGGGCAACAAGCCAGCGAATGACCCTTCGGGGGCACGCGCCAGCAAGGCATCCCCCAACAAAGCCAAACGGCGCGCCAGCACATCTGGCGGGGTATCGAATGCCTGCCAATCCAGCCATCCCGACCACGGTTCGCTTTCGGGAAGGCGAACGGTCAGGCTGTCGCCAATCCACAACTCGTTCCCCACGCGCCAGGCATAGGTGCCGCGCGGGATGAGACGTTGCAAGGGGGGGGCGTCGGCGTCCAACACCAGGTAAAAATCGCCGTCACCGATGGTGTACGGGACAATGCGCACCATCTCGCCATCATCGGTGAGCAACAAGGCTCCCTCGGCTTCCGATATCCAGACACGCGCCAGCCAATCGTGATGGAGTTGCGCTGCGGCGCGTTCTCCCCACGAAATGGCGTTTGCCTGTGCAATGATGCGTGTCCGACTCACACAATCACCCCTTCTTTCCGTAATGTTTCAATCGCTTCTTGATTATAGCCCAGTTCTGCCAAAATCTCTTCCGTGTGTTCTCCCAACAATGG
Organism: Ardenticatena sp.; assembly: GCA_015487975.1. Taxonomy (GTDB): domain Bacteria; phylum Chloroflexota; class Anaerolineae; order Ardenticatenales; family Ardenticatenaceae; genus Ardenticatena. The sequence goes on from WFOS01000007.1 coordinate 24,370, forward strand.
CGCCGCCCGTTGCACCTGTGGCGGCGTGCGGCGCATGTGCACCGGATTGCCCAAGGTGCGAACCTGCCCAGCCGTCGATTGCTCCATCTCCCAAATCATGCCTCGCGCCAGCACGTGCGGGTGTGCCAGTGCTTCTTCGGGGCGCAAAATGGGGCCACACGGCACGCCTGCTGCTTCCAGCACCTGAATCCACGTCTGCACAGGACGCTGCTTGAACAACGCGGCTAGCCGTGGCACCAACACATCGCGATGCCGGACCCGGTCGGCATTGGTGGCAAAACGCGGGTCTCTGCGCAGGTCTTCGGGGGCATCGATCGCATCCAGGAAACGTTGCCAGAGGCGTTCGCTCCCCACGGCCACAATCAGCCAACCATCGGCGGCTTCGAATGGCTGGTAGGGGACAAGGTTGGGATGGGCGTTGCCCAGTTTGCGCGGCTGAACGCCCGCCATCAAAAACGCCGATGCGACATTGGCCAGCCATGTGAGCTGCGAATCCAGCAACGCCATGTCGATCACCTGCCCCTGCCCACTGCGCTCACGCTCGAAGAGCGCCGCCAGAATGCCCAACGCTGCATACACGCCGGTGGTGATGTCCGCCATCGGCGTGGGGAAACGTACTGGCCCCTGGTCGGGTTCGCCGGTAAGGGCCATGGTGCCGCTCATTGCCTGTGCCAGCACGTCGTAGCCCGGTTTTTCGGCTTCGGGGCCTGTCAGTCCAAAACCGGTGATACTCACCCAAATCAGGCGTGGATTGCGTGCCATCAACGTTTCGGCATCGATCCCCAAGGCCTTGCGGCTCGAAGCCCGCGGGACGTTGTGAATGAAAACGTCAGATTGCTCGACCAACCGCCACAGAATTTCTCGCCCGGCCGCCTGTTTCAAGTCGAGCGTGAGGCTACGCTTGTTGCGATTGGTCCCCATGAAGTAGGCACTTTCGCCATTCAAAAAGGGTGGTCCCCATCCACGCGCTTGATCGCCCTGTGGGGGTTCGATCTTGATCACATCTGCCCCCAAATCGCCAAGCAATTGGGCGCAATACGGCCCCGCGAGAGCTTGGGTCGCATCGAGAACGCGAACGGATTGCAACGCCGCTGCTGCCATGGTGAACACTCCTCTTCTATCTCTGTTCGGTCATCGAAGATAAGGAGACGGGCTTCTTCCCAATGATAGCACAAAATGAAAAACGGCGCGTCGCCGATGCAACGCGCCGCCGTCAGGCCAGGCGTCGTCCTTTTTCAATCCACGCCTGGTTCCAACACCAGGCGGTGCGCCTGCACACGTTCCACCGCATCGCGCGAGAAGACCAACGGGTGTGACTGCCCCACATACCATTCATCGAGCAAGTTGGTGGTGTAGGGGGTACCGGGCACACCACATTCACCGCCGGGCAATGCCGCGCGGCTCGCGTCCCAATCGTGTAGGTCGGCGATGAAGCGCCAGGATGGACCGGCGTAGAGGTCGCTTTCGGCCACGTAGGCAAATGCCGCCGTCATGCTGGCGAATGGCGCTGTTGGGCTACCCGAGATGGGGCGGGCTTCCGGCTCGAAAAAGCGTCCCACGAGCGGTAATTGCCCCAATGGGTGCGCCAGTCGCGCCCGGTTCAATTCGCCCCAGGTGGGCAAACGGCCATCGAAGCGGGTGCGCAAATCATCCACCGCCAGGCGCAACGCCTGCACGAGCATGTTTTCGTACGTTGCCGATGGGTCGCCCCGCACATGCCACCACGCGTCATGTGGGTTCTGCACTTTTTCGATGACCCAGGCAATCGAACGATAGACAAGAGGGGTTGTCGGCCAGTGGGCACGGTCTGCCATGCGCCGTCCCACAAAGTGAACCCCGACCGCCCCAAGTTTGTCGCTCACCAACAACCAGCGCAACCGATACAACGTGGCCGAGGCCAGAGCCGCTGCGACGCTATCGGCATCCATGCGGCCATCCCATGCAGCCAGCGCCTGTTGCGCCACGACCAAGTCGGCAGGCACATTTTCCAACTGCGCAATCGCCTGCGCGAGCAAATGTTCAGGGCGCCCGTACGTGTCCGTCTGAATGGCGGCAAAGGTCTGCGTGTCGTGCTTCTCTTCGGCTTCTAGCAGCTCGCTGATGCGCCAGGCACGGTACCCGGGGAAGAACGATTCGCCAATCGGGTATGGGTAGGAGGCATCCACAGGGCAATTGTTGGCATGCACAACGTAGCCCGCTTCCGGGTTGAAGACGGCGGGCATTTCGTCCATGGGGATGTAGCCATCCCACTCATACGCGCCAGATGCGCCGTCCACAGGCAACGTGCCATCATGGGCAGGGCGCACGGGCAAACGTCCAGCAATTACCCAGCCGATGTTGCCATCCACGTCGGCATAGGCCACGTTGAGGGGTGGTGCGCCAATGTCGTAGAGCGCTGTGCGGAATTCGTCCCAGTTTCGTGCGCGATTGAGGGCGAAAATGCCCTCCAACGAGAGTACGGGGTCGTAGAACGTCCAGCGCAGCGCCAGGTCTCGGGGTTCATCGGGCAAGAAGTCGCTGACCAGCGGGCCATGGTGCGTCACCACGATCCGCAATGCTTCGGGCGTTTTGCGACCACGCACACTGATGCGTTCTTCGATGATGTCAGCTTCGCGCCACTCATCACCAAAGCGGAACAGGTATGGGTTGTCCGGGTGGCGTTCTTCGACGTAGAGGTCCTGGCAATCGGTCATGCTGTTGGTAATGCCCCACGCAATGCGCTCGTTGTGCCCAATCACCACACCAGGTACGCCGGGCAAACTCCCCCCAATCACATGAAAATCGCCACTATGCAGGTGCATTTCGTACCAGGCGGCAGGGGTGGTGCAAGTCATGTGTGGGTCGTTTGCCAACAAAGGCGCTCCAGTACGGCTGCGTTCGCCCGCCACCACCCAGGCATTGCTGGCGCTCACCCCCCGACGAACAGTCGGCAAGGCGATGATGGGCGCCTCCACCGGATAGGACGGCCAGATTTCTTCCCAGCCATCGCCCACCAGCCGCTTCAAGGCGTCGCGCACCAGTTCGACTTCGAAATCTTCGGAAAAGCCCAGAACAATCTGAGCCAGCACACTCAGCGTGTCAACCGCTGTCCAGCGCTCCGGGCGATACCGCAGCAGACGGAATTCCGGGGGCCAGGTGTCGGTCGCTTCCATGCGATCGATGGCCGCATTGATGCCCGCGACATACGCCACCACACGATTGCGTGTGGTTTCATCCTGGCGTTCCCAATGGCGTTCTGCCGTGCGCCGCAACAGCAAAATGCGTGTCCAGCGGTCGAGTTCGAGTGTGGCCTCGCCAAACACTTCGGAAAGACGACCACTCCCCATACGCCGCAGAAAATCCATCTGGAAGAGGCGGTCGGTGGCATGCAGATAGCCCTGTGTCCAAAAGAGATCGTGTTCGTTTTGGGCATAGACGTGTGGGATGCCCCAGGAATCACGCACGATCTCGACGGGTTCACGCAATCCAGGGAAGTGCAACGTGCCGTCGAGGATGGGGGCCGCACGTTTCTGCACGCGCTCGTAGAGTTGCCAGGCAACGGCACTTGTTGCCGACACAGCCGTTGCCAGACCAACCAAACGCTTGAGTACGTTCATCGTTGTCTCCCCCTCTGCCTGAGCTATGTCGAATTGAAAGGAAGTGGGGCACACGTATGCATGCCTCATGCTGGTATTCAGGCGTGTCCTTCGGATGTTGAAGCAGGCGCGGGTTCTTCGCCTTCTGTACCGTTCTGGTTGTCAGCCGATGGCGTTGGTTCCAGGGCGGCTTCCAGCACTTCATCCACGGTTTCCACTAGGATGAAGCGCATTCTTTCGCGCACTTCATCGGGCAAGTCGTCCAGGTCTTTTTCGTTGCGCTTGGGCAGAATCACGGTATCCAAACCAGCGCGATGTGCCGCCAACACCTTTTGCTTCACACCGCCAATCGGCAAGACCTGCCCGCGCAACGTCACCTCTCCCGTCATGCCGACGTTGCTCCGCACCGGGCGCCCCGTCAGCAACGAGACAATCGCCGTCACCATGGTGATGCCGGCACTGGGGCCGTCTTTGGGCACGGCACCAGCCGGCACGTGCAGGTGAATGTCGCTATGTGAGAAGAAATCGGGATCGATGCCTAAGCGTTCGGCGTTGGCACGCACGTATGAAAGCGCAATTTTGGCCGATTCGCGCATAACGTCGCCCAGTTGCCCAGTCAGTGTCAGGCCTTTTTGGCCGGGCATACGGGTGGCTTCGACGAAGAGCACATCACCGCCAACCGCCGTAACCGCTAGCCCTGTTGCCACGCCTGGCACCGATGTGCGTTGCGCCACCTCGAAGAAGTAGCGTGGCTTGCCCAGAAAATCGGTCACGTTGTCGGCGGTCACGTGGACGGGCGTTTCGCCTTTGCCTTCGGCAACCCGTGCTGCAACTTTGCGCATGATGCGCCCGATTTCGCGTTCCAGGTTGCGTACCCCCGCCTCGCGGGTGTATTCGCGGATGATGCGCAGCAGCGCGTCGTCGTCGATCGTCACTTCATCCTCATGCAAATGGTGCGCTTTCAACTGGCGCGGGATGAGGTAGCCACGCGCAATGTGCATTTTTTCATGCTCGGTATAGCCATCCAGGTAGATGACTTCCATGCGGTCGAGCAGTGGCGCCGGAATGGTTTCGACCCAGTTGGCCGTAGCGATGAAGAGCACTTTGGAGAGGTCGAAATCCACATCCAAGTAGTGGTCGCGGAAAGCGTAGTTTTGCGCGGGGTCGAGCACTTCCAGCAACGCCGACGTTGGATCGCCGCGGAAGTCGCGCCCGATTTTGTCCACTTCGTCCAGCATGAAGACCGGGTTCTTGACACCAACACGCTTCAAAGCCTGGATGATGCGCCCAGGCATGGCACCGATGTAGGTGCGACGGTGCCCCCGAATTTCGGCCTCGTCACGGACGCCCCCCAGGCTCATGCGGGTGAATTTGCGTCCCAGTGCGCGCGCAATGCTTTGCCCCAGGCTGGTTTTCCCCACACCAGGCGGCCCCACAAAGCAGAGAATCGCGCCTTGCGCTTCGGGTTCTTCGATGTGTGTTTCGCCTTCTTCCGTCTCGGTGGTTTGTGCTGCCGCACGTTCATGCGCCAGTTTGCGTACCGCCAGGTATTCGATAATGCGGTCTTTGATTTCTTCCAGGTCGTAGTGGTCTTCGTCCAGGATACGGCGCGCATGCTCGATATCGAGATTGTCGGGCGTGACCTTGTCCCACGGCAAATCGAGCAGCCAGTCCAGATAGGTCTGGATGACGCCATATTCGGCTGCCTGGGGTGGAATTTTCTCCATGCGAGAGAGTTCGCGCAGGGCTTGTTCGCGTGCTTCTTCGCTCATGCCGCTTTCTTCGATGCGGCGGCGATATTCCTCGATGACCTTTTGCTCTTCGTCCTCGCCCAGCTCACGCTGAATGGCTTTCATTTGTTCGCGCAGGAAGTACTCGCGCTGCATGCGCTCCATCTCAGACTGGGCTTCGGACTGGATTTTGCGCCCCAGTTCGAGCACTTCCAATTCGCGGTTGAGGATGCGCGTCAACAGGCGCAACTTTTCGGTGACGGTCGGCGCTTCGAGGATTTGCTGGGCTTCGGCGATTTCCATGCGCACGCTGGTTGCCACCAGGTACACCAGGTGGCGAGCATCTTGCGCATTTTCAGCTGCCATCACCAATTCTTCGGAGAGATAGGGCACGAGTTCGACCAGGCGGCGGAACAAGTCTAGCAAATTACGAGACAACGCTTCGACTTCGAGCGTTTCTTCGACTTCCTCGGGGCGCAATTCAATACGCGCTTGCAGGTAGGGTTCTTCCGCCACCCACTCAACGATTTCGAAGCGTTCGAGCCCTTGCACAATCAACCGCACACTGCCATCGGGAACACGCAGCATGCGATGGATGACCGCCACTGTCCCAATCTGGTAGACTTCATTGGGGCCAGGCGTTTCGATCGAGGGGTCCAACATGCCCACCAGCCCAATGAGGCGGTTGCCTTGCATGGCGGCATCGATGAGCCGCAAAGAGCGCGGCTGCTCCGCGCTGAGTGGCAACACCGTCATTGGATAGACGACCGTATTACGCAGAGGCAAAATTGGCAGCACCTCAGGGATATCAGGCTGGCTCTGTTCTTCCTCGCTTGCCTCGGCCAGGGTGGGGACTTCTTCGTTGTTTTCTTCCGATTCGCTCACAGCATCCAACAATTGTTGCAGCAGGTTCTTTGCATCCATAGGCGTATCACCTCATATCTATGCGGGTTTTGCATTATCACGATGCATCGGTTGACTTTTTCGGCAACGTTACATGCAAAAACCCATTGTCGTAAACGGCGTCCACATCATCCACGCGCACATCGTTCGGAAAGCGTACAGCGGCAATGAAATCACCATATCGGATCTGCGATTGATGATAGGTGCGCGGCGGAGATGGCGGCTCGGGGCGTGTTCCCCGAATGAGCAACACGCCTTCTTGAAAGAGAATGTCGAAGTCCTCGGTGCGCATACCGGCCACTTCCATGCGCACGACGTATGCCTGTTCGGTCTCGAAGACGTCCAGCGGCGGTGTCCAGGCATGTGAGTGCCGATAGACACGCGCCACCCCCTCCGCAACCATCTGGTCGAACAGGCGATCTATTTCAGCCTGCAATGCCAGATAGCGGGGTCCGAACAACGAACTATATCGCGACATAGATCCCTCCGTCTCTTCTGGCTGACGGCACACAGTGGCTTATCCAAGTGTTGGGCAACACGTGTTAGAATGATACTAGAAGCGTGTTAGAATTCCGTTTCACGCCTCGCCGATCCACACACCATCGGGGTCATATACTCGCAGTGCCTGCAATTCAGCTTCGGTGGGTGGTGGCGTGATATCGACCTCGTGCGGGATACGCAAATCCCAGCCAGTCTTCGCGCGGACTTCTTCGGGTGTGGTGAAGGGATGATACGACGCGAGATAGGCTTCGCCATGTTCGTCGAAACGCAGCACGCCCAATGTGGTTATGATGGCAGAAGGGCCGCCACCTGGCAAACCCACTTGTGTGCGCCAGTCACCCCCGCTGCCATAGCCAGGTGATGTAATGTAGTCCACCTCTTCCACCAGGCGGTGCGGGGCATGCGGCATCAGAATGACCGTGCGCTGCGCGAAAGAAGCAATATCAGCCGCGCCACCACTCCCCGGCAAGCGCACCTTTGGCGCCCGTGCGGAGCCTATGCGTGTGGTGTTCAGGTTGCCAAAGCGATCGACCTGGGCACCGCCTAAAAAGCCCACATCCACATGTCCGGTTGCCAGCAAGCCCATCACATCCACCAATCCACCAGCCCAGGCTGCCCCTGCCACATTCGCTGGGTCGGACATCGTGTAGAGCAGGGCGGCTGGCGGGGTTTCGCGAATGAGTCCACATTCGAAATAGCCAATCGCACGTGGGGCATGGGTTCGTTTCGCCACCACAAACGCCGCCAGGGGCAAACGCATCCCCACAAAAACCACATCGCCATCGCGAATTTCACGCGCAGCGGTCACAATCATCATTTCGCGCGGTGTATATGTCATGGGTGGTCCACTCCTTCCTCACACCGTTTCGCGCGTCTGTTGCAGTGCTTGCCAACGCGCCGCCCCCAGATGCTCCAGATAGGCAGCATGGTCGGGCAGATCCAGTACCCACTCGCGCAACCACGCTTCGAACCCTTCTAGCGTGCGCGAGCGAGCATGGTATTCCTCGAAAAAGGCATGATCGCGGTCGTAGTATCCCGGCACAGGCGAAGGGTGTGCCCCACCAGGCACTTCGACGACCGCCGCCACTTTGTGCGCCGGGGCAATCACGCGGTTGGGGTCGCGCAGAATGGTTGCAGATGGCACAACCTCTTCTGCCGTGATGATGATTCGCCGCGCCGCCAGCACCGCCTCGCGCGTCACGCCAAGCGGCCCCCACAGGTGCGCGTGCCCCGCTTCGTCGGCACGCTGCACGTGTACAATCAGCACATCCGGCTGAATGGCACGCACCAGCACAATCGGTTCGCCCAACTCATTGAGCGGATTGGTGCTTTCAATCAAATCGGGGTTTTCCAGCGGCAAATCCGAGCCCATCGATGTGCGTGTGGGAATGAATGGCGCGCCTATCCCCGCTGCCAGCAGCGCCAACCCAATAGTGAAATTGCTGTGGTCGCGAATCTCCACAGGCGCAGGCACACCTTCTTCCACAGCGCGACGCAAGCAATGCGCCAAACCAGCACTCACATTGCCTACCCAGGCAGCCGAAATCTGGCGTACACACCCCGCCCCCACCAGGTGATCGAACAACATATCCGAAATCGGGCCGACGAGCGTCAAATCACGACGCCCCTGCCGAATGAGTTCATGCCCGGCAGCAAAGGGGATGGCGGCTTCCAGGCAGGTCCCCATCGCCACCACACTGCCATCTGGCACGAAACGGTCGATCGCTTCTGCAAGCGTCATGCACCTGGTCATCGAAACGCCTCCATTTGGTTGTCTGACATGGGCATTATCGGGCGATGAGGCATTCCGTCAATTCATCGAAGCTCCCATCACCTCCTCTCTGCCATCATGGGACTTTCGTCCTTCTGTTTTTTACACTAATAGGTCAAAAGATTTACCAAAGATAGCACAAAAAAGGGGTTGAAATTTGGTTTCATTTTCGTTATACTTGACAATAAATAGAAACACCTTCTTCCAACTAGCCACGAACCAATCGAACGCACGTACCAGGAGACGGGCTCATGACGGCCATCCGCCAGCTTGACGTTTTACAACCACTGCTGCGCCTGGGGCAACAACGTGGCTATCTGCACGAACGCGACCTCGCACAATATGTCCCCAACATCCAGCACGACCCCCAAGCACGCGATGCGTTGATCGAGTGGTTGGAACACCAAGGTGTGAAAGTCAAAGCCCTGCCCCACCACCAACAGTACACACCACCATCCTTCGACGACGTCAACACCGACGACAACATGGCGCTCTACCTGCGCGAAATCAGCAGTATTCCCCTGCTCACACAGGAAGAAGAAAGCGCCCTGGCGGAAGCCATTGTGCGTGGTCGTGAAGCTGCCGCCATGCTCGATGCCGCTGGCGACCACACGCTCGATCCCGACGAAGAAGCCCGCCTACGTGCCCTTGTGCGCGAAGGCGAATGCGCACGCGACCACCTGATCAAAGCCAACTTCCGCCTTGTTGTGAGCATCGCCAAACGCTACATGGGGCAAGGGGTTTCTCTGCTCGACCTCATTCAGGAAGGCAATATCGGGCTGATGCGAGCCGTCGAGCGTTTCGACCACACGCGCGGCTACAAATTCAGCACCTACGCCACCTGGTGGATTCGACAGGCCATCACCCGCGCCGTTGCCGACCAAGGTCGCACGATTCGCCTGCCTGTCCACATGCACGAACGCCTGAACCGTATCCATCGCGAACAACGCCGCCTGTTGCAAGAACTGGAACGCCCCCCCACCATCGAAGAATTGGCCAGCGCTTGCAACCTCAGCCCCGAACAGGTTGCGCACGCGCTCAACGTCAGCCACCGTACCGTAAGCCTCGCTACCCCCCTGAACGACGAAGACGACACCGAACTTGCTGACTTCATCTCAGACGAGCGAAGCCCTTCTCCCTTCGAGCAAGTCAGCCGCGAGCTGCTCACCTGCCATCTCGAACGGATCCTCATGGCACTCACGCCACGCGAATGCCGCGTGCTGGAACTGCGTTTCGGCTTGCGCGGCAACCGCTGCCACACACTGGAAGAAATCGGCGAAAAATTCGGCGTCACCCGCGAGCGCATCCGCCAGATCGAAAGCCGCGCCCTCGAAAAATTGCGCAACCCACGCCGTGCTCGCACCTTGCGCGACTACCTCACCTGACCCCAGCAGCACCAAACACCTGCACCAATGATGGCGCAAAGAGCGCCATCGTTTTGCTCTGTATAGCGCGTCTTTTTATCTCATGAGAGTTTTACCATTTTCTCATCTTTTTCTCATTTTCATCCCGTATACTACCCTTGCCCAAAATGGCACAAACAAATCCAGCAAACGGAGTTGAAACAGGCAATATGTTCGAGCGTCTCGACACCTGGGCGAACAAAATACCCTGGAATGTACGTATTGGTGTCGTGGCACTCGTTGGCATGGCGACATTGCGTGTTGCCTTGCAATCGTTCGTCTGGCCGCTCATGGCAACACCGTCGACCCTGGCACCAGTGAGTGAGACAGTTGACGGATATGATACCAATCGGCACGGTGCGCTGTCGGATGCCGTGTTCAACATCCGGCTGGATGGCAACGACGAACCACACACGGCGTTCTTGTGGGATGACAATGGGCATTTACTGGTGCCAGCACATGCCATTGCCAATTGCCGTATGCTGGATGTACAGTTGCCAAATGGAACGCATGTTCGCGGGCGTGTCGTCGGATACGATTTGATGACCAATATCGGTGTGATTGCCATCGACGCAAGCCACCAGCTGGGATCTGCGCTTCCCAAACGCACCCATCCTATCAACATCGGCGAGGCTGTCTCGATCTTCGAGATGGCCGAGGGGCAATCACGTTTCCTGGCTGGCACGGTTGAACGCACAAACCGAGTCATCAACGTAGAAACACGCAACGGGTATGCCATTCCACTTCCTGATGCGCTAGTCATTCGCCTGAACAATGAAAGCCGTGTTCAACCCAACGCTGGCGTGTTCGATACGGCTCAGCGCCTTGTTGGCATCACGGTGCGCACGCCCGTTCAGAGCACAACGTTCATGACACGCACCTATGCGCTGGCAATGCCTGCCATTACCCACATCGTGGACGACATCATCACGACGGGCGAACATGCGTACCCGTGGTTGGGTTTTGCCGGCGAAACCATCGACCCCAGCATGAGTGCCATTTTGGGGCTGCCACCCGAAGGCGTGTACGTCTTGCAAGTGCTCAATGGCTCGCCTGCGGATCAGGCCGGTTTGCAAGGCGTCAACACACTCATCGAAATCAACAATCGGCAGTTTCGCGCTGGTGGCGATGTGATTGTTGCCGTCGATGGGCGCCCGGTTCGGTCAATGGAAGACCTGATCGTTCAACTGATGTACGAAAGTGAGCCGGGCGATACCATCACGTTGACCGTCGTACGTGGTCGAACTGAGAAAACGCTGACGGTGGTTGTAGGAAAACGTCCTAATGAAATGTTCCTTCACTAATAAGGAAAAGAGCTAGAAGGCAGGTGATGCATATGCTGGAAGAACGCAAGAACATTTTGCACGCGCTGGAAGAAGAAAAAGAAACACGCCCTGCGCGCCGCTTCGATGAAGAAGTGGTGCCAGGTTTGGAAGAAATGGATACCCACAACCTGGTGGCACTCTACCTGCGCGAAGGTGGCCGCCACGAGTTGTTGACTCGTGAAGAGGAGTACGAGCTGGCGACCGCCTGGCAGGCAGCCCGTCGCGCCCGTGAACGCCTCGAACAAAAAGGCGATGCCCTGAGCGATGAAGAACGCGCCGAACTGGAAGAAATCATTCGCAAGGGAGACGCCGCGCGTCAGGAGCTCATCAAAGCCAACCTGCGCTTGGTGGTGAGCGTAGCCGTGCGCTACCGTGGGTATGGCGTGCCACTTTCGGACTTGATTCAGGAAGGCAACATGGGCCTGATGCACGCCATCGACAAGTTCGACCCTGAGCGTGGCAACAAGTTCAGCACCTACGCCACCTGGTGGATCCGCCACGCCGTGGGGCGTGCCATCGCTGACCAGGGGCGCACGATTCGCCTGCCCGTCCATATGGCGGAGAAGATTCGCAAGGTGAAGGAAACAGCATTCCGCCTGGCGCAGGAAACCGGCAAAGAACCCAGCATCGAAGAAATCGCGCAGGAAATGGGCTTGCCTGTTGCCAAGGTGGAACAACTGCTGCTCTTTGCGCAGCATCCCGTCTCGTTCGAAACACCCGTTGGCGATGATGAAGATGCCACGTTGGGCGACTTCCTGCCCGATGAAGATGCCGAAAAGCCCATCGACGCGATGATGACGGAAGGGCTGCGCCAGGAGCTCGAACGTGCACTCGAAGTGCTGACGCCGCGCGAAGTGCACATCCTGAACTTGCGTTACGGCTTGAAGGATGGGCGCGAACACACGCTCGAAGAAGTCGGCCGCAAATACGGCCTGACACGCGAGCGCATCCGCCAGATTGAAAAAGAAGCGCTGCGCAAACTGCGCCACCCAAGCCGTAGCCGCAAATTGCGCGCCTACCTTGCCTGACCATCGGAAAAGCGGCGGCTCGTTGTACCGCCGCTTCTTCTTTTCATGTTTTCATGCCGATTGCATGCGTATCAGAATGCCGTATGAAGGTGTCACATGATGCTACGTGTTGGTGATCCAGCGCCCAATTTTACGCTCCCCACCCTCGATGGAGAACGTTTCACTCTCTCAGACCAACGGGGGCATCCCGTGGTGCTGATTTTTCTACGCCACCTGGCTTGACTGCCCTGCCGTGAGCATGCGGTGCAGGTGTACCGCGCGAAAGCGACATTCGAACACCTAGGGGTGCGTGTTCTCTTCATCACGTTCGGGCACGCCTATTGGGCCGAAGCATGGCGTGCTGAAACGGGGGTTGGTTTTCCCATTTTGCTCGACCAGGCCCGCACCGTCTATCGCGCCTATGGATTGGAACGCTCCCTCCGCCGCACCTACAGCCCTCGCACGCTCCTCTTTTACGCGAAAAAATTCTTGCGAGGCGAAGGGTGGCGTCCCGCCCGTGGCGACCCCCGCCAGCTGGGAGGCGATTTCGTCGTTGGGGCTGATGGACGTATCGTGCTCGCGCACCCCAGCCGCGACCCCATTGATCGCCCGTCGGTCAATACGCTGCTGGAGGCCATTCGCGCCCGGGGGGCAGAGGAAGCACCTTGCCAACTTCCGCCAACAGCGTAGGATGAGCATCCGCCTGACCAACCACAACATCAGAGAAGATGGAGGTTTGTATGACGCAAGGAAGCGTGAATACGCAACGTCCTGAGATTCGCACACCGTTGCCCGGCCCACGCGCCGCTGACATCATCGCCAAAGACGCCGAACTTATTTCGCCGAGCTATACGCGCGGCTACCCCTTCGTCATGGCACGCGGTGAAGGCGTTTGGGTATGGGACGTCGATGGCAACAAGTTTCTGGACATGACGGCTGGGATCGCCGTAACAGCCGTCGGCCACTCGCATCCGCGAGTGGCCGAAGCCATCAAACGCCAGGCCGAGCGCTTTTTGCACATGTCGGGTACCGACTTCTATTACGAACTCCAAATCCAGCTGGCCGAACGCCTCAACCAGATTGCGCCTGGCGAAACACCCAAACGTGTCTTCTTCACCAATTCGGGAGCAGAAAGTGTGGAAGCCGCGCTCAAACTCGCACGGTACGCCACCGGACGTCAGCGCATTATTGCGTTCCTCGGCGCGTTCCACGGTCGCACAATGGGTGCTCTGTCACTCACCGGCAGCAAACCGGTCCACCGCCGCGGCTTTGCTCCGCTCATCAACGGGGTCATTCATGTGCCCTACCCCTACTGCTACCGCTCGCCCTTCGACCTGTCGAAAAAGTCGTGTACCGACTGGGTCATTGACTGGATCGAGCACGAAATTTTTGGGCACATCACCGCCCCGGATGAAGTGGCTGCTATCATCGTCGAGCCCATCCAGGGCGAAGGTGGCTACATCGTCCCGCCGGACGACTTCCACCCCCGTTTGCGTGAGCTGTGTGACCGCTACGGCATCTTGCTGATTGCCGACGAGGTGCAAACCGGCGTAGGGCGCACCGGCAAATGGTACGCCATGGAACACTGGAATGTCGAGCCAGACATCATCTGCACAGCCAAAGGGATCGCCAACGGTATGCCGCTGGGGGCTATCATCGCCAAACGCGACCTCATGTCCTGGCCGCCTGGTGCCCACGCCAGCACATTCGGCGGCAACCCAGTCTCCTGTGCAGCGGCACTCGCTACGCTCGACGTCATCGAAGAAGACGGCTTGCTGGACAACGCCACACAGGTGGGCAACGACATGCTCGAACGCCTGCGTGACATGCAAAGCCGCTTCGATGTGATTGGCGACGTGCGTGGCAAGGGGCTGATGATTGGCATGGAATTCGTGACCGACCCCGAATCGCACACACCCAACCCCGACCTGCGCGACCGCGTGGTCGATGACGCCTTCAAGCGCGGCGTACTCCTCTTGGGGGCTGGTAAGAACGTGTTGCGCTTCATGCCTGCACTCACCATCACCCGCGAAGAGGCCGACATCGCATTGGACGTGGTGGAAGAATCGTTGCAAGCCTTGCTTGGCTAAAAACCAGGCGTGCGCGCCACGGCCTGGTCGGGGCACACCCGCCAGGCCTTTTTCATTTGAAAAAGCACCCCATTGCCTGTAAGATGCATTCCTACCTTTCACCAACCAATCCACGCATGGAGGTGCAGAATGTCCCTCAAAGACTTTCGGATCGATCCGGCCACACTCACATTCGTCGGGCATGAGCTGGCACGCCCCGAAAGCATACTCGCCGAACCTGACGGGACACTCTGGTGCTCTGATGCCCGCGGGAGCGTCACACGTATTGCCCCCGACGGCACCCAAACCCTGCTGGGCGCACAAGGGCACGAACCCAATGGGCTAGCGATGAGTGCCGATCGTCAAACCATCTACATCGCCAATTTGGGCGAGGGGCGTGTCTATCAGATGGACCGCGAAGGCAACGAGCGCGTCTTTCTGGACAGCATCGAAGGGCGATCGCCGCTTGGTGCAGTCAACTTCGTCTTCATCGACAGCCGCGACCGCTTCTGGATTTCCGTTTCGACGCTGGAAATTCCCTGGTGGCCAGCAGCACAACGCCCACGCCCCGATGGGTACATCATCCTGGTGGACGAACAGGGCGCCCGCATCGTCGCCGACGGGCTTTACTTCCCGAACGAGATTCGCATGAACCACGACGAATCGTATCTCTACGTCGCCGAAACCATGAAGCGCCGCATGGTGCGCTATCCCGTGCTCCCCGACGGCTCGTTGGGAGCACAGGAAGTTGTGCCACCTGGCGATCTCGGGCGTGGGGCATATGTGGATGGGTTCGCCTTCGATGCAGAGGGGAACATCTGGGTGACACTGCTCGTCCGCAACGAGGTCGTGGTCATCACCCCTGATGGGGAGGTGTACACCGTCCTCTCGGATATCAACGAAGCCGCCATCGAAAATGCCGAAGCCAAACTGGAAGACGGCACGCTGACCCCCATGGACATGTTCGCCTGCGCTGGCCCTCATCTGCAACTTCCGGCCAGTATCACCTTTGGCGGCCCCGACCTGCGCACGGTCTATCTCGGCTCGTTGGGCATGAACCGCCTGCCGACGTTCCGCTCGCCTATCCCTGGACTTCCCATGCGTCATTGGGAGTAAACCATCGCCACGAAGCCCTGTCAGGCCTCTTCTCCTGACAGGGCTTCACCTTCACCACCACGCGGCTCGCGTCGAGGCGTATACTGCACGGCATCTTCTACCGTGCCTTCCGTTTCGGCACGAACGTCGGGGACGTACCGAGCAAACAACAAGAAGGCCGTATGCGCCACCATGCGGTCAGCAGGGCGCAAACGCGCATGGTTGACCTTCCAGCGCCGCTCCAGCGTTTCGACAATCTCCACATCGAACCAGGGTCCGCCTTCCATTGCTTCTACCAATGCACTGACCTGGTTGACCGTGGGTAACAACGCCCCGAAAAATCCCCCTGGCATCAAGGCTTCCACCACACGGTCGAGATACTGCCACGGTTCACGCACATCCAGAAAGACCGCATCCACATCGCGTTCCTCGAACCCCTCGGCGATATCGCGCGTGTAAAACGTGACATACTCACGCAACCCCACCCGCGCCAGATTGCGCTCCGCTGTTGCTGTCATCTCTGGGCGTCGTTCGTATGAATAGACATGCCCCGTTGGCGCCACCGCATGTGCCAGAATCGTCGTCAATCCGCCGCTCCCTGTTCCCGCCTCGATGATGCGCGTGCCAGCATGCACATTCATGCGCACCAAAATTTGCCCGCTATCTTTCGGGTAGATGATTTGCGTTTGCCGCTTGATGGCTTTCGCCAGGTCCGCAATGCTGGGCTGCAACAGCGTAAACGGCGTGCCCAAATGCGAATAGACCACCCGCCCAAGCGGTTGCCCGATCAACTCATCGTGGCGAAGAATACCACGGTTGCTGTGAAACGAGGCCCCCGCTTCAAGCGTGAGCACATAGCGCTTGCCTTTCGGATCAATCAACAACACACGGTCTCCAGCCTCTGCCAGACGTGCCATCATCCATCCTTTCTCGAACCAGTTTTCCAGCGTGTACATGAAAAGCGCACCCTCGACACGGGTGCACTTTTCATGAGCGTTCCTGCGCCGCGTGCTGCGTTACGACTTGGATTCTTGCGCAGCTTCAGGCACAACCTTCAAGAAGGCGTCACGCACTTCTGCATAGACAGCATGTCGCCCAGTTTCCTTCTTGGAATAAATCAGTGTCCCATCCACGGCGACCTCGAAGACACCCCCCGACGAGGGAATGAGGGTAAACGACGCAATGTGAGACTGAAATTCCGACAAAAGTTTGTCCGTCAAACTGACGGCGCGTGGCAAGTAGTTTCAAACAGCGCAGTATTCAAGCGTCACGTTGACTTTTGCCATGGCGCTCCTCCTCGTAAATGGATTGCTTTGGGCTTGTGGTCGTCCAGTATATGCGCTCTCCCACCTGCGTCAAAGCCACATTCCCATACACTTCCCGCAGACCAGCCCTAGGATTGACAAACTCCCCGCTCACTTCTACACTTCCGCCTTGCTAGTACCGAGCCTGTTGGAGGAGACGTGACCGAGTCGAATACAGCAACCCTCCCACCTTCGGAAGCATCACAACCCTCAAAAAGCGGGGCGTTTGTGCGACGCCTCGAAATTCATGGCTTCAAGACATTTGCGAGCCAAACCGTCTTCGAGTTTCCCGAAGGCATTACTGCGATTGTCGGCCCCAACGGTTCAGGCAAAAGCAACATCGCCGATGCCATTCGCTGGCTATTGGGCGAACAACGCATGAGTGTGTTGCGTGCCAAGAAGAGCGAAGACCTCATCTTCAACGGCACCGACCGCCGTGCTCGCATGGGCATGGCACAAGCCTTTCTCACCATCGACAACTCCAACGGCATTTTGCCGATTGATTTCTCCGAAGTCGTCATCGGGCGGCGCACCTACCGAAGCGGCGAAAACGAGTACCTCATCAACGGGCGCAAGGTGCGTCTGCGCGACATTCAAGAGTTACTGGCGCATGCAGGCATCGGCGTGACCACATACACAGTCATCGGGCAGGGGCTGGTGGATGCCGCACTCTCGCTCCGCGCCGATGAGCGCCGCAAGATGATCGAAGACGCGGCAGGGTTGGGGGCGTACCAGGGCAAACGCAACGATGCGCTGCGCAAACTGGCCGAAACCGAAGAAAACCTGCAACGCGCCCGCGACATCGTCGCCGAACTGGCCCCGCGCGTGCGCCGTCTGCAACGCCAGGCCGAAAAAGCCGAAGAGTACGTGCGGCTGAACGAACACCTGCGCCACCTGCTGCGCCAATGGTATGGCTACCAGTGGGGACAAGCGACGCAAGCCGTCCACAATGCCCGCCTTGCCGTGCAAGAAACCAGTGCTGCCCTGGACGCCATACGTGAAAAAATCACCGCAGAGGAAGCCCAGCTGCATACGCTGCGCAACGAAGCCGTGCGCCTGCGCAACGAGCTCGAACAATTGCGTCGCGACCGTGCCGCCGAGCGCCGCCGCATGGAAGCCCTACGCCGCGACCAGGCAGTAGCCGAAGAACGTGCCCGCCTGCTTGCGCGGCAAGCGGAAGCCCTGCGTGAGGAACTCGCGGCCCTCGATGCCGAGCGCCAAACCCTCGCCGCGCGAGGCGACGATTTGCGTGCCGAACGCGAACGCCTGGAAGCCGAACGTGCCCAGGCTCAAGCGGCTTTCGAAGCCGCCCAGGCTCGCCTGCGCAACGCTGAACAGGAACGCGAACGCCTGCGCCGCGACGTCGAAAGCGCCCGCAAACGGCTGGCACGCCTCTCGGCGCGGCTCGTGGAAATCGAACAACAGCAACAGCAAATTCTCGAACAACGCGAGCGGCTCAACCGCGAACTGGAAGAGCACCAAGCCGCCATGCGCGACCTGCGCAAACGGTTGGCACGCCATGAAGGCGAAATTCAATTGCACGAAGACGAGCTCGAAACATTGCGACGCCAGGCGGGGGAATTGCAAGTCGCACTGCTCAAAATGAAGCGCCGCATCGAAGAAACGACCGCCGAACGCGACGCCCACCGCCAGGCCCTCAACGACGCCGAGCGCGAACTCAGCAAACTGGAAGCCCGCCGCGATTTGCTCGCACGGCTCCGCGAAGAAGGCACAGGCTATGCCGAAGGGGTACGCGCCCTCTTGCAGGCAGCCCGCCAAGGCCATGTCTTCGGCATTCTTGGACCTGTTGCCGACTTCCTGCGGGTTCCCCCAAAACTCGCCATCGCTGTCAGCGCTGCGCTGGGAGGACGCCTGCAAGGGCTCGTCGTGCGCGATCTCGAAGCCGCCGCCGTCATCCGCGAATGGTTGGCCAACCACACGACCACACGCGTCACCCTGCTCCCCCTTACCAATCTGAAAGGGCCGCGATACCGCGCCATCCCACAGGATACAGGCGTGCTAGGGCGTGCCGCTGACCTCGTCCAAGCGGAAGATCCTGGCCTGCTGGAGCACCTGCTGGGCGCGTGGCTCATCGTACGCGACTGGAACACTGCCGCCCGCCTTTCCAACCGCGATTTTTGGAACATCGTCACCATCGATGGCGAAGTCCTGCAAGCCGACGGCGCTATCCAGGCGGGGCAAGGTGATGCAGGTGGACGTTCCCTGCTCGAACAAAGCCGCGAATGGGCGGAACTTCCCCAACGCCTGGAAGCCGCCCGTCACGTCGTGGAAGAAGTACAGCGACGCCTCGAAGAAATCGAAGAGACCCTTGCCGAGCACGAAGCCGAACGTGAACGCCTGTTGCGCGAAATGGCCGACGTTTCACGCGCCATGGAGCGCGTGGGGCAGGCCATCGAACGTGAAAAACGCGAAATCGAGCGCGTGCAGCAAGAACAAAACTGGCGGAGCGAACTGATTCGCCGTCTGCAAAAAGAATACGAAGACCTGCGCGTGCAAGCCGAAGAACTCGAAGCCGAAAGCCAGCGCGTTGCTGCCGAGCAGGTGCAAGCAGAGCTCGCGCTTCGAAACGCCGAGCACGCACTGGAAGCTGCCCATCCTGGCGCCCTGCGCGAAGCCGTCGAAAAAGCCCGCACCGTCGTCGCCGTGCTCGACGAACAGCTCAGCGGCTTGCGCCGTCAATGGCGCGAATGGGAACAGGCCCTTGAACGCCTGGAACGTCAGCGCACACAAAAAGAAGCCCAGCTTGCCACCCTCAGCGAAGAACGTGCCAAGATCGCCGAACGCCAACGCACCCTGGCCGAACAAATTGCCACGCTCGAAGCGACCATGGAAGGCTATTTGGCACGCATTCGCCCTATCGAAGAACGCCTGGCAGCACTCGAAACCGAGCAAGTCCAGGTCGAAGAACACCTGGATGCCCTGCGCAAACAAGGCCAAGCCGCCGACGAAGCCGCACACCGTGCACGGCTTTCTTTACAAGCCGCCGAAGACCGCCTGGCGCACCTCGGCTCGCAAATCGAAAACGATTTGGGACTGGTCGAATACGAGGACATCTCGGACGATGTGCCCCAGCAAACCCTGCTCCCGCTCGACGAACTGGTCACGACGCTGCCCAAAGTCACCGTCTTGCCCGAAGGGTTGGAAAACGACATTCGACGACTGCGGCGCCTCATTGGACAATTGGGGGCTATCAACCCCGAAGCCCCCAAAGAATACGCCGAACTGAAAGAGCGCTACGATTTTCTCACCACACAAGCCGAAGACCTGGAAAAAGCCGCTACAGACCTGCGCCACATCGTCGCCGAACTCGACCGCCTGATGACCGAACGCTTCCGCGAAACATTCGACGCCATCAATACCGCGTTCAAACGTTACTTCAAGCGTCTGTTCGGGGGCGGAACTGTCAACCTGGAACTCACCAACTCCGACGAGCCACTTTCCAGTGGGGTGGAAATCATCGCGCGGCCACCAGGCAAGCGCCCCCAAAGCATCGCCCTGCTGAGTGGTGGTGAACGGGCGCTCACCGCCGCCGCGTTGATTTTCGCCATTCTCTCGGTCAGCCCCGCGCCCTTCTGCGTGCTCGACGAGGTGGACGCCATGCTCGACGAAGCCAACGTGGGGCGATTCCGTGAAACCCTGTTGGAACTGGCGCAAGAAACCCAATTCATCGTCATCACACACAACCGCGGCACCATCGAAGCCGCCGACACCATCTATGGCGTCAGCCAGACGGAACCAGGCGTTTCGACCGTCATCTCGCTGGCGCTGGATGAAGCCATCCGTGCCGCGAAACACTAGCTAGCGAGGCAATGAAGCCATGGCACGACGCAACAAAATCGTCATCATCTCCACGGGCGGTACCATCGCCATGCAAGATAGCGGCAAAGGTGCTGTGCCCGCTCTCACAGGTGACGAACTGGCTGCCCACTTGCCCGATTGGGGCAAAGGTGTGGAAATCGAAGTCGAAACGTTTAGCAACATTCCGAGCGGCCACCTCACCCTCGAACAGCTCTGGCAACTGCAAAAAGTGGTCGCCGAACGGCTGGAACGCCTGTACGTGCGTGGCGTCGTCGTGACACACGGCACCGACACCATGGAAGAAACTGCCTATCTGCTCGACCTGACCATCCCATCCAACAAGGCCGTGGTGCTGACAGGCGCCATGCTCCACATCGACGAACCAGGGTACGATGGCATTCGCAACCTGACCGATGCTGTGCGCGTCGCCCTTGATCCTCGATCGGACAACCGCGGGGCAATGGTGGTGATGAACGGCGACATCCATGCCGCCCGCTACGTCACCAAGATGAAATCGCACGGTGTCGATGCCTTTGCCTCGCCCGGTCGGGGGCCCATGGGGCGCGTGATCGAAGAGCACATCCACTGGTACTGGTCGCTGGAACGTGAAGCCCTGCCAGTACGACGGCTTGTGCCCAATGTCCACCTCATCAAAGCCACGCTTGGCATGCCCGATACACTCCTGCGCCTGCTCATCGAGCAAAACGTGGCCGGTATCGTCATCGAAGGGTTTGGCGGTGGCCGTGTACCACCCTGGTGGATGGATGCCATCCGTGAAGCACGCGCCAAAGGCATTCTGGTTGCCATTGCAGGGCGCGTACCGGTGGCCCACAGCGCCGATGCGTATGGCTACCCCGGCGCCTACCGCGACCTGGAAGAATCTGGCGTCCTCTTCGCCGAAGGTCTGAATGGCCCCAAAGCACGGCTCAAACTCATGGCAATCCTGGGGGGATTGGTGGGATAAACCACCACTCCCCTTTCGCCCCTCTCCATCATCACCGTTTCACCATTTGGTAAAATCTTCCCCTGTGTAGTACAATTGACGGTCGAAATTTTGCAACAATACGGGCATGCGCTCTTATGGAAGATTTTCATACTGCCACGGTGTTCGAACGGTTTGCACTCAGCGACATTCTGGAACAAGTTCCGGAAGCGTTGCTGAACAAAGCCATCGATCTGCTGGAATCCGGTGCTGTCCACATTCGCAAGCACAAGAAAAACGACGCGAGTGGCCATGTCGAAGGCGAGAAACGCACGTTCAACGTCACCATCCTGACCACCTCCTCGCGTCTGTACGCTCTGTGCACCTGCAAAGCCAAAGAATACCCTTTTTGCGAACACAGTATCGCCCTGCTGCTTGCGATCGCTGAAACCAACAATGAGAACGACAAAACAGACGCCGAAGCCCAACTTGCCCTGGACGTTGCGATTCTGCTGGAAGATGCACCGCTTACGCAGACACGTCGAACACGACGCACCCCCCCCCCATCGCGCCTGGCTTTTGTCATTGCCTGGGACGGCATGTCAGCCACTTTGCACCCCGTCGGCTTGATGCTCGACGATGGCGTTCCTGCAACTCCGCAAGCGTTCCTGGCATTCTGGCACCACCAGCCACATGCCGCCCGCAAGCACCTCAAATTCTTTTCTTCTTCACGCGATCTCGGCGAACATGTGATTGGCACACCGGGGGAACTCGCCCTTGCCCGCTTGCTGGTGCGCACCGATAGCCTTCGGCGTGCAGGGTACCGCAGCGCCTCCCACAATATGGGTGAACTCCTCGATTTGCTGGCTTCGCTGCACACCACATGGGTCTTTTGGAGTACGACAGAACACAAACGCCCATCGCCCCATCTGGAAGGGCCCATCACATTTACCGAAGGCATCGGTGAATGGGTACTGACCTGCGAGGCGGATGAAGACGAAGGCTTGCATCTGCGCATCAACCTACGCCTGCCAGATGGTGAGCAGGTTGCCGCCAGCAATCTCGAATGCATCACCGCAACCCCCACATGGGTGTACGAACCACGCACTCGACGGCTCATACGTGCCACCGAGCCGTTGGATGCTATGCGCATGGGCACCGACATCCACGTGCCACCTTCACTGCGAAAAACGTTCGTCGAAACATACCTGCCGCAACTCGCCGAACGGTGGCCAATCGCCGATTCGCCCATCTGGCGTACCATCGAGGGTGTTCCGCCCACCCCGCGGCTCTACCTGTTCGACAATGACGGATCCACCATCGGTGCTGAACTCCGCTTTGCCTACGATGGTATCGAAGTGGCAGCCAAACGCACCGTTCCACGCCAAACGTTCACCACCGACGACGCAGGGCATCTGGTGCAGATACGCCGCGACATAGAGAACGAAACACGCACCATCGAACTGGTGCGGAAGCATGGGCTCAAATACGGGCGTGAAGAAGGCCTGTTTGCCCTACGCAAGAACACCGACCCCGTGGATTTTCTGCTTCATCACATCCCCATGCTCGCCCGCAAGGGTGTGGAAATCTTTGGCGAAGAAGCGCTCACATCCATCAAAGTCAATCGGCGCAAGCCATCCATGCGTCTCTGGATTTCATCCGGCATCGACTGGTTCGACCTGAAAGCCGAAGTGGCCTTTGGGGATGTGCATGTCTCATTGGCAGAAATTCGCCGTGCGTTGCGGCGTGGCCGCCGATATGTCAAACTTGCCGACGGCTCCATCGGCGAACTCCCAGAAGAGTGGCTGGAAAAATTCAAGCATGTCTTTGGGCTAGCCGAACTCGCCGACGAGGGGCTGCGTTTTCGCTCCACACAGATTGGCCTGCTGGAAACGCTGCTGGACGACGTCGAACGAATCGACGTGGATGAAGAATTCGAGCGCCGGCGGCACCTTCTGCACACGTTCGACGGCATCGAAGATGTGCCCCTGCCACACGGCTTTCAGGGCGAACTCCGCCCCTACCAGAAAGCGGGCTACAACTGGCTTCACTTCCTGCACCGCTATCACTTCGGTGGTTGCCTCGCCGACGATATGGGGCTTGGAAAGACGGTGCAGGTGTTGGTGTTTCTGCTCTCGCTGCGTGAAAGTGGGCACGCCAAACATGCCGACCTGGTGATTGTGCCCCGTTCACTGCTGGAAAACTGGCGCCGCGAAGCAGCACGGTTTACGCCTTCTCTGCGTGTGCTCATCCATGCTGGCCCACAACGCACCGACGACCCGTCGGTTTTCGATCACTACGATCTTGTGCTCACCACCTATGGCACCGCCCTGCGCGATGCCAAGATGCTGCGCCAGTACCCCTTCCATTACGTCGTTCTGGACGAGTCGCAAGCCATCAAGAACCCGCTCACCAAGACGGCACGTGCGATACGCCTGCTCAAATCCGACCACCGTCTGGCGATGACGGGGACCCCCGTCGAAAACAACACGACCGAACTCTGGTCACTCTTCGCGTTCATCAATCCGGGGTTGCTGGGGAATTTCAAATACTTTCGCGAACACTTTGCCACCCCGATCGAGCGTCTGCAAGATGATGAAACCGCCAATTTGCTTCGCAAACTTGTGTATCCCTTCATCCTACGCCGTACCAAAGCACAGGTAGCGCCCGAACTGCCGCCGCGCACCGAGCGCGTCTTCTTCACCGAGATGAGCGATGAGCAGGCTGCGTTCTACGAACAGTGGCGCACGTACTACCGCAGCTTGCTGTTGGGGCTCATAGAAGAAGAAGACCTCCAACATGCTCGCATGAAAGTGCTGGAAGGGCTGTTGCGCCTGCGTCAAATCGCCATCCATCCCAAACTGGTGGACCGCACCTACCAGGGAACATCCGGCAAGTTCGAGCTTCTTCTGGAAACGCTCGAAACGCTGCGCGAAGAAGGACACAAGGCGCTCATCTTTTCCCAATTCGTCAAAGTGCTGGGGCTTGTGCGTCATGAGCTGGATGCCCGTGGCATTCCCTATGCCTACCTCGACGGGCAAACGCGCGACCGTCAGGCGATTGTGGACCGCTTCCAGCACGATGAGCATGTTCCGTTCTTCCTCATCAGCCTGCGTGCTGGCGGTGTCGGCTTGAACCTCACTGCTGCCGATTACGTCATCCACATCGACCCCTGGTGGAACCCGGCGGTAGAGCAACAGGCCGCCGACCGTACGCACCGCATTGGGCAAGAGAAACCGGTCTTCGTCTATCGCCTGATTACGCGCAACACCGTCGAAGAAAAGATTTTGGACTTGCAGGAACGCAAACAACAACTTGTGTCGCAACTCATTACAACCGAGGGCGGCATCTTCAAGAACCTGACACCCGAAGACATTGCCATTTTGTTCGAATGAGGGGAAACAGGCGATGAGCACCGAACCTCGTTCCGCAACCGCCAATGCTGGCGCCAATATCGCGCTCATCAAATACTGGGGCGTGCGCGACAGTGCCCTCAACATTCCGCTGAACGACAGTGTCTCGTTCACACTGGACACAACCCGCACGACCACCACCGTGACCTTCGACCCGGCCTTGCCGGCGGATGAACTGGTGATTGGTGGCAAGCCGGCCACGCCCGCAGCCACGGAACGCGCCTCGCGTCATCTTGACATTCTGCGCAACATGGCGGGGCTCACATGGCGGGCACGCATCGTCTCCGAAAACACCTTCCCAATGGGAGCGGGGATTGCCAGCAGTGCCTCGGCATTTGCGGCGCTGACGGTGGCGGCGGCTGCTGCGTTGGGGCTCTCACTCGACACACGCACACTCAGCCGCATTGCGCGGCGTGGTTCTGGTTCAGCGGCACGCTCCATCGAAGGTGGGTTCGTCTGGTGGCACGCCGGTCAGGACGATGCGTCATCCTTCGCTGAACAAATTGCCCCTCCCGACCACTGGGACCTCTACGACGTGGTTGCCGTGGTCGAAGAGAGTGAAAAAAAGGTTTCGTCGGCACAAGGGCATTTGCTGGCCAAAACTAGTCCATTTCTGGAAACACGGCTCTCGCTGGTGCAGAACGCATTACCGAATGTGCGCCAGGCCATTCTCGACCGCGATTTGGCGACGCTTGGCCCACTCATCGAAACCGATGCCCTTGCCATGCACTTCGTGATGATGAGCAGCCATCCCCGGCTCTACTACTGGACAGGCGCAACGCTGGAAATTCTGCAAGCCGTGGAAAAGTGGCGCAATGATGGGCTCCCTGTCTGGTTCACCATCGATGCCGGTCCCAACGTGCATCTCATTTGCGAAGCCAAGCACCATCAGGCGCTTGTCGCTGCCGTGCGTGCGCTTCCCGTCGTGCGCGACCTCATCATCGCCCGCCCCGGGCCGGGCGCATTCTTGCTTTGACGTGGCACGTTCATAACGTGTCGGGGACAAGTGTCAGCGGCACCCCCATCTCCGGGGGAAACGCCACCGTGGCAGTGCCATGCGCATCGTGTGTACGCATTTCCAGTGCCCACGGGCGGGCTGAACGTTGCCCGAGCGCGGCGCGTTCCTCATCGGTGAGCGGCTCACGCACTTCTACCCGTGTTGCCCCAAGCGTAAACAAGATGCCATGTTCATCGAAACGCACCGGAGAAACATCCAGCAGCATTTCGTAATGCGCGGCTGTTTCTGCTGGGCGACGCGCCAACACCACTATCTTGCGAATACTGTACGCCCGGTTGGGATGCGCCGCCCATTCCGGGGGGACACGCCACTCACGCGGGGTCAGATCTTGAATGAAGAACGGCAAATCGGGATCGCGCGGTGTGACGGTTATCCAGCGCACTTCGCGACCATCAGGGCGTGCGCGCGAGCCTTCGGCGGGCGGTGTCATCGCCAGCCCGCGTGCTTCGGCAGCTTCGGCTGCCGCAGCAGCATCTTCGACATCGACGGCAAAATCCTGCAAGCCATAAGGCCCCAACGCATAGCGCACCATGCGCTTCTGAATGGGCGAAAATCCCGTCATGGCCCCATCCAACAATCCCACACGTGCCGCCGCTCGCAACGCCGACCAGCGCACGGCATTCGTCGGTGCCAGCAGCTCAATGTACGTCCCATCTTCCAGCACGATAAGCGCATTGTGAGTCAGCCCGCCTGCATGGATCCCACCTTCGACAACATGAAACCCCGCCGATTGCCACGCATCCACAGCCGCTTCGAGGGAAGGGACACCAACCACCAGATGATCAATGCCAATCCCCATACCAACCTCCTTTGCACGATACAAGGGCTCATATCTCCTATGCAAGACGTACCACGCAATGGGTGGCGCGTCAAACAGGCGTATACACGCCCTGTTTGTTCCTTTCTTCACGTGCAAATTGCGCATTTATGCGCTTCTTGTATAATGCCGGATTAGCCTATGATTCGGAAGAATCAGCGATTTGAAAATCTTTTTGGAAAAGGAGACGCACGATGAGCGAGCACATCGAACCGCAGGCTCCGGAGGTGGCCGAAACGCCCACGGAGACCACGGAAGAACGACTGTCCGCCGAAGTTGCCGAAGCGACCGTAGCCGAAACCCCCGAAACCACGAACGAGCCCACTTCCGCCCCCGAGGCCACGAGCGAGAAGCCCAAGAAACGCCGCCGACGCCGCAAGTCGCGCAAGCAACAGCGCGAAATCTCGGTGCATATGGATGAATTGACGCCAGGCATGGAACTCAAGGGCATCGTGCGCAGCACGCAAGACTACGGCGCTTTCGTGGACATCGGGGCGGAAACCGACGGTCTGGTGCACATCTCAGAACTCAAAGATGGCTTCGTCGAAAAAGTCGAAGACGTGGTTTCCGTAGGCGACGAAGTCACCGTCTGGGTCAAAGAAGTGGACCTGGAACGCAAACGCATCAGCCTGACGATGATCGACCCCAACACGCCGCGCGAATCCCGCCGCGAAGAAGACGACGGCAAGTTGCGCTTGCGCGACATCGAAGAAGGACAGGAATTCACGGGGATTGTGACCAGCATCGTAGAATTCGGCGCCTTCGTGGATATCGGCGCTGAAACCGATGGCCTGGTGCACATCTCGGAATTGAGCGACGAGCGCGTCAACCGTGTCGAAGACGTGGTCGAAGTCGGGCAGGAAGTCAAAGTCCGTATCATCGGCATCGACCGCAAGCGCAAGCGCATCAGCCTGAGCATGCGCGAGCCACGCGAAACGATCGAGTACACCTTCGACGATGAAGACGACGAACAACCCGTTTCGCTCTTCGCGCTGGCACTGGCACGTGCTCAGGAACGCGCCAAGAACAAGCGCAAGAAGAAACAAGCCGCCGAAGAAAACCCTCTGGACGACATCATTCGCCGCACCATCGAGCAATTGAAAGCCGACCAGTAAGCGAGACAGTCGCACAAAAGTCGCCGCTCTCTTTCGGAGCGGCGTTTTTTCTGTCTCGCCTGCCAACTATCGAACAGAAGGAGCGCCGTATGGTCTCGCGTCGTCTCTTCCTGACACTCATCTTGTCGGCCTGGTGGCTGTTGCTGGCATGCCAACCAGCCACACCTGCGCCAACAGCCTCACCCATCGAGTCTTCCACAACCACGCCACCCCCAACCAACACACCCGCCAATACGATGGACACGTCAACCACAGACAACGTGCGCCACATGACCATCCTCTACACCAACGACGAGCATGGCTGGCTCGAACCCCACGAACGTGACGGGCGCCGCGTAGGGGGTGTCGCCGAATTGCTGACCCGCTGGCGCACCGAAGAAGGCTACACCCCTACTGACGAAGCGTTTTTGGTGTTGAGTGGTGGCGACAATTGGACAGGTCCCGCCATTTCATCCTTCTTCGAAGGTGAATCGGCATACGAAGTCATGGATGCGTTGGGGTATGACGCCGCAGCCATCGGCAATCACGAATTCGATTTTGGGCTAGATCTGCTCAAAGCACGCATGGCGGAAGGCATCATCCCCTACGTGGCAACCAACATCGTGGATGCCGAGACAGGCGACATTCCCGACGGGTTCACCCCCTCCATGGTGCTCGAAGCCAATGGCGTGCGCGTAGGGCTGTTGGGATTGACCACGACATCCACGCCCTACACCACCAAACCGAACAACGTCGCTTCACTGCGTTTTCGCCCCTACGATGAAACCCTGCGCGAATGGGTTCCCCGTCTGAACGAAGCCGGCGTGGATTTGATTGTGGTGCTTGGGCACATCTGCCTGGATGAGATTCGAGCACTCCTCCCCACTGCCACCCAATTGGGTGTCGATGTGCTGACGGGTGGGCATTGTAACGAGTTCGTCGCCAACGAACGCGACGGCGTGTACATCCTCATCGGCGGCAAGCATTGGGAATCCTACGCCCGCCTCGATCTGGATGTGGACGTTGCCACCGACCGCATCGTCTCAGCCCGCGCTACCCTGCGCGAACACTCCCCCGACGGCTTTGCACCCGACACCGATGTCGCTGCGATTGTGGAGCGCTGGCGTGCCGCCGCTGCTGACGTGCTGGAAGACCCCATCGGCTACACCGAAAGCGGCATCAAACGGGGAAGCGCGCTCTACAATCTGGTGACCGACGCATGGCGGTTCGCCTATCCAAGTGCGGACATTGCCTACACCAATCTGGGTGGCTTTCGGGCGGATCTGACGCCTGGTGTCATCACAGTTGGCGATGTGTACGGCGTTCTGCCCTTCGACAATACACTGGTTGACGTGGAAGTCACTGGTCAGGAGATTCTTGACAACTTCGCCTGCTGCGGGGGCACATTCAGCGGCATGCGCTTCCAGGGCGGTACATTCGTGCTCGACGACGGCAGCCCACTCGACCGCGCAGCCACTTACCACGTACTCATCAACGATTTCATGTTTGCTGGCGGTGATGGATATTTATTTGGCGAACAAGACCCCGACGGGTACGATACAACTATCCCGTGGCAACAACCAGTCATCGAATACATTCGGACACTCGACACATCGCCCCAACAACCACTCGAAACGCACATTGACACATCACATCGAGGCTGGCGACGTTGAACAACCAGCATGAATCAGAAACCGTTTTCGTTTGAATCCATCTTCACCATCACGTGGCGCACAATACGGGCTACGTTGAGCGACCCTGTGCGCCGCTTTCAATTTTCACTCCTGTTGCTAGTATGTGTCATGCTGGCGGGGACAGTTGGCTACGTGCTGCTAGAAGGGCTGACCTGGATTGATGCTCTCTACATGACCGTGATCACCCTGACGACAGTTGGCTTTGGAGAAGTGCGCCCGCTCTCACACACAGGGCGACTTTTCACCATCATGCTCATTCTCGTTGGGGTAGGCACAGTCGCCTGGGCAGTGCAAAATGCAGTCGAAATTATTTTGGGAGAACGCCTCTGGCAATCGGTGCAACAGCGCCGCTTGGAGGAAGCGCGCATGAAACTGAACAACCACTACATCATCGCAGGCTATGGGCGCATGGGACAACAGGTGGTGCGTGATTTGAAACGCCATGGCGTCCCCTTCCTCGTCATCGACAGCAACCCCGAGATTCAGGAAGCCCTGATCGAACACGGCATCCCCTTTCTGATCGGCGACGCCACACAGGACGACACGCTCCTCGAAGCAGGGATCGAACGTGCCCAAGGCTTCGTTGCCGCGTTGAGCAGCGATGCCGATAACGTGCTCGCCGTCCTGACCGCCCGCGGGCTGAACCCCAATTTGCGGATCACCGCACGCGCATCGAACGCACGCACCGAAAGCAAATTGCGCCGTGCTGGTGCAGACCGTGTTGTCAGCCCGTACACCATCGGCGGCCACCGTCTCACGCTCGCCACGCTGCGCCCCACCGTCCATGATTTTTTCGAGAGCATGTTCCACGAAACGGACAGCGATATAGACATTGGCGAGTTGACCATCGGCAACCATTCTCCCCTGGCGGGGCAAACGCTCAGCGGATGTGATCTGCGCCGTGTGTGGCATGTGAACGTCATTGGGGTTCGCCGTACTGATGGGCGTTTCCTTTTCAATCCCCCTGCCGACTACGTGATCGCACCAGGTGAAACCCTCATCGTGATGGGGCCAGCCGAACAAATCCGAGCGCTTGAAGAACGTAATCAATCGCATATTATCTGAAACAGACCGCGACGGAAGAATGCCAGGAACAGAGGGACACTCATGAACGAAATCAACATTGGAATTGCCTTATCCGACCTGAATTTGGCCGACCAACCATCACGCCTCCATGTCCCCGACGACCTTATGGCGTATGCGCATCGGTTCAGCAACACTCTGCAAACCGAAACTGTCTTTTTCGAATTGCAGCCCGAAGCACGCTTTGTCAACCTCACCGCCTATCCCGACCAGTTTCAGGGGAATTTGCACAATCCCTGGCTGAAAATCATGTACACCGAGCATGCCTTGCAACGCTTTTTGCGCAGCGATACGATGCGCATTGGCCTGCATATGCCCACCACTGGACGCGACCCGCTCAGCAGCAATTTTTATGCCAAGTATCGCGCGCTGGAAGAGACAAAGCGTGTGATGGATCTGGCACACGCCATCCAGGCGGACTACATGGTCTTTCACCTGGCAACACGCGACAAATGGACCTGGGAACGCCAAGATCAGGTGAACAAAGGGTTGAAAATGTACAAAGAGATTGCTGCCTACTACGCTTCACGTGGCTACACGTTTACGCCACTCATCGAAGTGCTGCCCTATCCGCGTTTCCCTGCTCATGGCGGCGAGCTGGTGTCGATTTTCAATCAAGCGCAGCACATTCTGCACAACACCCGTATTGCCTTCAACATCTCTCACTTGTGGCAAACCTATCGGCGGCTGATGAGCCTGGGGCAATGGGATGAACGCGTCTCGTTCTTAGAGCACCTCGAATACAGCCTGAGCAATGTCTGTGAGGGGATTCACGTCATCCAACTTGGTGGGTGCTGGGAAAGTGAAACGCACGCTATTCCAGGACTGCACCCGCAACAAAACCCCTTCGATTCGCCCCTCAAATTGCGCGAGTCACCGGGGATCTACGCCGAATCGGGGGAAATCAATCTCAACGGCGTACTCGACCTGGTGGTGAAGTACACGCTCGGTATCGGGCGGCCATTACACCTCATCCTCGATATTCGCGACCGCGACATCTCGCAGGTGTTGGAAGCCGCACGCCAGATTCGTGCCGATATTTTGCAACGTGTGCGCGAACGTTTCATGTGAACACCCGACCTGACAGGTCTTCACCGACCTGTCAGGTCTTTTTCTCTTTCTGCTCCTGGCCCCATTCGCGCCAAAACTGTTGCAAAAACTGCTCCATGAACGCATGGCGTTCTTCTGCCAGGCGGCGTCCCTCGGCTGTGTGCATGCCATCGCGGAGACGAAGCAACTTGTCGTAGAAGTGTTGCACGCTGTTGGTAGGGTCGTCGGGGTCGTAAAGCGGGCGCCCATGTGCCCCACCATAGGCAAAGCAACGTGCAATCCCAATCGCGCCCATCGCATCCAGGCGGTCGGCGTCCTGCAAAATGGCACCTTCCAGGGATGTAGGCGGCAATCCGCGCGAAAAACTGTGCGTGTTGATGGCATCGGCGGCGCGTTCCAACACATCTGCCGCCACATCAAGCGGGGTGAGCAGATCCGCCAGCCACGCTGCCGACACCAGGGCATGCCCCCCTTCGGCGCGTTTGGGCATGACATCGTGGAAGAAAACCGCAATCTGCAAGACACGCCTGTCGGCAGACGGTTCAGTGCGGGCAATCCGTTGCGCAAGCCGCCAGACACGGCGCACATGCCACCAGTCGTGGGCACTCTCCACAGGCATGACAGCACGCGCACGTGCTTCCAAAACAGTCTCATCGAACATGGTTCACCTCTGTGCTTCGCAACATCGATCTCCTTCGGCACATGTGCACAAAAAGAAACCCGCCAGGCAACAACACCTGACAGGTCTGGAAGAACCAGGCACGTTCCCTAGCGCGTGTAGCGGTGCACCAGGCTGGTCAATGCGTCGGGCGAGAAGTCTTTGAGTTTGAGGCATTCAGCGCCCATTTCGTCCGCCAACTGTTGCGCCAACCCGCGGTCGAATGCTTCATGCTCGGTGTTGACGACCACGGCGGGGATGTGGTGTTCTTTGAACAATCGCGCCACCTGCAACGCTTCCTGCTGGGGCGGCATAGACCCCATCGAGACGTTGCCTGCCCCATCGGTCAGGAGCACCACGAGCGGGACCACTTCCGGGTTGCGGCGGCGCTCCCGCTCGACGATTTCGAACGTGGTGTAGAGCCCGCTGGAAAGCGGCGTTTTCCCGCCCACGGGCACTTCTTCCAGTGCTTTGCGTGCCAATTCCACACTGTTGGTGGGCGGCAACACCACCCGTGCCCGATTACGCTGAAACACCACCATGCCGACCTGGTCGCGCTTCTGGTACGCATCCATCAGCAAGCCCAAAATCGCGCCTTTGGTGGCTTCCATACGCTCGCTGGCGGCCATACTCCACGACGCATCCACCACAAAGAGAATGAGGTTGCTCGTGCGGCGCACGCGCACCTTGCGCTGAACTTCCTCGCGGCGAATGTGCACAGCCAGGTCGTCATTCTTGCGGTGGCGCTGGTGCGGTGCAGCAGCACGCAGGGTCGCATCGAAGGCGATGTCATCCAGGCGGTCGCGGGCAGGGCGAGCTTTGATATAGCGCCCGCGCTTGCGATTGGTGCGTGTGGTGGTACGTTTGCCAGCACGTCGGCGCATACGGCGGTCGAGATCGGGGGCAAGGCGAGGCGCACCGAGTGGCTCGGAAGGGCGAACGGGGCGGCCTTTTCCATCCTCGGAATCTTCGCCACCCCGTTCAGGCACACGTTGCGGCAGTGGATGACCGTCGTCAGGCGATTCGCCTGCTTTCTCGTTTGCTGCCATCTCACTGGTCTGACCAAGGTCCTTCGCGGCTTCGTCTAGCGAGCCGTCATCTGCGTTTTTTTTTCCCCTGTGGCGTCGTCCGCGTCGCCATTCTGCTCCTGTTCGGCTTCGCGACGAGCGGCTTCTTCACGTGCCTGTTGCAATCGTTCGTGCAATGCTTCGAGGTCGCGGGCGGTATCTTGCAGAGGGCGACGTTTGAGACGATGCGGCAACGCCAATTCGGCAGCAGTGAGAATATCCACTTCGGTGACACGTGTGCGCCCCTCGAACGCGGCGTTGGCGATGGCCGCCTTCAAAATAGTAATGTCGGCACGGTGGCCATCCACGCCCAATTCGGCAGTCAGGCGTGCAATCGAGTAGAGGTTTTCGGTCGTGTAGGTGACGTTCGGCAGGCGCTCGCGTGCTTCGGTAATCTGGCGCGACAACAGTTCTTCCGATTCACGCCAGCGCTCGTAGAAGGCCTGTGGGTCGTTTTCGAACTCGATACGCCGCTGCAAGATGAGCATGCGCTGTTGAGGGTCGCTAATGCCTTCGACGTCCACCATCAATCCAAAACGGTCGAGCAGCTGCGGACGCAGCTCCCCTTCTTCGGGGTTCATCGTACCAACCAGGATGAATTGCGCAGGGTGCGAAAACGAAATGCCCTCACGCTCGACGACATTGACCCCCATCGCCGCCGAATCCAGCAGCAAATCTACCACATGGTCATCCAGCAAGTTGACTTCGTCCACATAGAGAATGCCACGGTTGGCGGCTGCCAACACGCCCGGCTCGAACCGCTTTTCACCCTTTTTGATTGCCTGCTCGATGTCCAACGTGCCCACCACACGGTCTTCGGTAGCACTCACGGGCAAATCCACCACACGAATACGGCGCCGTGCCACAGGCAAGGTTTCGCCTCGCTCGTAGCGGGCACGGCAATTGTCGCACAGTGTCAGCGGGTCATGCGGGTCGCAACTGAATGGACAATCGGCGACCACTTCGATCTCGGGCAACAGGGCTGCCAACGCCCGCACTGCGGTACTTTTGGCGGTTCCGCGCTCACCCCGAATGAGGACACCCCCCACGCGGTGGCTGACCGCATTGAGGATGAGCGCTCGTTTCATGCGTTCCTGACCAACAATTGCCGTAAACGGAAAAATAGCTGCCATGTTTTGCTCCACTCCCTTGAAAATGTCCTGCAAAGTATAACCCTGCCGACGTGGAACGCCAAAGCCACCCCCCATACCCGGGGCATTCATGCAGAAACCATGACCACTTGGCCTGCGTGCCACGCCTTTTTCGCCTTCTGTACCTGTTCTCGTATCATACCGTTCACGCCATCCAACAACCAAGTGTGCCACACAGGTGAACCATGCGAGCAATTTATGTTGACAAACATCTTCCCCGTCTGCTCCTCGTCAAGGCGTTGAAACGTCTCTGGCCGGATGTCGTGTTTAGCCCACTCTCGCCAGCTCGCTTTGCCACCTGGCCAGACCCGCCCCTGCCAGGGGCGCGCTGGGTGCGCGTGCGCAATCGCCTGTGCGGCATCTGTGCCAGCGACATTGCCTTGCTCATGGCCGAAGCCGACCCCACGATTGCGCCTGCCGCGCTGCCAGGCACCAGCCGCTTTTATCTGGGGCACGAGGTTGTGGGTGAAATCGTCGAGGTGGGGGCAGGTGTGCAACACCTGTACGTAGGCGACCGCGTTCTCATGGACACACGCTTCCAGGGTGCCACCTGCCTGAGTCAGGAAATCGAACCGTGTTGCCGTCATTGCGCCGAGGGCAACTTCACGCTGTGCGAAAATGCTTCACTCGGTGTTGCACCGCGTGGCGAAGGAGGCGGTTGGGGCGATACGTTTACGGCACACGAAACCGAGGTGTATCGCGTTCCCGACGAGTTGAGCGACGAACAGGCAATGTTCGTCGAACCGCTGAGTACCGCCGTGCGTGCCGTTTTGCGCCGCCCACCCCAACCGGGAAACCATGTGCTCATCGTCGGGTGCGGAATTGTGGGGCTGAACACGGTACAAGCCACACGCGCTGTACAGCCCGACTGCCACATCACCGCCGTTGCACGATACCCTCACCAGGCCGAAGCCGCTCGCCGACTGGGAGCCGATACAGTACTGCTGCGTGAAGACCCGTTCGACGTCGTCGCTACATTGACGGGAGCGCGAGTGTATCGGGGGATGTTCGGCAATCGCATGGCGTTGGGTGGCTGGGATGTCGTGTACGATTGTGTGGGGTCAGCCCAGACTGTGCACGACAGCCTGCGCCTGGCACGCGGGCGTGGTACCGTTGTCATGGTGGGGATTACGCTTGCTCCTCTGCGCATCGATCTGACACCTGTCTGGTATCAAGAAGTGGACCTGGTGGGCGTCTATGCCCACGGGGCTGAATGCTGGCACGGCGAACAGCGCCGCACATACGAGATTGTCATTGAGCTGCTCCGCGCAGGCAAACTCACCACCGACGGATTGATTACGCATCGCTTTCGGCTTGACGAGTGGCGCCAGGCCATTCAAACCGCAATGGACAAACGCAGTGGCAGCATCAAAGTCGTGTTCGACTACACCTGACACACAGGAGGCTTGCACACATGTCAACCCCGCTTTTTGGAGGTATCGAAGCAGGCGGCACCAAGTTCGTATGCGCTGTTGGCACCTCACCCACCACACTGCTGCACGAAAGCCGCTTTCCAACCACCACGCCCGCAGAAACGCTTGGGCGTGTGTTGGACTTCTTCCGCACCATCCACTGCGAAACGCCTCTGGCCGCGCTGGGCATTGCTTCATTCGGCCCGCTTGACCTGCACCCCGATTCACCGACCTACGGGTTCATTACCAGCACCCCTAAACCCGGTTGGGCGCATACAGACATCGTCGGCGTCTTCGCTCGTGAATTCGGTATCCCGATTGGCTTTGATACCGACGTGAACGGCGCAGCGCTAGGTGAATATCGCTGGGGGGCGGCGCAAGGCCTGGATACTTTCATCTACCTCACGATTGGCACCGGGATTGGTGGTGGTGCGTTTGTGAATGGGCGGCTTGTGCATGGGCTGTTGCACCCCGAAATGGGACACATTCGCCTGCCACGCGACCCCGCCCGCGACCCCTTCGAAGGCATCTGCCCCTACCATGGCGATTGTCTTGAAGGATTGTGCAGCGGCCCCGCCTTGGCAGCACGCTGGGGGCAAAAAGCCGAAACCTTGCCCCCCGACCATCCCGCCTGGGCGTTGCAGGCCGAGTATCTGGGGCAAGCGCTGGCAACATTCATCTGCACCCTCTCGCCGCAGCGCATCATCCTGGGTGGTGGTGTGATGAACGCCCCCACCCTGCTTCCGCTGGTACGCACAACCACACAGAAAGCCCTCGACGGGTACATTCAGCATCCTGCGCTGCATGAGGAGATAGAGACGTTCATCGTTGCCCCCGGGTTGGGCAACCACGCAGGCGTCCTGGGGGCGATTGCGCTGGCCGAACTCGCCTGGAAGGAGGCATTGCACGCATGAATACCACATTCGACCACGCGACATGGACACTGGAACGGCTCGTGCCGCGCCTGGAACAACGCTTTGCCAATGACATCGCCACCCAACCAGACGCATGGGCACTCTTCCGCGAACGGTTGTACCGCCATTTTCCACGTCTCTTCGACCACCTGACCAGCCTCTACCAGGGGCATTACGACTTTTTCTACCACCTGGAAGAGCTGCTTGCCAATATGGCAAGCGCCTGGCTCGAACGCGACCCCGCCCTGAAAACACTCGACGCTGAACGTGAAGCTCATCCCGACTGGTTTCGAACTCACCAAATGCTCGGTGCGGTCTGTTATGTTGATCTGTTCGCGGGAACACTCAACGGTGTACGCCAAAAACTCCCCTACTTCGAAGAATTGGGGATTACCTACCTGCATCTCATGCCCCTATTCAAAACACGCCCTGGTGAAAACGACGGCGGCTACGCCGTCAGCGATTACCGCCAGGTAGATGCCCGCCTCGGCACACTCGAAGACCTGCGCCATCTAGCGGCCGACCTGCGGCGCGCGGGCATCAGCCTGGTGCTCGATTTTGTGCTCAACCACACTGCCGACGACCACCCCTGGGCGCAACAGGCACG
This sequence comes from Ardenticatena sp., assembly GCA_015487975.1. Lineage (GTDB taxonomy): Bacteria > Chloroflexota > Anaerolineae > Ardenticatenales > Ardenticatenaceae > Ardenticatena. The sequence continues at coordinate 61,772 of WFOS01000007.1, forward strand.
CGCGGGGCATCCGCTGTACCGCCAGTACTACTGGATTTTCCCCGATCGCACCATGCCCGACACATACGAACGCCATCTGCGCGAAATCTTTCCCGAAGAGCATCCCGGCGCGTTCAGCCCGCTGCGCGACGAACGCACCGGACGCGAAGAATGGGTTTGGACCACCTTCCACACTTACCAATGGGACCTCAATTACTCGAACCCGGCCACGTTCGTTCAAATGGCCTCGGAAATGCTGTTCCTGGCGAATGTAGGTGCCGATGTTCTCCGTTTCGACGCACTGGCATTCACCTGGAAAGCCCTGGGCACGAACTGCGAGAACCTGCCACAAGCACATACCCTGATTCGTGCGTTCAACGGCGTGGCACGCATTGCTGCGCCTGGTCTGCTTTTCAAATCCGAAGCCATCTTGCACCCTGACGAGGTGGTGAAGTACATCGCGCCAGAAGAATGCCAGCTCTCTTACAACCCGCTCCTCATGGCCTTGCTCTGGAACACGCTCGCCACGCGCGAAGTCAACTTGTTGGAACTAGCGTTGCGCGAACGCCATGCTCTGCCCCATGGCACTGCCTGGGTGAATTACGTCCGTTGCCATGACGACATCGGCTGGACATTTTCGGATGAAGACGCTGCGCGGCTGGGCATCGATGGCCACGACCACCGCCACTTCCTCAATGCCTTCTATACCGGGCGCTTTCCGGGAAGTTTCGCGCGGGGCCTGCCGTTTCAAGAAAACCCCAAAACAGGCGACGCCCGCGTGAGTGGTACCTGTGCCTCGCTCGCGGGGCTCGAAAAAGCATTGCTCGAAGAAGGCGAACACGAGGTCGAACTGGCAATTCGGCGCATCTGGTTGCTCTACGGCATCATCATGACGGTCGGCGGCATTCCCCTCATCTACCTAGGCGATGAAATTGGCATGCTGAATGATTACGAACAAGCGCGAAAACCGCACCATCTGGGCGATTCGCGCTGGGTGCATCGTGTTCCAACCGACTGGACACGCATGGAACGTCGTCACGATCCACAAGCGCTCGAAGGGCGCATCTATGCCGGCTTCCAGCGGCTCATTCGCATTCGACGTGCAACACCGGCGCTGGGAGGCAATACGTTGCATGTCATTGCCACAGGCAATCCGCATGTGCTCGCCTTTGCCCGCGAACACGCTGGCGACGTGGTGCTCGTTGTTGCCAACTTCAAAGAAGCCCCCCAAACCCTGGATGGCGATCTTTTGCGCCTCTACGGCTACGATTACGAATTCGAAGACCTGTTCAACGGCGAGCGCCTGAACGCCACACATGCCTTCACGCTCGAACCGGTGCAACTGCGCATTTTGCGCCCCGTGTAAGGCCACGGCATGCAAGAGCAGAAGGCCGTTCTTGCATGCTATTTTGCGCAATGGCATCGTTGGATTACAGTTGCCATGGCAAACAATGCAGAGAACGAGGTGTTTATGACAACATTTCTCTGGACAACCGCCACGCATTCAGCACACAAACAGACCATCAACCAGGCATCCAGAGGAGGTAGGCCATGAGTTGGGCGGCAAACGCGCGTGCATCGTTTGTCTTGCGCAACAAAGTCGCCGTGGTCACGAACAGTGCGGAGCCGCCCGGCCTGTTGTTGGCGGCAGCCCTGGCACAGGCAGGGGCCGCCATCGTCCTCACGGCACCCGACATGGCCGCTCTCGAAGCTGCCTATGCTGAATTCGAGCCGATTCCGGGGGTGCAAGTGCTGGGTGTGGATAGTGCACTCGACACCGCCCAAAGCGCCGCCCTGGTTGTCGCCCGCACATTGGACACCTTTGGGCGGCTGGACGTGTGGGTGAACAATGCGCTCCCCACGCCTGCCGAAGCAGCTACACTCCGTAGCGAAACACCATCCGCATGGGGCGTGGCACGCCGTCTGCTGGACAGCACCATTCTGGGCACGTGGGCTGCTACCACACAAATGCGTCATCAGGGGCACGGAACGCTCGTCAATGTCTTCGGCGCCCGCGACGACGACGAAGCCCCCTTCTTCTCCATGGCCAACAACGCCATCGCCCACTACACACGCCGCACAGCGCGCGACGCGCTGCCACACGTCTATACCCTGGCACTGCCCGACCACGCCAGCGCCCTTCAGGCGCCCGATGAAACATGGGCGCAAACGCTCATGACACGCCTCATGCGGCTCGTCAGTGGGCTGGATGAGGCTTGACCAACAACCAACACAAACCACAGGAGGTTGACCATGCAATACCGTCGCTTAGGCAATGCTGGCATGAAAGTGAGCGTTGTCTCGCTTGGCGGTTGGATCAACTTTGGCGAAGGCAAAGTACCCGATGATGAAGCGCGCCGCATTGTCGAACGCGCGTATGACTTGGGCGTCAACTATTTCGATCTTGCTGATATCTACGGCAAGGGGAACGCGGAACGACAGATGGGCGACATTTTGCGCCAGTTCCCGCGCCACACTTTGGTGATTGCCACGAAGGTTTTCTGGCCTATGAGCGACGATGTCAATGATCGCGGACTCTCGCGCAAGCATATCATGGAAAGCATCGACAAAAGCCTGCAACGCTTAGGGACTGATTACGTGGATATTTACTTCTGTCACCGCCCCGATCCCGAAACCCCCATCGAAGAGACTGTGCGTGCCATGGACGACCTCATTCATCAAGGCAAAGTGCTCTACTGGGGCACATCGGAATGGAGCGCGGCGCAAATCGTCGAAGCCTACGAAGTATGCGAACGTTACAACTTGTACAAACCGCAGGTCGAACAGCCCCAATACTCCATGCTCTGGCGCGAAAACGTCGAAAAACACCTGCTGCCTGTGGTAGAACCACGCGGCATCGGCCTGGTCGTGTGGTCACCACTGGCGATGGGTATGCTCACCGGCAAGTACGATGACGGCATCCCGCCCGACTCGCGTTTTGCGCGTGAACCGTGGGCGGCTGAGCGATACCTGACCGAAGAAAACCGCGAGAACGTGCGCAGGTTGAAACGCATCGCCGACGATCTGGGCATCACACGGGCGCAATTGGCGCTGGCATGGGTGCTGCGCCTCGAGGCCGTCAGTAGCGTCATCACCGGAGCGACAAAAGTATCGCAAGTAGAAGACAATGTGCGTGCCGCTGATGTCGTGCTCTCGGATGATGTTCTGGCCGAAATCGAAGCCATTTTGAACAACGCCCCGTCCACAGAACCGGCATAAACTGGTCGATCGGCCAGGGGGCTCTTTCACCTTCTGGCGGATGACAAACAGTGCTGCCTCGATTACGCTGTAGATGGTGCAGCGCGGCACGGTGCAAACGCAAACAAGGTCACTTTTTCATCACGAAATGCGCCGTGTCGCGCTTCCTTTTTCCCACACATCAACCCGTTTAGAGGAAAATGACAAGACGACGTTGTGAGGTGACACATGGATATAGGAGTCCCCAAAGAAGTGCGCTTGATGGAGCAGCGCGTTGCCCTGACTCCCGCCGCCACTGATGCACTGGTGCGGGCTGGGCATCGCGTTTTTATCCAGCATGGGGCTGGCGACGGCGCAGGATTTCCCGACAGCGCGTATGAGGCCGTCGGCGCAACCATTGTCTACACCGCTGAAGAAGCCTATGGACGCGCCGACCTCGTGGTGAAAGTGGCCCGCCCCACCGAAGCCGAATACCACTACTTTCGGCCGGGGCAGGTTCTCATGGCGTTTTTCCATCTGGCCGTCGCCTCTCCCGACTTGCTGGAAACCCTGCAAGCCGACGGGCTCACTGCGATTGCCTATGAAACCATCGAAACCGATGATGGCTTCTTGCCTGTGCTCCACCCAACCAGCATCCTGGCAGGACGCATGGCGCCACTCATTGCCGGGCAACTGCTTGAAAGCACCAATGGCGGACGCGGCATTTTGCTGAGTGGTATCCCTGGTACGCCTCCCGCAGCGGTGGTGATTCTGGGTGCAGGTACGCTGGGACGCAACGCTGCACAGGCATTTTGCGGGCTGGGGGCACAAGTCACCGTGCTCGACCAGAACCTGCGCGCTCTCCAAGAACTCGACCGCCTTTTAGGGCAACGTGTGAGTACCATGCTGGCCACGCCCTACAACATTGCCAAAGCCGTCGCATTTGCCGATGTGCTCATTGGCGCAGTTTCGGTGCCTGGTGCGCGTGCCCCCATCCTCGTCTCGCGTGAGATGGTCAAAACCATGCGCCCCCGTGCCGTCATCATTGACTTTTCAATTGACAGTGGCGGTTGTATCGAAACAAGCCGCCCTACCAATCACGTGCACCCTTTCTACATCGAAGAAAACGTCATCCACTACGCGGTACCCAACGTCCCTGCTCGCGTTGCCCGTACCGGGAGTTATGCGCTTGCCAATGCAGCGCTCCCCTTCATCCAGGAAATTGCCGACAAAGGGCTCGCCATGGCACTGGAAAATACACCTGCCTTGCAACGTGGCATCAATGTCTGGCAAGGCAAACTTGCCAACACACGAGTTGCCGCGGCGCTTGGGCGTGAAGTGGAGGTAACATTATGAACTGGGCCCACATGTACCGCTCGAAGATCGTCACGCCCGAAAAAGCCGTCGAAGTGGTACAATCAGGGCATCGCCTTTACATCGGCGGTGGCGCTGGGGCACCACAAACCCTTATCGACGCATTGGTTGCACGCGCCGATGACGTGCGCGACGTTGAAATTGTCCACGTGTTGCATTTTGGCGATGCGCCGTATGTCAAACCAGAGTATGCGCAGTGTTTTCGCCACAATGCGCTCTTTATTGGGCCCAACGTACGACAGGCCGTCAACGAAGGGCGGGCTGACTTTACCCCCATTTTCCTTTCAGAGATTCCGGGTCTATTCCGCAATGGGCGTTTACCGCTTGATGTGGCCTTCATCCAGGTCTCACCCCCCGACGAACATGGGTTCTGCTCGTTTGGCGTCGAAGTTGGCTGTACGAAACCAGCTGCCGAAGCTGCCAAAGTCATCGTGGCGCAAGTCAACCGCCACATGCCACGCACCCATGGCGATAGCTTCATCCATGTACGCAACCTGGATTACATCGTCGAATCCGATGTGCCGCTTCCTGAAGCGCCGTTGGGTGGGATGTCGGATGTTCACAAACGTATCGGTGAGACCATCGCTGAAATGATCCCTGACGGGGCAACACTTCAACTCGGCATTGGGAGCATTCCCGACGCCGTGCTCAACAATCTCTACTCGCACCGCGATTTGGGCATTCATACCGAATTGTTCTCCGACGGGGTCATGCACCTGATCGAAGCCGGCGTCATCACTGGTGCGAAGAAGACCATTCACCGTGGCAAGGTGGTGGCAGGGTTCTTCTTTGGGTCACAAGCCCTTTATGATTTTGTGGCGGATAACCCCATTTTCGAACTACACCCCACAGATTATGTCAACGATCCGTTTGTCATTGCGCAACATGAGAAGATGGTCAGCATCAACAGCGCCATCGAAGTTGACCTGACGGGGCAAGTCGCCGCCGATTCCATCGGGACACGCTTTTACAGTGGCGTCGGCGGGCAGTTGGATTTTGTGCGCGGGGCGGCACGTTCCAAAGGTGGCATGCCAATTATTGCCCTGCCAGCGACGGCCAAAAACGGCACGATTTCGCGGATTGTTCCCATGCTGAAACCTGGTGCAGGCGTGACCACGACACGCAACGATGTCCACTACGTGGTTACTGAATACGGCGTCGCTGATTTGTACGGAAAGCCCATCCGCGAGCGCGTGAAAGCCTTGATCAACATTGCGGCACCACAATTCCGTGAGGAATTGGAACGCAAAGCCCGCGAATTTTGCTACCTCTGAGCACAACGCACACGCACGCAAAAGCCCCCGCCCGAAGTGGGTGGGGGCTTTCGAGGCTACGACGGCATAGTTCTAGCGCTATTTCAACGCCGATTCGATATCGTCCATCAGCTCCGAATCCACGAATTCGCCTTTGCGCAGCAAGGAGCGCACATATCCACTCAGACGCTTGCGTTCGCTTTCGGTCAGGTGCGCAGCGGTAATCACAATCACCGGAATATGTTCCAGGGTTTCATCGGCTTTCAGATGATCGAGTACCTGATAGCCATCCATTTCGGGCATCATCAAGTCAAGCAAAATGAGGTCGGGGCGTACTTGTTTGATGACTTCCAACCCACGCCGGCCATTTTCGGCTTCGTAGATTTCGTATTCACCCCGTGCCTGCAAAATGCGACGTAAGAGCACACGTGCTGGTGCATCATCTTCCACGATGACAATGCGGCGCACATCGCCCCCCAGGTTTTCGAGCGATGCCAGCAATCCTTCTTCACGGTTCGGCACGGCATGGGCACTTTCCTCGTGCGACAAATCGAGATCGTGCGCCCAGCCTTCTTCCAGCAGGTGCTTTTCGACGGGGAATGTATGCCCACTCAAACAGATGACGACCGTTTCATCAGGCTTGATGACACCCTCACGCAACAATTGCATAGTACCGGCAAACGCCATGGCTGCAGCCGGTTCCATCGAAAACCCATCGAGCTTCGCCATGATGTGCATGGTACGGAAGGCTTCCTCGTCGGTCACAGAGACAAACGTTCCACCGTATCGTTTGGCGGCGTGGTATAGGATCGTGTAGGCGATACCAGGCTTCCCAGTCGCTACCGTGGCGATCAGGGTTTGTGGCGATTCCACATTCACAGGTGTCGGAGAATTTTCCTGCCACGCCTTCACCATCGGGGCGCACCCTGTAGACTGGACGGCGGCAATTTTGGGGATTTTGTCAATCAAGCCCATGCGGTACAGTTCCTGAAACCCTTTTAGCACGCCAACCGGGCCCATGCCACCGCTGACTGCCTGCACGTACCAGTCTGGAGCGCGCCACCCCAAATCTTCGGCAACCTCATATGCCAGAGTTTTCATACTTTCGCGCGCCGCAACACTGCGAATGCCACGGTCGAGGTGCAACCCACGATGCTCGGCAAACTGTGCAGCCACTTCTTTGGTACGATCGTAGGTAGCCGTGACTTTAACGACTTCGGTCCCATAGAGTGCCACTTCGCGCATTTTGTCCGCTGGCACGCTGGATGTGAGAAAGGCCCACAGCTTGATCCCCGCCTGTGCGGCATAGGCTGAATAACTAATGGCCACATTTCCAGTAGAGGCAACAACCGCTTCGCGAATACCATGTTCCTTCATGAGACTGATAGCCAGAGAAGCCTGGCGGTCTTTGAAGCTGCCGGTTGGCCCCTGGCGCTCATCCTTCACGTAGAGATTGGGGGCCCCAAACATCAATCCTAGGTTGCGCAAGCGGATAAGTGGCGTGCCGCCTTCACCCATGGTGATGATATTTTCATCATGGGTGATGGGCAGAAACTCGCGGTAGCGCCACATCGTGCAGCGCCGCCGCGGGACTTCCTCCAACAAGACAGGTTTGAGCTTTTCGTACGGGAAACGAGGTTCCAACCAATCATGCCCACAATGCGGACAAGCCGTCAACGGTGTATCAGTTGGAATATCGGTACGTCCACATCGTGTGCATTCAAGCCACCATTGATTCATATCACAATACCCTCTTGATGACGTTTACGACGGTGCGACCTTCTGCTGAATTTGAACCAGGTTGTTGACTGCCTTCACCAAATCATCGCGGACAATGGGTTTGCGTAACACCACTTCCACGCCAGCCTGAGAAAGTTCGTTTTCATCGCCATTGAGCGTGCAAACAATCATGGGGATGTCACGTGTCAAAACGTTACGCTTCAATGCCCGCACCAGGTTCATACCTGGTACATGCTTCAAACTGACTTCCATAAGCAACACATGCGGATGATGTTCCTCGATAGCTGTAAGCAATTCGCGCTCATCCGTGATGGTCACGACAGTATACCCCTCAGGTTCAAGGTACTTGCGATAGAGTTCGAGGATGCCTGGCTCGTTGTCCACCGCGAGCACCGTGTAGCCCTTCCCAGGTTGAGACGCCCCTTCGCCTTCGCCATCTTTGTTGGCATTTTGCTCGGGGCCACCAATGGGCAACGAGAAGGTGAATGTCGATCCCTTGCCAACTGTGCTCCGCACCCAAATTTTCCCACCATGCATCTCGACAAAGTGGCGCGTAATCGCCAGGCCCAACCCGGTACCGCCAACTTTGCGTGTCATCGAACCATCAACCTGATAGAAGGCTTCGAACAGCTTGTCCAACTGGTCTTCGGGGATACCAGGCCCTGTATCAGAGACACTGATAATCACTTCGTCGCCTGCCTGTGTGGCGGTCACGCGGATTTCACCCTTTTCGGTAAACTTGGCAGCGTTCGAGAGCAAGTTGAGCAAAATCTGCCGCACGCGGGTGGCATCGGCGATAATGGTTGGCAATCCCTCGGGAATTTCGCGGATAAGTTCGACGGGCTTGTCCTTGATAAGACCTTGTGCCGTACTGAGCACGCTGTCGAAGACCTGGTACAGATCAACCTTATCGAAGTCAAGCCGCATCTTCCCAGCTTCGATTTTGGAAATATCGAGAATGTCATTGATGAGGCTGAGCAGGTGTTGGCCAGAGTTGTAGATGGTTTCCAGGTCTTTGCGTTGCAATTCGTTGATAGGTCCATCGATGCCTTTCAAGATGACACGCGAGAAGCCAATGATCGAGTTGAGTGGCGTACGCAATTCGTGGCTCATGTTCGCCAGGAATTGCGACTTCAGTTGGTCGAGTTCGCGCAAGCGTTCGGCGGTTTCGCGCTGGCGTTCGTACGCGCGGGCGTTTTCGATGGCGACTGCCAGCTGGTCGGCCAATGTTTGCAACACAGCAATATCTTGCGGCGAGAATACGTCAGGCTCGGTACTTTGCACGTCCAATGCGCCAATAATGCGTCCACCGACGCGGAGTGGCACAGCACACTCCGCGCGAGTGGCAGGCAACAATTCATTCTTACGGTGCATGACATCCTTGTCGGTATCACGCGCTACCACTGGCTCACCATACTTGGTCACCTGTCCAATGACACTCTTGCTCCCAACAAGCAGATGATGCTTACGTGCCAGCAATTTGCGGCCCGCTTCGCCCGTGCTCGCCTTCAACCAGGCGGCATATCCTTCATCATCCACGAGGAAGACCTGTGCATGGTAGTACCCAAACGCATCGCGAATGAGGTCCACCACGCGGTTGAGCAGTTCATCCAGATCGAGCAACGAAGATGCCGCCCGCCCAACTTCAGCCGCCGCCTGCAACTGCATTGTGCGGCGTTGCTGTTCCTGGAACAAACGTGCCATTTCCAGGGCATTCGAGAGAATATTCGTCGCTTCTTCCACAAGGCGAACTTCGTCTTCGTCCCATTGGCGGGCTTCTTCCGCTTCGAGCATGATTCCTCCAATGGGTGTCCCACGCACGGCAAACGGTGCTGTTACCCGCTGCGCATCAACCTGGACGCGGTGGGGCTGCAACAGATCCGTTCCTACAGGTGGGGCATCGAGCACGCGAAACTCGGTGCCATCGAGCAACAGGCGCTGGCGCATGGTCGAGGATGCAGAACGCCAGCCTTCTTTCGTTTGGCGTTGCACAATCCGTTCGACCTCGTGCAGCTGGCCGGCGGTTTCTTCGTACACCTCGGCCATCTGTGCGGCACGCGCAATCGTCTGTGCCAACGTTCCCAAAATCGCGCGATGCTGCTTCGTTATTATCGTGCCAGGCGGAAAATCGACGAAAAAGACACCATGTTCATGCGCCTGAACATGGAATGGGACAACCACACGGACGCCATTCGGGGTATGCTTCATCTGGATCTGGTTATGCTGCCATGCGTTTGCAGCCAACATATGTTGCGCATCTGCGCGTTGAAGAGAGGCCTTTCCAACCTCATCGGGGATATCTCCAACGGATGCCACAAGCCGCAGTGTATCTTCGCCACCAAACCAGATTGCCGCCGCTTGAGCGCCAAACAACGACGCCAGGTTTTCCACCGCAGAATGGAAGACATCTTGCAAGTCAGGAGTTTCCAAAATCAACTGCGCAAATGAGGCGACGCGTGTCACCAGATCGTTCAGCACCCGCAACTGACGTTGGTACTCTTCGATGGCTTTTTGCAATGATTCTCGAATACGCTCTTGCTGCGCCAATACAGTACGTTGAGCCACATCGGTATACCCAATCGTCAGTTCGCCCATCACACGAGCAAGTCGTCTGGCGTACACAGCATGTTCTTCATCGTTCAGGTGCTGCTCCAAAAATGCCTCGAAAATGGCAAAAAGCCCCGGCAAGATCTCAGCGTGAACGCAGCGCAAATCCACAAGAATTTGCCCCCCGTGTCGAATTGCCTGCGGCTCGAAGGGGTCACTACACAACGTATCGATGAACAATTGCACGAATTCATCGACACGTGCTGTAATCGTCTTCAGAGGCAAGGGAATGTACGCGCTACGCCGCAAGTATTTACGCACTTCCTTGGCAAGCGCGGGTTTTTGCGCTTCCAGTTTGGCTTTCAATTGTGTCGGGCTCATATCAGCCATAGGCATCTACCTCTCACGCCAAGAATCTCTGCAAACGGGGCTTTTTCAGGCACATTACGGCTTCACGGCCACACCAGCATACATGGCTAGTGCAGCAGGGTCATCCAGGCCAGGGTCTTCATCGCTTTCCGGGCGCCACAACGGCACGAAGACAAGTCCAGGCTCCACCAATTTCCACCCTTCGAACATCGCTTCGATTTCTTGCTTCTTACGCCAGTAAAGCGGGCTTGGCGAACGTGCGTAAATTTCCTTCCCCTTCTCGATTGCCATACGTATCGCATCATTGGTCACAATTTCATCGTCATCGGAGAGATGCGAAAGCGCCAGATAACTTCCCGAGACAGCCAGTTGGTTGAACATGTCCAAAATGTGCCGAACGCCCTCATCGTCGATGAAGTAAAAGAAACCGACAGCCAAGAAACCCACTGGTTTGGAGAAATCAAGCAGGCGTTGCGTGTCAGGGTGGTTGAGAA
>WFOS01000008.1 GCA_015487975.1 Ardenticatena sp.
AGGAAAAAGCAAAAAAGCGCGTTGGAGGAGGCGGTTTTCGCTTTGAAGCGGCATCTGCGTCGTTTTCGCTCTTCTGGGCTCGTCCCGCAGCCTCCGCTTCGACCGTACGTATGGGCTACGTAACGCCCCCCTTTTTGCAGGAGAGTCAGGAAACCAACACAAACGAGTGAGGCAACCATGGACAAGAACCCGCAACAGGAACAACAAATGGAAAACGAGCAACCCGACATGACGGCACAGAACGAAAAAGCAGCCGAAGAAGCGAGCCAGACGACAGAAACACAAGAGGAACCCCCTTCGACGGAGGAATTGATGAGCCAACTGGATGAAGCCCGTCGCCAGGCGGAAGAATACCTAGACAACTGGCGGCGCACAGCAGCGGAATTCCAGAACTTCCGCAAACGCAAAGAGCGTGAAATGCAAGAATTCGAGCAACGGGCCAACGAGCGCCTGATTCTCAAGCTGTTGCCCGTGCTCGACGATTTTCACCGCGCCTTGGCCAACGTGCCCGAAGAGCTCAAAGAGCACGATTTTGTGAAAGGCATCGAGCTGATCGAACGCAAGTTCTGGGGCGTGCTCGAACAGGAAGGCGTTACCCCCATCGAAAGCAGCCCCGGTACACCATTCGACCCCGCTGAGCACGAAGCTCTGCTCAGCGAAGAACATGACGAATTCGAATCGGGGCAAATCATCGAAGAGTACCAACGCGGCTATAAGCACCGCGGGCGCGTCATTCGCCCTGCGCGTGTCCGCGTCGCCCAATAATCACGTGAACAACGAGACTCTCATGCAGGGGAACCACATCACATTGGAACCATAGGTGGTGGCGATGCCAATTCTGGGAATCGACCTTGGAACGACGAACTCGGTCATGGCCATCCTCGAAGGGGGTGAGCCCGTTGTCATCCCGAATGCTGAGGGGCAACGGCTCACCCCCTCGATTGTGGCCATCAACCCCAAAACAGGGGAACGCCTGATTGGCGAAGTCGCCAAGCGTCAGGCGATTACCAACCCTGCCAATACCGTGACCACCATCAAGCGCTTCATGGGGCGTCGGTTTCGCGACGAGCAAACACAGCGCGAAATCGAGCGTGTCCCCTACACCGTCGTCGAAGCGGTCAACGGCGGTGTGCGCGTGCTGCTCAACGGGCGCGAATATGCGCCCCCCGAAATTAGTGCCATGATTCTCGCCAAACTCAAACGCGATGCCGAAGCCTACCTGGGCATGGAAATCAAGCAGGCCATCATCACCGTGCCCGCGTACTTCGACGACGCCCAACGTCAGGCCACCAAAGATGCCGGGCGTATCGCTGGGCTGGAGGTATTGCGCATCATCAATGAACCCACTGCGTCGGCACTCGCCTACGGGCAATCGCTGAGCGGCGCAGAACGTGTCGCTGTGTATGACCTCGGGGGTGGAACGTTCGATATCTCGATCCTCGAAATTGCCGACGGAGTGTACGAAGTACTGGCAACCGCTGGCGACACACACCTCGGCGGTGAAGATTTCGACCAGCGCATCATCGACTGGGCCGCCGACCAGTTCCTCGAAGCCGAAGGGATCGATCTGCGCGAAGACCCCATGGCGTTGCAACGGCTCAAAGAAGCCGCCGAACGCGCCAAAATCGAACTCTCGTCGGTCTATCAGACCGAAATCAACTTACCCTTCATCACTGCCGATGCCAGCGGCCCCAAACATTTGCAGCTGATGCTTACCCGTGCCCAACTCGAAAGCATGACCGAAGACCTGATTGCCCGCACGCTGGAACCCGCGCGGCAAGCCCTGCAAGATGCCGGCCTGACGGTGGACGACATAGACGCCGTGTTGCTGGTAGGTGGGCAAACACGCATGCCAGCAGTCCAAGCCGCCGTGGAAGAGTTCTTCGGCAAAGCTCCCCACAAAGGGCTGAACCCAGATGAAGTGGTTGCGCTAGGGGCCGCCATTCAAGGAGGGGTCCTGTCGGGTGAAGTCAAAGACGTGCTTCTGCTGGACGTAACGCCGCTCACGCTCAGCCTGGAAACGGTGGGCGGTGTGGCCACGCCAATCATCCCGCGTGGCACGACCATTCCCACCCGTAAATCGCAAATCGTGAGCACGGTGGAAGACAATCAGCGCACGGTGCGCATTCACATCGTGCAAGGCGAACGCCCGCTGGCAGCCGAAAACCGTTCGCTCGGCTACTTCGAACTGACGGGCATCCGCCCCGCGCGGCGCGGTGAACCCAAAATCGAAGTCACGTTCGACATCGACGCCGATGGCATCTTGCACGTCACCGCCCGCGACCAGGATACGGGGCAAGAACAGGGCATCACCATCACAGGCGTGTCGGGGTTGCGCGAAGAAGAAGTGCAGGAGATGATTGCCCAAGCCCGCACCGCCGAGGAACAAGACCGCAAGCGGCTCGACCTGGTGCTGGCACGCAACAAGGCCGAAGCCGTGCTCCATCGTGTGGCACGGGCACGCCAGCAACTCAAAGAGCACATGACCGATGACCTTTCGCAACGCCTGCACGAACATGAAGTCGCCTTGCGTGAAGCCCTGGCCGACCCCGATGCCACGCCTGAGCGCATTCGCGGCCTGACGAACGATCTGGCGCTTGTCCTCAGCGAACTCGATACCACACACAAAGGCGAAACGCCAACAGAATCCTGAGGGTGAAGATGAAACGAGATTACTACGAAATTCTGGGCGTTTCACGCACAGCTACCAAAGAGGAAATCAAGCGTGCCTACCGCAAACTGGCACGCCAATACCACCCAGACATCAACAAAAGCCCGGACGCCGAAGAAAAATTCAAGGAGATCAACGAAGCCTACGAAGTGCTGAGCGACGACCAGAAGCGTGCAGCCTACGACCGCTTTGGGCATGCCGGGGCGCAGGGCATGGGTGGCTTCGGGGCGGACATTGGCATTGACATTGGCGATATTTTCGCCGAATTCTTTGGCTTTGGCTCCGCCAGCCGCCGCGCCCGACGCCAAAGCCCCATGAAAGGTGCGGATTTACGTACCCGCATCACCATTGATTTCGAAGAAGCCATCCGCGGCACACGCAAGAAAGTCGTCATCGAACGCATGGAGCGCTGCCCCGACTGCGGTGGTACAGGGGCAGCGCCCGGGTCGCAGCCCGTGCGCTGTCCACAATGTGGCGGTTCGGGCGAAGTGCGCACAGTACGCCAGAGCATTTTCGGGCAGGTGGTCATGAGCAACACTTGCCCCGCGTGTGGCGGTGAAGGTGAAGTGGTTGCCTCGCCCTGTCCACGCTGCCGCGGGCAAAAGCGCGTGCGCGTCGAACGGACGCTGGAAGTCAACATTCCGGCCGGTATCGAAGATGGCATGCGCATCCGGCTGAGCGGCGAAGGGGAGCACGGCCTGCGTGGGGGGCCGCCAGGCAACCTGTACGTGGATGTGCATGTGCGCCCGCACGAGTACTTCCGCCGCGAGGGTGACGATATTCTGCTGGATGTCGAAATCAATGTGGCCCAAGCCGCCCTGGGCGATGAAATCGAAGTCCCCACGGTCGATGGGCCAACCACACTGCGCATTCCAGCCGGCACGCAAACCGGCGCCACTTTCCGCCTACGTGGCTATGGGGCACCCAACGTTCATACCCCCACCATGCGAGGCGACCAGGTAGTGCGTGTCTTTGTCGTCGTGCCTACCAACCTGACCTCCGAACAGCGCCGTCTATTCGAAGAACTGGCCAAAACGCTTGGAAAAGAAGTCATTCCGCAAGGGCGCAAAGGCTTTTTCGACAAACTTCGTGAGGCATTTGGCGTATGAACCACAACAGGTGGGCAGCGCGAAGGCTGCCCACCTTTCCACATCATGCAGCAGACAGTGAAATGCGTATGCAATGGATTGAAGTTTCACTTGAAGGGGTCGATGGCGAAGGCGTGGAAGCCGTGTGGGAGCATTTTCGCCGCTATACACATGGCAGCCCTGTCATCGAAGAGATCCGCGAAACCGCCCACGGCCCGTTGCCAGAACCACGGTTGGCTGTGCGCGGGTATCTCCCAGATACGCCTGAGGGGCATGCAGCTGTGCAGAAACTGCGCGAAGCTATCTGGCATTTGGGGATGCTCCACCCCTTGCCAGAAGTGCAAGTGCGTCCTCTGCAAGAAAAAGACTGGACCGAAGCCTGGAAACAGCATTATCACCGCCTGCGTGTGGGGCAACGTCTGGTGATTGCACCTGCATGGGACACCACCCCGGCCGCCGACGATGAAGTGGTCATTTTCATCGATCCCGGTATGGCATTCGGCACAGGGCAGCACCCTAGCACACAATTGGTGCTGCGCCTGCTCGAAGCCGAATTGCACCCCGAAATGCGGGTGTACGATGTCGGATGCGGCAGCGGCATTCTGGCCATCGCCGCCGCGAAACTTGGTGCTGCGCACATCGATGCTGTGGACATCGACGCTGTGGCCATCGAAGCCACCTGTGAAAATGCCCGCCGCAATGGTGTCGCCTGTGGGCCCAACGTGCGCGGGGGTATTCGGGTGGCGACTGGCTCCATCGAAACCTTCGACGGCCCCTACGACCTGATTCTCATCAACATCCTGGCCGAAATCATCGTGGGGTTGCTCCCCCACGTTCCAGCGCGGCTGGCCCCCAACGGGCGCGCCATTCTGGCAGGCATCATTGCCGAGCGTGAACCGCTTGTGCTGGACGCTGCACGCCAACATGGGCTGCGCGTTTTTCGGCGCGAAACGATAGGCGATTGGGTCGGGCTGGTCGTTGCCCGCGAGAGCAAGACCGAGTGAGGAGTGCAATGCATCGCTTTTTTGTGCCTGCTGAGGCCATTCGCGAAACAGTGGTTGAATTCCCAGAAGCAACAGCCCACCAACTGGCGCGCGTCTTGCGAATGCGCCCCGGCGACCACGTGATCGTGCTGGACAACAGCGGTTGGGAGCGTGAAGTCGTCTTGGAGCAGGTTGCGCGACGCGCTGCGACAGGGCGTGTGGTGGGCAAACGGCTGGCAGAAGGCGAACCGCGCGTGAAAATCACGCTGTATCAAGCCATGCTCAAAGGCGCCAAGTTCGAACTGGTGCTGCAGAAAGGCACCGAGTTGGGCGTGGTATCGTTCGTGCCGGTCATCACATCGCGCACGGTCGTAGGGAGTTTGGGCAATGTGAGTGCAAACCGGCTGAAGCGCTGGCATCGCATCATCACCGAGGCGGCCGAACAATCACGCCGAGGGCGCTTGCCTGCGCTGCAAGACGCGCTTATGTTCGAGCACGCTATCTCGCAAGCGTACCGACGTGGTGGGCGGCTCATCATCCCCTACGAAGGCGAAACGCGCCTGAGCCTGCGAGAAGCCCTTGCGCCCAATGCCGATGGCGAACACCCTTTCAGCATCAGCCTGTTCATCGGACCCGAAGGGGGGTTTTCGGAAGATGAAATCGCGCTGGCGCAGCAAGCGGGGGCTTTCGCCGTGACGCTAGGGCCACGCATTTTGCGAGCCGAAACCGCTGCCATCGCTGCCACCACTGCTATTTTGTATGAGTTGGGGGAATGGGAGGCGTAGGCGATGCCAATGAGCGCAGGTGTGTTTCGAAAAACGCCTGCACCCGTGCCATGAACAGATCCCACGTTTCCCCCTGGAAGTTGTGGGGCGCGCCTGGGTACGCAAAAAATTCCACCTCTTTCCCCGCCGCCGCCCGCAACGCATCACGCAAACGCTCGCTCCACGCAAATGGGACCTGCTCATCATGGGTCCCATGGTGGATCTGCACTGGCGCCTGTACCCATTCCAGATACTCGATAGCGGACATCTTGCGGTAGGCGTCGGAGCGCTCGTCGGGCCCACCATATTGCGCCGCCAGTCGCTCCATCTCTGGACGATTCCACATGCGACGAATGTGGCGCCAGTTGTCCGCCATGTCGCCGCTCATGGGGCCATAGAGCACCACTGCATCCACCCATTCCGGGCGAATGACCATCACATTGATGGTGATTCCGCCCCCCATGCTATGCCCCCACACCCCCACACGCGAGGCGTCTGCCTGTGGCAACGTGGGGAGGCTCGCAAGCAGGTTGAGTACATCCACCACATAGCCCATGCGAAAATCGTTTGGGCCGCTGTCGCTTCCTGCATACTGGCGGTAATCCGACGCAATCGTGAGAAAACCGGCCCGTGCCAGCGTGTCGGCTGCACGAATAGTCCCGTAGCCCGTTCGATAGACAGCCGGGTCGAAATAGCCATGGTTGAGCACTACCACCGGGAAGGGCCCCTCGCCATGCGGAATGTTGGCGTAGCCCGTGATCGTCAAGCCATCGCTCGGATAGCGAATGAGGTAGCGGTCGAAAGCCTCGGTTTGCGCCAGCAACGCTACGAGTTCGATCGTTCCCCCCTCGTACGCACGCGCACGCAACGTTTCGATGAAGAAGGGCGCCAGCGGGTCGGGGGTTGGCGAGGGTGCAGGCGTGGGGGAGCGTGTTGGCGAAGGGGTGGGCATCGGCGTTGCCGTCGGTGAGGGACGCGGTGTTGCCGTTGGGTAGAACGGAGTGGGTAAAACCACCACCTGCACGACGGGCGATGGGGTGAGGGCGGGCGGTGTCGTGCGGCAAGCCATTCCGGCCAGGCCCAAGAGCCATACGCCCACCCACCACCAGCGTTCGATTGTCATACATCCTCCCTATTGCCCACCAACCTGCACGTCGCCAATGATGAACGAATCCACGCCGTCGGGCGTGCGCAAGCGCGTCAAATCGCTGAGGCGATACATGCCCACACGCAGCGCATAGCGCCCGGGGGGGACATGCGGTGCGAGCCGCACCGCGTGCACATCCACGTATACCTCGCCCACCTGCCAGCTCGATGTAGGGGCAATACCATTTTGCGGTGGGCTATCACTTTGCCCGACAATACGCCCCTCGGCATCCAAAATGTGGAAGAAGACCTGGTACTCTTCGGGCACCCCGCGCAACGCCCGCCAGACCAAACGCACGGCGGCAATGCCACCCGTTTCTGTGGGGGTAAAATCGGCGCGTTCAAGGCGAATGAACGGGTCTGCATCCAGCCCGAGAGCTGCGCCAACCGTGTTTTCCTGCCAGGTGTCGGTGTCGAAATAGTAGGCAACACGCACAGAATCAAAAAACGCCTCCTCGATATAGCCGCGCGTGTCATCCTTCACCAATCCTCGTGTGCGGCTTGCCAGGCGGTCGAGCGCATTGGTTTCACGCGCTTTGGGGCCTGTGCCCACAATCCAGACACCCAGCGGCGCTTGCGCCAACGTCTGCACGCGTTCCACACCAAAGCGCAACGTTGCATCGAACACCAACGCGCCATGAATGCGTGCCCGTCCTTTGTAGGCATTCAGGAAATATTCCACGTTGTCGGGGTCATTATGCCAAATCATGGTCTCTGGTTCGGGCGTCGTTGCAATCCGTTCAGCCGCGGCCAGATACGCAGGCGAAACCAGCCGCCGTGCCTGTGCCAAAAATCCCCCAGTGCCGAGCACCAACGCCGCCAGCACACCCGCCAGAAGAAAGCGCCTTGGTCGGCGTATCAGCAGCCACACGCCCCCCGCCCAACAGAACGCCAACACGCCAAGCAGGGGTGCAAGCAAAGGCCAAACCACACGTCCATCCTGCATCCAGACCACGAAAAGGGTTTCGAATGTGCCAATGCGCAACAGGTTGGGAATTTGCGCATAGCGTGGATCGAAAAAGACGGGGAGGTCGAACAAGGCATCGAGCCCTTTTTCGCGCTCCAGATAGGCATCGTACATGCCGGGGTTCCAGGCAACACCAATCGCGTTGATGCCAACGGCCGCCGCGATCAACACGCCACTGAGACGTGGAAACCGTTGGACACCAGGGGCGACCATCCACACCAGTAAAGGCAACATCGGCACCAGGAAACGGGGCCCCCATGCCGAGCCGCCATGCCACATGTACCACTTTCCATAGAGCAAGATATACGCCAGGAACGCGCTTGCAGCAAAACGTGTGCTGACGGGAAAACGCCGCCACGCGACCCGCAGACCCCATGGAAGCAAGAGCACCCAGGGAATGTACCAGAGCAAACCACGCCCCGGGGCAACAAGTTGCCCGCTGATGCCACGCCACCATACCGCCGAAAACGTCTCGTGGTCCAGGTACCCGGTGGTGAGCGGGTGGCCGTAGCGTGCCCAGTTGTACCAGAGAATCGCGCCCGACGCCGCGATGAGTGGTATTCCCAACCATACCAGTATCGTCAGCAAAAGAGGCCAGCGTGCCGAACGCACCGTCGCCCTGGCACCCCACCACAGCACCACCAGGACTACCAGCGGCACGAGAATTGCATGCGCGGTACGTGCCAGTATCCCCACACCCAACCATGCGCCCATTCCAAACGCCGCCCGCCGCCGCGCTTCCATGTCATTCACCTGCTCGAACGTGATGAACCGTTCCAATAGGCCTACCACGCTCAGCGCCACCAGTGGCTCGCTGAAAAAGGTCTTGGTATAGGCCCACATGGGGCTTCCCAGCCCCCAGGCCAGTACCAGCAGCACCCGTTGCCAGGCTGTCAGCCGTGGCCACCCCTTCGCCAGCGTCAGATAGAGCAATAAGCCGGTCAACGCAAAGAGAATCGGATTGAGCAAAAGCGCCATGTGGACCGGGCCAAGGCCAGGCATTCGCATTCCCAGCACCACAAGCGGTAACGCCGCTGCCGTCACACCAAACCCCTTGCGTGAATAGAGCAAGTCATCAGGTCCTGGTGTATTCTGGTGCAAGCCCATCCAGTTGATCTGATCCACATCCAGCCGACCATAGCGCCCCAGGCTATCGGCTACTGCATACGCAGCCAGCCCATCGTGAAACGGAAATGTCCCCTGCCAGACGAGCAACGCAGATCCGTAGAGAATGAGCGCAACACCGACTGCGTGCCAGAGTATGCGTGTGCGATGAGAGGGATGGCGCATGGGTGACCTCCGAAAGTGGGAGTGGAAATTAGAAATTAGAGGTTAGGAATGAGGGGTTAGGGATTAGAAAATTGGAGATTGGTACTCAGGAATGAGTGGTATGTGATCGAGACGTAATCTCCTCCCTATCCAAGTACCAATTTGGCAGTGCTATCAAGGCTGTCCCCACGCTTGCCAATCGATGGCGTAACAGGCAACGCCCGTGCCCAACATCGTGCGATCGAACGTGACGGACACCATGGGACTGATGGGAATGCCCGACTCGTTGACCACATAGACCTGATAGGTGGCTTCCACATCGGGTACAGGGATATCATACATGCCAGGCGGGTTGGCTTTGCTTGTCCCAAGATAGACATTGCCCCATGGGTCAAGCGCCAGCACACTGATGCCAGGTAATGGGGCTCCATCCAGCGTACGTACCATACCGCGAATGTAGTGCCCCACACAAGGCTGGTCGAACTCTTGGGTAACGGATGTCGCCACAAAGGAGAAATCCCCTGGGGGTAACGGTGTCGGTGTGGGGAATGTGTCGGTAGGCGTGGGCGTCGCTGGCAAATCCCACACAGGCACTTCGTTCACCCGCTGTGAGCAATTGGATTCGGCCTGTCGGGCTTGGTCGAGCACATTCGGGTCGGGGATGACCGTGTACGATTGGCGGTACTGGTCGGCAGCATCGCACCACGCCTCGTTTTTGAAGAACGTATCACCAGCACGCCGATGGGCTTCGGCCAGTTTCTCGGTCACCAGGCGATACGAATCATCAAGCAGATACACACGGCGAAACGCCTCGGCGGCTTCGATGAACTCGCCTTTGGCAAGCGCATCCAGCCCTGTGCCATAGGTATTTGCCAGTTCCCGCTGGCGCAGCACTTCGGGATTGTTGGGGTCAAGAGCGAGTGCCTGATCGAATTGACGCAAAGCTTCGACGAACAAATCCTGCTCTACAAACGCCAACCCGGCCTTCAAATGAGCGTCTACAGCCAGCGCCCTGATTTGTTCAGCCCGAAAATCCGGACGCACGGCTAAAATACGTTCCAACAAGCGAGCGGCTTTTTCGTAATCGCCCTGCTCATATGCAACGACCGCTTCAGCCAGCAGCGCATCCACTTCCTGCACCTCGGGCAACGGTTCGGCGGGTGTACCTTGCCCAGATTGCTGGTTTTGGGCTTCCGCCAGTTCGAGTGCCTGGCGTGCGGTTTCAAAATCGGGCCAAATGCGCAAGGCTTCGCGGAAGTGTGCCGCCGCCAGGTCATAGCGACCTTCTTCGTAAAGCGTGCGCCCTTTTTCGTACAAGTCCAGCGCTTCGCCAACCAGCTGGCGGTTGCGGTCCTGCATCCCTTGATACACGGCAAGACTGGTGGCGACAACAAAGAGCAACGACAGGCAGAGCGCGGTCAACACAAACACGCGCCGCCAAAAGCGGGGAGCATCTTGGTGGGAAAAGAAACTGGCACGTTGTGACGAGCCAGAAGACGGTGCACGTTCAGGGTCGTTGGATGATGTCGAAGCAGCGAGCATATGAGCGTCCAAGGGCATGTCGCACCAAGGACAGACGTCATCACCCTGTTGCAGGCGCCCACCGCAATTGGGGCAAATGTGCCATCGTGCTGTTGAAAAGGCGCTTTGTGCTGTCGTCACCGAAACTACTCCTCTGCATGCAACGAGCCGGCGTATGCCGGCCCGCAGGTGTCGGCCCAGATTATAGCGCCGCTGTCTGTTCTGTCTAATTTTCCGAGTACAACACAAGGGCATCTCGCCTGTATGCGAGACGCCCCATGAAAGGAGGAGTGTATGTCCTAGCGTGTCAAAAGGTTTCAGTTACTTTGCTCAAAAAGCGTGGCTGTTCGGTATCCAGATGGCGGGTGCGCGTCAGCGCGTACGTGAAGAGTTGTGCCAGCACAATCGCAGGGAAGAGCCCCAGATATTCCGGCACATCAGGCAAGGTCACAGCGCAGTGCGCCAACGAGGTGGTTTCAGGCACATTGGAGAAAACAAGCACGTCTGCATCGGTTTCCTGCCCCAAAAAGCGTACAAAGTCGTGGGTGCTTGCCCATGCCGCGCCGCGCAGTGCCAGCACGAAAACGGGCACATCGCGTTCCAGCATGGCTTTGGGCCCATGCTGAAAATCGGCCACCGAGAAGGCTTGCGCCTGAACGTAGGTGAGTTCTTGCAGTTTGAGCGCCCATTCCGCTGTGGCACCAAAGGCCAGGCCACGCCCCAAGACAAAACAGCGCGAGATGAAGCGATACCGCTCGGCCAGGGTGCGCATCTCATCTTCACGCTGCAATGCCTCCGCCACCAGAGCAGGGACACGCGCTAGATCGTGCCACAGGCGTTCATCCTGAGCAAGCGCCGCCCCCAGCATGGCAACTAGCAACAATTGCGCCGTGTAGGTTTTGGTGGCAGCGACGGCACGTTCCGCCCCTGCCCGCAAGTCGAGCACGTGGTCGGCAATGGCTGCCAATGGGGACGCCTGTTCGTTGGTGATTGCCAGAGTGAGCGCTTGTTGCGCCCGTGCCACTTCGAGCGCCCGTATCACGTCGGGGGAACGCCCCGACTGTGAAACCCCTAGCACCAGCGTATCGGCCAGCGGCAGGGTAGCATCGTAGAGCGTGAAAAGGGAGAGCGGCACCGTTTCGACGGCAATGCCCGCCACCACAGGCCACCACCATGCCCCCAACAAGGCGGCATTGCGCGATGAGCCCCGCGCCGCAACCATGACGCGACGAATCCGCCGCTGACGGATGACGTCGGCCACCCGTTCAACATCGGGCCGGGCGAACAAGAGACGCTCCAACACATCCGGCTGTTCACGAATTTCATCGATCAAACTCATGCCACAACTCCGGTCAATATCATCTCTTCGTCAAAAGGGTGAGAGGAAAACGCCTCCACC
Organism: Ardenticatena sp.; assembly: GCA_015487975.1. Lineage (GTDB taxonomy): Bacteria > Chloroflexota > Anaerolineae > Ardenticatenales > Ardenticatenaceae > Ardenticatena. The sequence goes on from WFOS01000008.1 coordinate 11,809, forward strand.
CGGTCCAAGCGTTCGTACACCACATCGCCGCCCACGATTGTGGCAACGACTTCGCCCTGTGGGGTGATGAGCGTCAGGTCGGCATCGTAGCCCACCAAAATGCGCCCTTTGGGCAGTCCAAAGAGTTCCGCTGGTGTGCGTGTCACGGTGGTAATGGCTTCTGTGAGCGAACACCCCACAAAGCGCTGGACATTGCGCAATGCGCGGTCGAGTGTGGCAATGCTGCCTGCCAATGTGCCATCAGGCAGGCGGGCGTCGTTTGCGCCGACGATGACTTCCAAATCGCCTAGGTGGTAGCGCCCCGGCGGCATGCCCAGCGCAGCCATACCATCGGTCACGGTGATGATGCGATGGGGGCCCTTGCAGCGCCAGGCAATTTCGACCATGGCGGGGTGCGTGTGAATCCCGTCGGCGATCAACCCCACAACGGCTTCGGGGTTCGTCAGCAATGCCCCTGCCATGCCCGGTTCACGGTGTGCCAGTGGCGCCATAGCGTTGAAGAGGTGGGTTCCACACATCACACCTGCCTTGAAGGCCGTCTCTGCTTCCTCGAAAGTCGCCATGGTGTGCCCGGCCGACACAATCACCCCTCGCTGACGCAATTCGCGCACCAGGTCAAGCGCGCCTGGCAATTCGGGGGCCAGCGTCACCCACCAGATGCCTTGTTGGGGGGACCAATCGGCCACAGCCTGGCGATCGGGCAGGCGCAAGTAGGCGGGATTGTGCGCGCCGCGCTTGCGCGGGTTCAGAAAGGGCCCTTCGACATGCAACCCCAGCGGCAACGCTCCGCGCCAGCCATCGGGCGGTCCCGCCTGCCAGACCGCCATAGCGTCGGCGATGCGCTCCAACGGCGAGGTAATGATGGTGGGCAAAAATGCCGTTACGCCGAACCGAGGCAATTGGGCGGCCACGTCCCATATGGTAGCGGGGTTTTCGGTAAAATCATGCCCAAAACCGCCGTTCAACTGGCAATCGATCCAGCCCGGTGTCAGCAACAACCCCTGGCCACGAATAGATCGCGCGCCAGCGGCTTCGTGCACCTCACCGCTGTTCTGGATTGCCGCGATGCGCCCATTTTCAATGAAGACATCCTGGCGCGGCAATATGCGTTCTGGTGTAATCAGCGTTACCTGTTGAATCCACAGCATGGTCGTTTCCTCCACACGCCATTGGGTGGGGCGGGCGGAACACCACCCGCCCCGTCTGGTGAATTAGGGAGACTGCAACACCTGGTGCAACGTGTAGAGCAATGAATTGGGCGGCGCGGGGACGCCGCGCACATCACCGCTCAATTCCCAGAACATAGCACCACGCAAGCCCTCGGCTTTCAGGTACTGAACTTTGCGAACAATCGTGTCGGCGTCGTCGTAGGTGACGAACGTCGTACCATTGAAAAGCCATGGCACTTGTGCCTGTGCATGGAAGAATTTTTGATACGTTGGCTCGTAATTGGCGAGAATGTCGGCATAATCGAGCACGCCATCTTCCCACGTTCCCGGCCCCACACGGCCAGCAGGCTGGTACAATCCATCACCATTGGGGCCCGGTGTGACGTTCGTCCAACTACGCCCATAGAAAGGCAACCCCAGAACGAGCTTTTCACGTGGGACGCCGGCATCGATGTAATTTTGCACTGCGGCATGCATGTTGAAGTTGATGGGGTCTTCCGATGGATCCCTCGATGAGTAGTAAAGTGGGGCATTGAAGTTGGTTACGTTTTCCCACCCCCCATGGAAGTCATATGTCATGATGTTGATGAAATCGAGGTACTGCTGCATCTGCGCCAGTTCCATGTTGTTGATGACCTTGGGGCCTGCACCACCGGCGATGGTGAGCAGATATTGTTGCCCGGTTTGCGCTTCCAGCGCATCCAGTTGGCGGCGAAATTCGGCGAGGAGAAGCGTGTAATTCTGCTTGTCTTCCGGACGGCCAGGCGTCAAGCCACCTTCGACGGGATACTCCCAGTCGATGTCAATCCCATCGAAAATGCCTGGGTGCGTCCCATACGCCCCCCCAAACTCGCCCTTGATGAAGAGATCGATGCACGATTGCACGAATGCCTTCCGCGAAGCGTCGGTCGAGGCCACATCCGAAAACTTGCCCGACCAGGTCCAGCCACCAATCGAAATGAGGACTTTCAGGTGTGGGTATTGTTCTTTGAGCAGACGCAACTGGTTGAAACTGCCACGCAATGCTCCCGCATCCCAGGAATCGCCAGGGTAGAATTTGTCCACGTCGGCATAGGAATCGCCTAGGACACAGCGCCCATCATTCGAGATGTTGGCGAACGCATAGTTGATGTGGGTGAGTTTGGACGCATCGATGTCCATGACGTGGTAGTTGCGCGCGTAGACCGCCCACGCCGGATAGTAGCCCACCACAACATAGTCATTCGTCGGCGGCACGGTGGGCGTGCTCGTCGGCAATGGGGTCGGTGTCGGCGGGACCGGCGTGCTTGTCGCAATGGGCGTCGATGTTGGTGGAGCCGGCGTGCTTGTTGCAATGGGTGTTGCTGTTGGTGGAACCGGCGTATTCGTTGGAATGGGCGTCGCTGTGGGTACTGGTGTTCCGCTGCCACTACACGCCCCCAAGTCTTCCCAGACACCCCACTGGCCTGTCGTGCCCGGTTCTTCGCCTCGCGTCCACCACTTCGCCCGCCATTCATGCCCGTTGTGCGATACCACGTCGCCCCCCGTGTAGACTGCGCTTGCATCCCACGCTGGGGCGCTGCATACGCCCGTCGGCGGCGTGGGCGTAGCCGTGACGATGGGCGTGGCCGTCGGCGGAACCGGCGTACTCGTCGCCACAGGCGTTGCTGTTGGTGGAACCGGCGTGTTCGTCGCCACCGGTGTCGCCGTTGGGGCTGGCGTTCCACTGCCACTACACGCCCCTAGGTCTTCCCAGACGCCCCACTGGCCTGTGGTACCTGGTTCTTCGCCGCGTGTCCACCACTTCGCACGCCACTCATGCCCGTTGTGCGACACGACGTCCCCCGCCACATATGCGACCACAGCACTCCACGCCGGGGCGCTGCATACATCAGCCGGCGAGGTGGGCGTCGCCGTTGGCACAGGATCACTGCCACCGGCTTGAACGATCACATCAGCGCATGCATAAAAAGCCTCCGGGCTATCGGTGCGTTGCCAAATCGTGTAAATCACATGGCGCCCCGTGCGTGTCGGTATAGCAGCTTCGAACACATATGCACCATCGACCAATGGTGGATTGGAAACGACGGCGAACTGCTCCAAATCCGACCATGCAAGCGGTTGTGTCGGGTCATACCCATCCTTGGTAATGTACAACTCGAAGAAACCGGGATGCGGCGCCGTCGCTGCAAATCGGAACGTGTACAAACCGCTCTGCACAACCGTTGCTGGCCAATCGGTACGTGGCGCATCGAAAGCAGCATACTTGGCTCGATTGGCACTGCACAGCTTCCCATCCGGAATCAATTCCTGATGTCGGCCATTCGCATCAGCAATGTTGATCTCGTTCCAGTCGTACAGCGGTTGGGTCCCGCCGACAGAAACGGCGTACTGACAAGCCGCCGACGTGGGGCTCTCGGGGCCTTCCAAAAAGCAGGAATAGACGCGGCTTGGCGGTGATGATAGCGTCCCATGCGCCCATGCCACCTGTTCGTTGGCCCAAAAAGCCAGCCCAACCAACACCAGCAAGAGACCTAAAAAGCGTAAGCGATTCATACCAAATCCTCCCCCCATTCAGTTGCACGCCCCCAAGTCTTCCCAGACACCCCATTCGCCCGTGGTGCCGGGCTCTTCACCCTGCGTCCACCACTTCGCCCGCCATTCATGCCCGTTGTGCGATACCACGTCGCCACCCGTGTAGACTGCGCTTGCATCCCACGCTGGGGCGCTGCATACGCCCGTCGGCGGCGTGGGCGTAGCCGTGACGATGGGCGTGGCCGTCGGCGGCACGGGTGTGCTCGTCGCCACAGGCGTTGCTGTTGGTGGAACCGGCGTGCTCGTCGCCACTGGTGTCGCCGTTGGGGCTGGCGTTCCACTGCCACTACACGCCCCTAGGTCTTCCCAGACACCCCACTGGCCTGTCGTGCCCGGTTCTTCGCCTCGCGTCCACCACTTCGCACGCCATTCATGTCCGTTGTGCGATACGACGTCGCCCCCCACATACGCAACCGCCGCGTTCCACGCTGGCGCACTGCACACGCCCGTGCTTGGCGTTGCTGTTGGCGGAACCGGTGTACCTGTCGCAACAGGTGTTGATGTGGGTGTTGTTGGCAAGGGCGTTGGTGTATTTGTCGGCACGGGGGTCTGTCCACCAAGGTCAGCGAGCGGCAAGTCGGGATATTCACTGTGGAAAGCATAGCGCACGCCGTTGACTTCGATGGTGTAATGCGATGGGCCCGAAATGGGAAGTTTGTAGCGAATGTTGAATTCGACCGCAGCGCCATTCGGCCAGGATTGCCAGGCAGGTACTGTAACCGCCACACGGTGGAAATCCCCCTTCAAGCCACCCACATTGGGACCTGTATGCCCCACACTGACAACCTGCAACCCCCAGCCACTCATATCGCCAATATCCGATGAGGTTGACGTTGGCACATCGAATTCGATGCGTGTACCACCTGGCAAGGTCGTTCCTGTGCGATTGATGAACTTGATTTTGGGCGTGATGGGATAGTTGTTGTCGCCCACCGGGAAGTCGTACACGTCTACTTCGATGTCGAGGGCCTGCGTGGGCAGTGGGTCGAGCCAGCGCCGGGTTTCGTAGGGCGCGGCCGTTTTGAGCACATCGTTGAGCGTGCTCACCAGCGTATCGCCGAAAAAGTATTCGCCACGCGCCGCGTCGAAGGCGTAATCGCCAGCGAGCTCCCAAATCATCACGCCACCGATACCTTTTTCGGCGATGTAAGCCGCCTTGTCGCGCAAAGATTGCTCATCCTCGATGGAGAGGAAGACCTTTTTCTGCTCGTTCCAGAGCCAGGGGGCCTTGGCCACGTCGTCGTAGTACCGTGTGTAGGTGCCCACGAGTTGGTCGGCAGGGTCGTTTTGCGGGTCCAGCCCATACGCGCTGAGGTACGAAGGCATGATGCCCGCTTCCAGGTTCTTGGCGTGCCACATGGGATTGGAACCAGAGTAGAGTTCGTTCCCATCGGGGTCGAGGTCGTGCCAGAGATTGTCGATGCCCATGGCGCCATAACCACACTTGCTGGTTCCCAAACCGGTGCCCGGTGGGCAGGCGTTTTGATCCGGAAGTGGTGCACGCCCCCAAAGACCATTCGTGCCACCACTGACACCTTGCCAGCCGCGTGTGTAGAAGGGCACGCCGATGTTGATACGTCCTGGCGGCAACGAGCCGCGGAAGTAGTGATACGCCCAGTCGGCATTGAGGTAGCCAATGCCATCGTAGGCGCTGTACACATTGGCAGCTGCCAATTCTGCATCTTCGCCTGTGTCGTAGAGTGGGGCATTGTGGCCTACGAAATCGTTCCACGACCCGTGCAAGTCGTAGGTCATGATGTTCACGAAATCGAGGTACTGCGTGACGCTGAAGTCTTCCATGCCACGCAGCAACCACCCCGAAGCAGGGACGGCTGCCGTGAGCAGGTAATGCTTGCCATCTTGTGCACCGGCTTCGTCCAGCCGTTCACGCAAGGTGCGCATCAGCACTTCGTACCGTGCCCAGAGCACGTCACGATGCTTGTCGGCAATCCACCAATCGTCGGGATTGCCGGCTTTGGACATAGAGGTGGGGTATTCGTAATCGATATCCACACCGTCGAAACCATACGTGCGCAAAAAGTCCACCACCGAATCGGCAAACGTCTGGATGCCGGCGTCGGTCAATGTCATCTCGTAGAAGCCGCCACTTGCCACACGCTGCCCGTTGGCATCGAAGTATCCCCCAGTTTCCGCCCAGCCCCCGACGGAGATGAGTGTTTTCACGTGCGGGTATTGACGCTTGTAGACAGTCAGCAAATTGAAGTGGCCTTTGTACGGCAACGTTGGATCGAGTTCTGCCCCCGGGACGCCCGGCCATTCCATACCCGTCGAGGGGTTGTTGGGGTCGGTGGGGTCGCCAATGGAAATGCGGTTGTCGGGCCCCACATGGGCAAAGGCATAGTTGATGTGCGTGATTTTGTCCCACGGAATATCGGAAACAAGGTAGGCGGGTTGCCCGTTTTTGCCATGTCGCCACGATGTAAAGTAGCCAATGATGCGGCGGGTATGGTTCGGGCCCAGTTTTTCATGCCCGGTTTCGTCATACACGGTGCAATAAGGCGATTGCACGCCAGGCGTGGCATACAAGCCTTCGGGACGACAGGCAGCATGGTCCACAGGTGTTTGCGCATTGGCTTGTGTGAAACCAAACAAGAGCGCCACCACCAGACCAAGCCCCAACAAGAGCCGATGTGTCATCTTTTCCTTCCTTCCTGTTCAGTTGGTTGACGTGTGCCACTTCATCAGCGGCATCTTTGAACGTCAACGACCTGTCTCACGACGACATGTCGGCCGACTTGCCTTTGTGGGGCTTCGATGCAGGAATGACGGTCAAATGGCGAGTCGTTTGCAGACCGTGGCCGCGGGGGAACAGCCCCGGAATGGAGACGGGGAGCCGCCCAGAGAATGGGATATCGCCAAAGATGGCTTTGGCGAGGGCTTCGATGGATGGCTGTTGAAGGCTATACGTGCAGACGAAGGTGCGCACTTGTGGGAAGGCGATGAGGTCGTAGGGCAGGCGCAATGCCACCACGATGGGGCGGACGCCAGCCGCCACCAATGCCCGCACCAGGTCGGCTTGCGCTGGTTGCTGCCAGGCATTTTGTGTCGCCACGATGACGTAGTCGAAAATACGTGCCTGTTCCACCAGGCTGGCGATTTCGTCCTCACCAGGGTCGGGGGGGAAGACGTATTCACATACCAGTGGATGAAAACGGCGGAGTAAACGGCCAAGTTGCAGCCGTACCGTCGAGGACGTATCGGCGGGGGTCAGGTCAACTGGCTGAGGGACGAATACCCCAATGCGAGCAGTGGCACTTGGGCGCAGCGGCAGCATCCGGTTGTCATCACGCACGAGGGTGATCGACTGCTCGGCGATTTCCTGTGCCACACGACGATGCGCTTCGCACGCAAGCACATCGAGCGCAGGTTGCGCGGGCTGTTCGGCTATCCAGCGGCGCAACTGACGCGCCGGCTGGGTCCCCGCACGCGCTTGCGCTGCTGGCCACAACCCGCGTTCCAGTGCTTGATGCAACGCTCGTACCACTCGCGCCTGGTCTTCACGCTTAGGGCCCAGCAACAGCAAATTGTTGCCCGCCAGCACAGCCGCCAGGCTGTCGAGCAGCAAACCTTCACCCTGCTGGATGGCGTGCATATCGAGCGCATCGCTCACCACCACACCTTCGAAGCCCAGTTCGCGCCGCAAGACATCTTCGATCAGGGCGGCAGAAAGTGTTGCCGGCACTGTCGCCTGCCCGGTAATCGCTGGCACCGCCACGTGTGCCGTCATCACCAGCCGCACACCAGCTTCGATCGCGGCGCGGAACGGCACCCATTCCACACGCGCCAGCCGGTCGCGCCCATGAGGCACCACGGGGGCTTCGAGGTGTGAATCCTCGGCGGTATCACCATGGCCAGGAAAATGCTTGGCAGTGGCGGCAACGCCATGACGCTGCATGCCCCGAATCATCGCCGCTGCCAGCCGCGCCACTTCGTGCGGTTCTTCACCAAACGAACGCATCCCAATCACGGGATTCTGCGGGTTGCTATTCACGTCGCACACCGGCGCATAGTTGACGTTGATGCCCAGCGCCGCCAATTCACGTCCGATGACTTCACCGGCACGAAACGCCAAATCGTCCGATCCCGTCGCGCCGAGCGCCATGTTGCCAGGGAGCGCCGTCACCCCCTCTCCGATTGCCGCCAGTTGTCCCCCCTCTTGGTCAGCGGCAATCAGAAACGGCGCCCACCCAGCTTCGCGGGCGACCTGCTGAATGGCACTGGTCAACGCACGCACTTGCTCGGGAGATTCGATATTCGAATGGCGGAACAGTGTCACACCCGCTGGCTGCCACGCCAACAACCGCTCACGCATGGTTTGATCGAGCATAAAGCCTTCGAATGCCAATAGCAGGTGGTGCCCCACCAGATGTTCGTACCCCATACGTGCCCCCTTCTAGCCCTTCGAGCCGCTCAACACAATACCGCTGATGAGATACCGCTGTGCCAGGAAGAAAACCACCAGCAAAGGCAAAGCCGTCAATACGGATGCCGCCATGATGGTCGGCCACGGTTGTGTGGTCTGCTGCGGGTTGACCAGCGACGCCACGTAGACGGGCAGTGTGTAGAGCTTGGTGGTTTGCAGGTAGATGATGGGTTGCAAGAGCGCGTTCCAATGTCCTACGAAGAGGAACGTCGAAACAGTGGCAAGCGCCGGGCGACAAAGCGGCAAAATGATGCTCCACCAGATACGGAGATGCGACGCGCCATCGAGGAAGGCGGCTTCGTCCAATTCGCGTGGCAATTGCAGCATGAACTGACGCAACAAGAAGACCATCGCTGCCCCACCAGCAAAGTAGCCGGGGATGGTGAGCGGGTTGTACGTGCCGATCCAGCCAGCTTTGTTGAAGAAGACGTACTGCGGCACGATAAGCGCCTGGAAGGGGATCATCATCGTGGAGAGCATCAGGAAGAAGACCACGTTCCGCCCCGGCCATTCGATGCGGCTGAATGCATACGCCACCGCACTGACCGACACCAGCGTGCCCAAAACAGCCAGCGCCGTGACGAAAACGGAGTTGGCATACGCACGTAAGAAGTCGGCATCCTTCAAAATCTCCACATAGGCCGTGAGTTGTGGATCGGCGGGAAACCAGACGAGTTGCGGTGCATTGGCTTCCTCGAACGTTTTGAACGAGGTCAGAATCATCCAGATGAGCGGCAACGCCATGACAAGGCTTCCCGCAATCAGAAACAGGTACAACACGGCACGTTCCACCCGCTCTTGCCACATACGCCAGCGACCATCGGTCACTGCGAGCGGTGCCACGCCAGATTGTTGCTGTGCTTCATGCGCCTGCATGCGCATCCTCCTTCCTCGACATCGTCCGTTCACTCAGCGCAAATCGTACTGCACCCAGCGGTCTTGCAATCGGAACTGGAAGTACGTAATCACCAGAATGATGAGCGTCAGAATCCATGAGATGGCCGCGCCATACCCGATTTCGTTGAAGCGGAAGGTCGCACGCCAGAGGTAGAAAACGACCGTATAACTCGACTGGGCCACGGTGGGGCTATCGCGCAAGAGCACGTAGGGCTGCTCGAACATCTGAATGATGGCAATCATGCCCACGATGAGGTTGTAGAACGTGGCAGGGGAGATGAGCGGCAGGGTGATTTTCCAGAACCGTTGCCAGCGCGTCGCTCCATCTACTTCGGCAGCTTCGTAGAATTCGGGGGGAATGCTGTTGAGCGCCGCCAGGTAGATGAGCATCATCGACCCGCAGCTCCACACGAGCAACAAAACAATGGACGTTTTCGTCCAAAGCGGGCTTTGCAGCCAGAGCGGCACACGGTGCGCTGCTGGAAAGGCGCTGATGGTCTTTTCGAAGAGGGTAAAATTGCCGCTTTGCACCCCAAGGAAGAAGGCGTTGAGGCTTTCGTTGACGTAGATGAATGCCCGCAACAGCAGGTTGAACAATGTCGATTTTTTGCTGAGCGTGCGCAACAAGGTGTTGATGAAGCCATTGTTGGCATTGAACATCAGCACCCACGAGAGCAACACGGCTGCATTCAAGCCCAGAATGACGGGTAAGTAGAAGGCGGTACGGAAAAAGCGCTCGCCGTGTAATTTCTGGTTGAGCAAAATCGCCAACAACAATGCTACGACCAACTGCGCCGGCAATCCAAAAAGCACAAAGTAAAACGTGTTCACCAAAGCCGCACGAAAGTTGGGGTCATCGGTCAGCAGGCGCACGTAGTTCTGCACCCCAACCCATTGCGGCGGATTGGGCAAACGATAGACCGTAAAACTCCAATAGAGCGACGCCACAACCGGCGCAAGTACGAAAATCACAAATCCTACAATCCAGGGTGCTGCAAAAGCATACCCCGCAAACGCATTTTGCTGGTGAATGGTCGAACCACCGCGCCAGCGCACAATCAAACGGGCAATCCAGCCCAGGGCCACGCTCGACGCGATGATGAATACCACCGTGCCTACCGACCAGACCAGCGTATATCCATAACTTTCAAGCATGGTCTCCCCTCGCTTCCATCCATCGCCCCTGTTGGGCGCGGGGGTGTGAGTAGCCACACCCCCTTTTGCGCCCCAACGGGTTTACTGAATCATGCCGGCGTCTTGCAGCACTTGCGTGTAAGCGCTCTGAATGTTCGACAACGTCGTATCGAGATCTTGCAAGTCGGTGAAGTATGCCGACATTTCGCGCTGCAAGATTTCGCGGAACTTGGCCGTCTCACGAATATCGGCGAAGCCACGGCCATATTCGTTCATCAAGTCGCCCATGATTTGCATGGGCTTGGCTTCTTCCACGTAACCAAACCAGGCATCGCGGCGTGGCGGGAAGGAGCCAAAGTCCTTGTTGTAGCGGTTCAGGTTCTCGGCCGAACCGAGGAACTTCAAGAATTCGGCTGCTTCGGGCACGTTCTTCGAGTAGGCCGGCACGGCCAACCAGTCGTTGAAGACCTGCACCACCGGGCGGCTCTCCGGGTAGTTGTCGGGGTCGGTCAGGCCGGGGCTGAACGAGATTTGCTCCCAAAGCGGGTCGTCTACCGGCGGCGCGCCCCACAAGTTGCCCCACATGCAGACCGCGGTGCCGTCCGCCAGCCGCGAGCCGGTCGCCTCGGGCAGGTCGGCAATCGTTTCGTCGGGATAGACGGCGCGGCGGCGTTCGTACATGAATGCAAGCGCATCACGTGCCTGCGGCGAGTCGAAGGCGGGTTCGCCATTTTCTTTGTAGAGTTCGCCACCCAACGACCAGATGAGCGCGATGTATTCTTGCCAGTCGTCCAAGCGGCCCGTTGTCACGATACCGGCACGCTTCAAAGCACCATCCTCGATGATCGTTCCCGCACGCGCTTCTTCGATGGCTTCGGGGAAGGTGCTTGGTGGCTGCTCGAAGCCAATTTCGGCCAGCAAATCACTGCGGCACATGTAGGCACGCGGCGCGGTCAGCCAGGGCAAGCCACGCAATTCACCCTTCCAGGTCACTGTATCGAGCGAAGCGGGCACGAACTGCTTGATGTCTGGCCATGCTTCTTCACCCAGGTATTCGTTCAGCGGTGCCAGGCGGTCACCATAGGCAGCGATATACTCCGAACCGAGGTTGATAATGTCGGCGCCTTCACCAGCTGCGAAGTAGCCTTGCACGGTTTCGTCGAGCGTCCCCCAGTTGACGTAGATGAATTCGACGTCGATGTTGGGGTGTTCTTTTTGGAAGGCAGGCACGACTTCGTTTTCCAGCCACACGTCGGTCTTGTCCTTGATGTAGTCCACGACCATGACGCGCAGTGTCACTTTTTCAGCGCCGCTTTCGGTTGCGGTGCTTTCTTCCTGTTGGGAAGTGCTTTCTTCGGCGGGTTCTTCGGACTTCGTTTCTGCGGTTTGTGAGGTCTGTTCCTGCTGTGGCTCAGATGGTTGGGACGATTCGCCGCCTGTGTCGCCACCACAAGCGGCTAACGCCAACGCCAGAATGAGAAAAAGAGTAGCCAGCCAGCGGATACGCATAAGTCTCCTCCTCGAAAAATGGTTGCTCTGTTCAGCCTGAAAACGACTGTTTGACTTACAACAACTCGGTTTTGGTCTGTTTGTGGCGCGTTTCCCCACCTCCTTTCTCTGATTGCGGCTTTTCCTGTTCTCGGGCGGCATGCGCCAACGCCCATGCGCCGACCATGCCAGCCTCGGTTTCCCCCGAAAGCACAGTGAGTTTGGTCTCTAGCCCAAACAGGTTGAAGAGGCGCGATTGCCCATACCGAGCGTGGAGTTCGCGGCGCAAGACGGGCAACAGCAAATCCGCCTCGCGGGCAACACCACCGCCAATCACCACTTTGTCGATGTCCAACCCAAATACCAGCCATGCCACAGCCTGCGCCAGCATGGCGGCACTACGTTCCACAAGATACTGTGCCAGACGATCACCCTGACGCGCCGCCGTATAAATGAAACGCGCATCCAGCTGCTCGGCATCCGCCAGCAAACTTTCCGGCACATACGAGCGCGCAATTTCTGCCTGGCGCGCCAGTCCCGTTCCCGACACGACTGTTTCCAGGCATCCACGTGCGCCACATGCACAGGGCACCCCATCGGGATCGACGACGACATGCCCGACCTCACCAGCCAGGCCATTCGTTCCCCGATACAATTGCCCATCCATGACAATTCCTGCCGAAAATCCTGTTCCAATCCCCAAATAGACGAGGCTTCGTATTGGCTCATGTCGGCGAAGCACATGAAAGGCACCCAACGCTGCGGTGCTGGTATCGTTTTCGACGACCACAGGGACACCTACCCGCTTTCGAAGCAACTCGCCCAATGGACACTCATCGATCCCCAAATTGACCGCCTGACGCACAACACCATCCTGCACTTGGCCAGGGATCCCAACGCCAATCCCGCCAACCCGTGCGTTCCATGCGTGCATTTGCTCGATGAAACGTTGAGCGATAGCACTCATCACATCCACCAATGTTTCCGCGGGCGGTGTCGCCATACGGACCACGTCAAGAAATCGGCCATCTCCATTGGCAAGACCAGCTGCAATTTTCGTTCCCCCTACATCGAACCCCACGAAGAAGGTGCGCATTGCATCCATCCAGGCCGTCCCCGTTCTCATCGGTTAGTGCAATCCCAGTTCGCGCGACAGCACATAGGCCGAGGCGCCGAACAATGGGGCTTCATCGCCCAATGCCCCAAATGCCACATCACATTGGGCTGCCAGTTCCGGCAAGACCGAGTGTCGAAGTGCCGAGCGCACTGCGTCGATGAAACGATCGCCAAAAGCGCGCACAGGGCCCGTCAAGCGCACGTAGCGCACATTCAAGACACCCACGGCAGACGCAAGTGCTCGACCAATCCAGCGCGCGGTTTCGTCCACGAAGGGTGCCAAGCGATCGTCATGTGTGATCGCCTCAGCCAGACGCGCACAGGTCAAAGGGGGAGCAAGCAATGCTGCCGCTGGCGAATCTGCATGAACGTCGAGCCAAGCCCGCACGCGAGCAAACAACGCCCGTGTGCTCGCCACCGTTTCCAGACAGCCTCGATTCCCACACGAGCACAAGGCACCATCGGCATCCACCACTAGGTGGCCAATTTCACCAGCGCTAAACCCATCGCCGTAGAAGAGCTGTCCATTGAGCACGAGCCCCGCACCAATACCAGGGCCAATCTTGACCACTACCACATTGGCTTCGGGTGAGCCCATGCCAAAGGTATATTCAGCAAGTGCTGTCAAATGGCTGTCGTTGGCGACATACACGGGCACTTCGTAGCGAGCACGTAACGTTTGCCCAAGTGGTACGTCTTGCCACTGCAGGTTCACGGCTCGGCAGACCACCCCCGCCTCGGGGTCCACCAAGCCAGGTGAACTGACGCCAATCCCGACGATGGGAGCGTGGCGGCGAGCGTAGAGGGCATCGAGCAGGTCGAACAAGCGTTCCAGGGCGGCATCGCCGGTGAGGTCTTGGGCGTCGGCGACCTCTTCACGCACCACACGACCACGTAAATCCAACGCCACGGCACGGAACAGATCACCACTGACGTCGACAGCCAGCACCTCACGCGCATCATCCACCACACGCAAGAGCACCGGTGGCTTCCCTCCCGCCGATGTGGCCTCGCCAACACCGGCCTCGGCTACCAGGCCATCACGCATCAATTCCGCCACCAAATCGGAGACGGTGGCCTTGGTCAGGCGTGTTCGGCGCGCAACGTCTGCGCGGCTGATCCCATCCGGAGCAGCGAAAATCTGCCGCAAGACGAGACGTCGGTTGTGTTCACGGGTTTGGCGTCGTGTGGCCTTTTCGCTTCGCACGCGCACGGTGGTTCCTCGTCGAGATTAGTTCGTTCAGTAAACTTACTATACTCGAAAACGAAAGTCTTGTCAAGAGGAAAAAACTGGTGATTACCCAAAACGTGGTGGGGGATGGGAAGAGAGGAGACGGAGCGTGGAAAAAGCGAGCCAGAGACGTCCCAGGCCTCGAAGAGGGCGTATTGTGGCGCATCTACCGGGCAGCCTGAGCCTAGTGGGGCCATCACCGCTTCCAGC
>WFOS01000009.1 GCA_015487975.1 Ardenticatena sp.
ACACTTTCCACACCTGCGATGGCTGAGGATGGAAATTTGTGGGGCGTCTTTGGGGATCCGTTGTCCCTCAAAGAGGCTGGTCGAGCCGTCGTCCCCGGTTTTGGTGTAAATCTTCATCGCGCAATGCCTCCGTCTCCGTCGAAGTATCCGAGTCGAATGCCTTCATGCTGCAAGCACCAGGTTTTGGCATCGCTTCCTCTGCCATAGCCGCGCAACGTGTTGCGTGGTTCCCCAGGGCCGGCGTTGGACGGCTTCGAGGATACGGTGCTGAAACGGGCTGAGGTCGAGGGGCTGCCAGTCGCTGGGAAGGTCGAATGTGCGGCATTGGCCTGCGAAGGGGGCGTGGATGACAATAGGGTCGAGGGGGCTATCGATGACACGTTGAGCGATGGTGGGGTGGTGGGGCATGGTCGTACCGCCGGGGGATTGTGGCACTGGACGCGAAAATGCCCAGCAGGTGCTTGTGTATCGGAGGGCGGGATGGTTTGAATTCACAAATGGGCATGAGTACAAATGTACTCACAAATTGAGTACACGTGTACCTATACAAACGCCTCTCGGATTGATAGACTGTTATGGCAAAGTGGTTTGACCAAACGAATTGTAAGGAGGGTATTCTATGCAACGTTTTACTTCTTTGTCAGTTGGTCGTTTGCTCCTTGTACGCCCAATGAATTCTCGAAGTTAAGGGGGATTGGTTATGGACCGTAGAGATTTTCTCAAATTTTCTGGTGCGGCATTCGGAGGGATGCTCCTCCCAGTTTCTACCGTTCGAAAAGTCGCATATGGTGTTTCACAACGAAAGCCTGAATTTACACTACTTACCACGCCATCGCTAGATATTGATGTACTTATTGGGGAGCATAAGTTTGGTTCAATCTCCGGGGATATTTTTTCTCCCTTTGTAGCATCACTAAAAGCAGAGGGCATAACCGGAAGCTGTCCAAACGACGTATGTCCCCCTGTAGCGAAGATGCCGGACAAGGAAGAAACTCCAATCAATCTGATGGAGTCCCTTACAGGTATGCCATTTGCGTTGCTTCCACTGTTGGCTCATCCCATTAGCAATATCTACGAGGTAGAAGATGATTACTCAATGAGTGGTTTTGTGCTTCCTCGTCCAGAAATAAAAATAAAGCCTGAAGAATATCTTCCTATGAGGATATCGCCTCAGGCGGGAGGGAGGATAGGCCCTTATATGTGGTTCTTGTACATAGATGAACACTTTGTGGGAGGGTGCATAAAGAGATACCTGAAACACGTGAATGTGAAACTCAAATATTGGGAAACTGATCAGGTTATTTTCAATCTGCACATCTGTGGTTGGTGGGAAGACTCAAGACCGTGCTTTGGGGTTTACAATTCGGCCAATCGATGGTGCTGGAAAACATGTACTTGGAATTCATGGAGCGCAATCTATAGTCTTGTTTTAGCTGCCGCTTCGGTATATGTTGCGGATTGGGTTGCAAGTACGCTAGCGGCTGCAGTTGCGACAGCTGCTGTGGGTGCCCTAACCGCTATACCTGGTGTACCACCTCCACCATAACGAGCCACTACCTCATAGAGCCGTCTGAGCGCGGCGGATGAGCCGATTGTGGTGGCAGATTGCCTTCCGAGGCGTTGGTGTAGTCCGCCGCGCCGATAATCTAGGCGAAACAGGTTAAGTAAGGAGGATGAAATGCAAGAATGTTCTAAAATCAAAGAGGAGGAATTTTATTATCAAGAGTTTGGATATATGCCCCTCTCTGAAAAAGAAGAAAAATGGCAAAAATTACTTTCGTTTGTTCTAGATAGAGCAGATATAGTGGAATTCATTGTAGGTGAAGCGAGAAGTCTTCCGTCATCTCTGGAGCCATTTCGTTCTAGCCTCGTAAAAGTATTTTCAACTCATTGGAAATATGGAGCAAAACGTAAGCGCCCTACAACTTATGCTCGTTTTTTTATATCAAGCGAATTGAAAAACTTCTTGATAAGCCATCGTACTATAGGCCGATGGGGTGAAGGATATCCTGAAGACCCGCTGTTTTATAGAGGGGATGAGCTGATCATGTGGGTTATCGGTCATGAGGATATGGCTTTTATCCGCCTTTCCGAGGACGAAGCGATGGAGTTTGCTAAGGATGGTTTCTCGCTAGAGAAAACGAGAATTCCTCCACCATATCCATTCGCGTCGAAAGCATAACAATATCCCCACACTTTCCACACCTGCGATGGCTGAGGATGGAAATTTGTGGGGCGTCTTTGGGGATCCGTTGTCCCTCAAAGAGGCTGGTCGAGCCGTCGTCCCCGGTTTGGGTGTAAATCTTCATCGCGCAATGCCTCCGTCGAAGTATCCGAGTCGAATGCCTTCATGCTGCAAGCACCAGGTTTTGGCATCGCTTCCTCTGCCATAGCCGCGCAACGTGTTGCGTGGTTCCCCAGGGCCGGCGTTGGACGGCTTCGAGGACGCGGTGCTGAAACGGGCTGAGGTCGAGTGTCTCCCAGTCGATGGGAATGACGAATGTGCGGCATTGGCCTGCGAAGGAAGCGTGGAGAGCAATGGGGCCCCAGCGGGCTATCGATGACACGTTGAGCGATGGTGGGGTGGTAGGGCATGGTCGTACCGCCGGGGGTTTGTGGCGATGGACGTGAAAATGCCCAGCAGGTGCTTGTGCATCAGAAGGTGGGATGGTTTGAATTCACAAATGGGCATGAGTACAAATGTACTCACAAATTGAGTACACGTGTACCTATACAAACGCCTATCGAATTGATATACTATTATGGCGAAGTGGTTTGATCAAACGAATTGTAAGGAGGGTATTTTATGCAACGTTTTACTTCTTTGTCAGTTGGTCGCTTGCTACTTGGTATTACTTTTGCGCTATTTGTTTTGATTCCTACAACATCTGTCTCAGCAGATTCGGGTGTCCCTATTAATAATGTTGTTTCTGAACCAACTGAAGTTGAGAAGCCTTTTCAGAATTCTGTACAGATAAAAGGTATTATGGAATTGAAACAGGATATTGCTTCTCGAACTGGGATCCCAGTCAATGATCTAGAGTTAACACTGGTCGGTGATCCAAGAAGCGAAGCACTTGTTGAATCGCAAGCGATCTTCGTGTCGAAAAGTAGGGACGAAGATACGCCACAGGGAATTTGTTTGGGGAAAAAGTTTTTGGATGTCGTAGCTGTGATTGAGCAGAGGGAATTCGTAACTATGGTTAGCGGGAGGGGACCAGCTGTTTTAGGCCTGAATTATACTGCTACAGTCAAAAATTCATTCACATCAAATGCTGGTATTAGTGCCAATTTCGCTTCAGCTTCTTTGGGCTTCAATGTGGACTGGTCCAGTTCGTTTACGTATCTATATCAAATACAGATTCCTTCAGGAAAAACGGGGTACATTGTCGCTTACAACAAATTTGCGGTTTATGTTTTTGATGTATTTTGCGACCCGTGGGGGCCTGCAGAGCCTTATAAGATGGGAGATGGAGTAGCGAAAAGATTCATCGGTGTTGATTATGTGCCAATCTGGAAGTGACAAGGAGGTTTGCTGATGTTCACCATTCTTG
Organism: Ardenticatena sp.; assembly: GCA_015487975.1. Lineage (GTDB taxonomy): Bacteria > Chloroflexota > Anaerolineae > Ardenticatenales > Ardenticatenaceae > Ardenticatena. The sequence continues at coordinate 3,555 of WFOS01000009.1, forward strand.
CCGTACCCCGTCGTTCGGTTGTCTCTCTCATGTTGCCTGTCGTTCTTCTCGCAGCCGTCGCCTCTATCTTCATTGCCTCTCGTGTAACAGGGGATGAGAACGAGATCTTCTTCTTCGCTGACGATGCTCGGGCACAATTGGCGACCCTCGATGAGCCATTACTTGTCTGGCCTGATACTGATGAATTTGTCGTCACAGTCTTCATAGAACAACCCGATGGCTCGTATACAATCAGTTACCAATCGTCTGATGGGGTATCGAATTTTCAACTCACATTCGTTCCGTTGGAACGTATGCCATTCGATGTGGACACACTGACCGCGGCAGATCTTGATGCATTGGCTCCTCGGGCCATTGCCGTGGACGCTACGGGTGTTCCAGGTGTCGTCAGGCGTGAAGTCATTGAGCAAAGGCAAGAGTATGTGCGCGGACGCAGGGCGTTCTACGCCAAAATCATGCAGCAATTCGAGCAGGAAGATGCGCAAGTAGAGCATATGCTCATCTGGAATGAGCGGAAGTGGCAAATCATACTCAGTGGAGATGCGTCGAGCATCGATTTGCGCTCTTTGGCTGAACGTCTGGTTTGGCAAGACGAAGTGCGCCCGTAGCACTCGTCGGTCACGTCGAGTCGAATAGAATGCCAACCGGTTTTTTTGGGGGAGATACGTTTCTCCCCCTTTTTGGAGCATGTCAGTATCTGCCTACTCGATCGACATTAGGAAGAGCGAATGCCATTGGGGAGTATCGCCGCGCCACCCCCTCATTTTTGGCTTGGAGCGCGGACTTCGATGGTTCCCAGATAGATGCGATCATCTTCCCGCCCCTCGACCGGCCAACGTTCCAGTGTGCGCCAATCGTACATGCCCACCCATACGTCATACGTCCCGGGGGGAAGTGAAGCGGGAAGCTCGACGACTTCGCGTGCGATGATGATCTCGCCTGCTTCCCAACGTGTCGTTGGGGTGAAGCCACTATTGGGATACCCGTCGTATTGAGCGACAGGCACGCCGTCGTTTGGGGGCGTGATATGGACGAAGACATTCTCGTCGGTGGGGAGTGTGCCACGGTTGAGCCAATAGAGCGTGAGATGGAAGGGGCGGCCAGCCTGTGGGGTGAGCGTTTCCGGCTGCCAGCCCAACAACCACCCCTGCTCTACGAAGGCGGCGTTGATGGGCATGATGGGGGGAGCATGGCGGCGATGGTAACTCCATACGAGCCCTGCCGCAAGCCCACCAACGACCAGCAGTAGCACGATCCGTCGGTGCTGATGGCGCCAACCCCACACGAGACACGCCAGCAGGCTCGACACCGAGAGCCATTCCGCAAGCCGTATCGTGCGCGTCGATGCCCACGCCAATGTCAGCGTATGTTCGCCGGGCGGGATGCGTGCCGCTACCAGGCCGAGTTCGCCTAGTGGAAAGGTGTCGAGTGGCGAACCGTCCAGCGTCGCGCGCCAGGGCGGCAAGTAAAATTGGTGCAGCGCAATCGTCGCTTCGTCCTCTGCCACCAGTGCAAGGCGCATCTGTTGCGCCGAGGCATCTAGCAGGCGTACCGAGCGGAGTGGCGCTGCCGTTCGTTCGCGCGCTGGCCCGGATTGGTAAATGGTCTCGGGGGCGGCATCGACCCAGATGGGAAGAAACTCCCGTGTCCATGTCGCACCAATCCTGTGGAACGTGCGATCGAGTTGCCACATCTCTTGTGGGTAGCGATCGGGATCCAGCGGGGCGCGTTCGACGAACGTGGTGGGCACGAGAGCAGCGATGAGGAGTACCACCAGTATGCCTACGATACCCTGGATACGCTTTGGGCCAAGTGTGCTCACGGCTCCGACGAGAAAGGCGATACTCAACACCGCGATTCCCATCCAACGCCAGGGGAATTGGAGCCATTGCAATGGAACGAGCATACGCCAGAGTGGTGCCGACGATGGCGTTTGAAGCAGGTAGGTCATCAGGAGAACCCCTGTCATCAGACCAACGAGCAGACGGTGGCGCACCGTCGGCCAGAAAGCCACCAGGACGACGGAAACCCCTCCGAGCAAAAGCATTTGTGCCGGATGATAGAAGATCCCTTCGAGAAACAGTTTGGGTTCCAATTGCGTGAGTTGCGACAACGGTGCCAAAAAGTCCGTTGGATCGACAATGCCCTTTTCATGCCCAACTCGCACCCACGGCATGGTGAACAATGCGGGTATCCAGTAGAAGGCGGCTACGCCGCTGCCCATCGCCGCTGCCCCAACGAGCGTGAGCCATCGTCGCCATACAGCCTTCCCCTCGCGTGGAACAAGCGCCAACATCCAGAGCGCTACAACCGGCAAGATGAGCAGCACCGAGAGATTGTGCGACAACAAGAGTCCGGCCGTGGCGAATGTGAGTAAACCGACGCGGTATTCCCACACCGCTCCCAACAGCAATGGCCACCAGACGAATGCCCACGCTTCCGCCAATGCCCCACGCTGATAGACATCCGCCAGATGATAGGGCAGGTAGGTGTAGGTGAGCGCCGCCAGGACTGCTGCGGTGGATTGGCGCCAAAGCCGCCACGTGAGCCATCCCATACTCAGCGCCGCGCAGAGGAGCGACAAGGCAAACGAAAAATCAAGCGCCAAGGCGGCCCCTCGTCCGGCCAGCATCGGCAGAAGCCCGACGTAGTATGCCAGTGGGGCGTAATAATGTAGCACCGGGAATCCATAGCCGAAAGCAAATTCCGGAAAGAGGCGTGGATACCACACGCCGTCTCGGATCGCCTCGCGTAGCGCCAACAGACGATAGGCATGAAAGGCGCCATCATGCGTCTTCCCAATGCCGGGGATGGCAAGCCCGAGCATCGCTGGAAGAACCAGCACGCATGTCCACCACACCCACATTGGGACGCGCGCGATATACGCTTGAATTCGGTGCCAGCCTGGCATGGCGTGGGCTCCTTCGTGTTCGGGATTGCGGGCGCATTGTATCGAATCACGTCAGAGGCGCGAATGGCGGAGCACCATGCAGCAAAAGCATGTGGAGCAGAAAAGAAGCCCCCACTACCCATGCGGGTAGTCTTCGTGCCATTTGGCACAATACCCCCTTGACATCGGTTCGTGCTTTTTGGTATAGTGCTCGCAACGAAACGAAAATCGGAGCAGGAGCCATTCGTATGCTGGTGTCGCTCGCCCTTCTCAACCTGGTGCTTGTCGTCCTTCTTTCGCTCCTTGTCATTATTATTGGCAAGGAGCCAGCCCGCGTTGGGAAGGCCGCGAGCACCAAAGTGTAGCGGCACACACGTACAAGGTCACGACAGGGCCTCCCAACGCGGGAGGCCCTGATTGTTTGTGAAGTCATTTTGCAAAGGGCGTCGATGCCCGCCACAGCATCCCCACGGAGGGATGCGAGTTGGCGGGCGTTTTCGTTTGGTTCACCAACGTGAAGAAGGAGTAGATGGTATGCAACTGACAGGCGCAGAAATCATTTGGGAGTGTCTCATCCGTGAAGGTGTCGAAGTGGTCTTTGGCTATCCGGGGGGCGCGATTTTGCCGACCTACGATGCATTGAGCAAGTATCCGCAAGTTCATCACGTGCTGGTACGTCATGAACAAGGTGCCACCCACGCGGCAGATGGCTACGCACGCGCCAGTGGCAAAGTGGGCGTGGCCATGGCAACCAGCGGCCCTGGGGCTACCAACATGGTCACTGGCCTCGCGACCGCTATGATGGATTCGGTGCCCATCGTCTGTATCACCGGGCAAGTGCCCACGTCCGCTATCGGAACCGACGCCTTCCAGGAAACCGACGTGACCGGCGTGACACTCCCCATCACCAAGCACAATTACCTCGTGACTGACGTGCGCGACCTCGCTTACATCATCCGCGAAGCGTTCCACATTGCTCGTTCTGGTCGTCCTGGCCCTGTTCTGATCGATATTCCCAAAAACGTGCAAAACGCGACCACTGAATTCGTCTTCCCGGACGAAAACCAAATTCGTCTGCCGGGCTATCGCCCTGAAACGGTCATCCCGCCGGAACAGTTCGAGCAGGCCATCAAACTCATCAATGCTGCGGAACGCCCTGTCATCCTGGCCGGGCATGGGGTGCTGATGAGCAATGCCATGCGCGAGCTGCGCGAATTCGCCGAAAAAGCCCAAATCCCGGTGGCGCAAACCTTGCTTGGATTGGGGAACTTCCCCGCCTCGCACCCGCTTTGCCTGGGAATGATGGGGATGCACGGCGAAGCCTACGTCAACCAGGCTATCCAAGAAGCCGATTTGTTGCTGGCGTTTGGTATGCGGTTCGACGACCGTGTGACGGGCAACGTCAAGACGTATGCCCCCAAAGCGCGCAAAATTCACATCGAAATCGACCCCACCGAACTGAACAAGAACGTCAAAGTGGATGTGGGCATCATCGGCGATCTGCGCGAGGTGTTGCAACACCTGCTGCCCCATGTGGAACCACGTGACCGCTCAGCGTGGTTGGCACGCATCGACGAGTGGCGCGAAGATACCCGCCGCCGCGACATTCTGAATGCGGACAGTGGCGATGCGCTTTGGGCAGTGCATGTCATCCACGACCTCTGGAAAGCAACCCAAGGACAAGCCACGGTGGTGACGGACGTGGGGCAGCACCAAATGTGGGAAGCGCAGTACTACCACCACGAACGCCCCTTCTCGCTCATCACCAGCGGTGGTCTGGGGACGATGGGCTTTGCGTTGCCCGCCGCCATCGGCGCCTCGTTCGCTCGCCCCGATGAAGAAATCTGGGCGGTCGTTGGCGATGGTGGCTTCCAGATGACGATGTGTGAACTGGCAACCGCTGTGCAAGAAAACCGCCGCGTGCGCATCGCGATCATCAACAATGGCTACCTGGGCATGGTACGCCAGTGGCAGGAAATCTTCTACGGTCGGCGCTACAACGCCACCCCGCTGGTCAACCCCGATTTCGTCAAACTGGCCGAGGCGTTTGGTATTCCCGCGTTCCGCGTCGATCGCCGCGAAGGTGTCTTGCCGGCCATCGAAGCCGCCCGCGCCGTGGATGGCCCCGCCTTGATCGATTTCGTAGTCGAACGTGAAGAGATGGTCTACCCCATGGTACCATCTGGTGCCGATCTGCACGACATGATTCGCCGTCCGCTGGCGGATGAACGCATGGAGGTACACTCATGAAACACGTTCTCGTCGCTCGTGTCGAAAACAAGCCTGGTGTGCTGAACCGTGTGGCGAGCCTCTTTCGCCGCCGCAATTTCAACATCATCAGCCTGACAGTGGGTGAAACCGAAGACCCCGCCGTTTCGCGCATGACGATTGTGGTGGATGCGTCCAAAACCGACGCCTCGATGGTGCAGCGCAACCTGCTCAAACTCATCAATGTGATCGATGTCGAAGATCTCACGCACCGCCCTGCTGTACGCCGCGATCTGGTGCTGGTCAAGGTGCAATCGGACAGTGAGACCCACGCCGACTTGTTGCGCCTGGCAGAAGCTTTTCAGGCCAAGGTCGCTGATATTTCACCCGACAGCATGGTGTTGGAACTCACCGGCGAAGAAGATGAGGTGCAATCCTTCATCGAAGGGCTGCGCCCCTATGGCATTTTGGAAATGATGCGCACTGGTTTGGTGGCAATGGCACGTGGTTCGAGCGAGCCAGCCTACCAGCCCGGTGTTCTGTAAAAAAACAAACCAACTGAGGAGGACATCCGCAATGGCAACGATCTACTACGACCAGGACGCCGACATCGAACGTCTGGAAGGCCGCAAAGTCGCGGTTCTGGGCTATGGGAGCCAGGGGCACGCGCACGCCCTCAACCTGCGCGATAGCGGTGTGGACGTTCGTGTGGGGCTGTACGAAGGCAGCCGCAGTTGGCAGAAGGCCGAAGCCGATGGCTTGCGTGTGCTGCCAGTGGCACAAGCCGTTGCCGAAGCCGACATCGTGATGGTGCTCATCCCCGACACGAAGCAACCCGCCGTCTACCAGCGCGACATCAAGCCCCATTTGCAGCCGGGCAATACGCTCATGTTCGCGCATGGCTTCAACATTCGCTATGGGCAAATCGTGCCGCCCGAAGGTGTGGACGTGAGCATGGTCGCCCCCAAAGCCCCCGGCCATCGTGTGCGCGAACTCTACGTGGAAGGCGTGGGAACACCGGCGCTGATGGCGGTCTATCAGGATGCGACAGGGCATGCCAAAGAAGATGCCTTGGCCTATGCCAAAGCCATTGGCTGTACGCGGGCAGGCGTCATCGAAACCACATTCGCCGAAGAAACCGAGACCGACCTCTTTGGCGAGCAAGCCGTGCTCTGTGGCGGTGTGGCCGAACTCATCAAAGCTGGATTCGAAACATTGGTCGAGGCTGGCTATCAGCCCGAAGTGGCCTACTTCGAGTGTCTGCACGAACTCAAACTCATCGTGGACTTGTTCTACCAGGGCGGCCTTTCCTACATGCGCTACTCGGTCAGCGATACTGCCGAATATGGCGATTACCATGCTGGCAAGCGCGTCATCAACGAGCAGAGCCGCGCTGCGATGAAGCAATTGTTGGCGGACATTCAAAGTGGTGCCTTTGCCGAGCAGTGGATCGAAGAAAACGCGCAAGGTCGTCCCACCTTCTACAAGCGCCGTGCCGAAGAACAGCGCCATCCTATCGAGGAAGTTGGGCGTCGTTTGCGTCGTTTGATGCCTTTCGTCAAGCCGGTGGAAATCGAACCAGAACCATTGCCTGAAACCGAAGAACAATGAAATCAACACGGAAAGAGGAAAACGCGATGAGGGCTCCACGCCATACGCAAATCGTTGCCACGATTGGACCCGCCTGCTGGACGCATGAGACACTACGCCGCATGGTGGCCGCCGGCATGGACGTGGCGCGCCTCAACTTCTCGCACGGCACGCACGAGACACACGCCGAAATGGCCGCGCGTCTCCGTGCAGCTGCCCGCGCCGAAGGGCGGCGTGTGCTCGTGCTGGCCGACTTGCAAGGGGCAAAAGTACGCATCGGTGATGTTGGGCGAGGGCTCGATTTGCAGCCGGGGCAAGAAGTCGTCTTGTCGGCGCATGCCGACCATGTGCCATGCGACATACCTGTCCCTGGTGTCAGCCTCGACGTTGCGCCGGGCGATACCCTGCTGCTGGACGATGGCCTCATCGCGTTGACCGTGGAAGCGTGCGACCAGGAACGGGTGGTCTGCCGTGTACGCACCGGCGGCCACCTCTCTTCACACAAGGGCTTGACCTTGCCACCCGGACGCGCTCAGCAGCATGGTGGTGCGCTCAGCGCCAAAGACATGCGCGACATGGCCTTTGCCGTGACGTTGGGGGTAGAGTGGATTGCCCTCTCGTTCGTGCGCTCGGCACACGACATCGAGCAGGCACGTGCCGCGTTGACCACCCTGTGTCAGGGAACGCGCCCCCCACGCCTGATGGCCAAAATCGAAACGCGCGAAGCCGTGGCGCATCTGGACGACATCATCGCCGCTGCCGATGGTGTGATGGTCGCGCGTGGCGACCTGGGGCTGGAATTGCCCCCCGAAGACGTGCCGATCGTACAGAAGCGCATCATTCGGCGGTGCAATCGCGTCGGCAAACCTGTCATCACAGCGACACAGATGCTCGCGAGCATGGAAGAGCACCCACGCCCAACACGCGCCGAAGTAAGCGACGTGGCGAACGCGGTGATGGATGGGACGACCGCCGTGATGCTCTCCGGTGAAACGGCAACCGGACGCTACCCCGTCGAAGCGGTGAAGATGATGCGCACCATCATCGAGCGCGTGGAGCAGGAACTCGATACACCCATTACCACATCGCCGGGTGTCTTGCGCCGATTGCTCAAAGAGACGCGCAATCCAATGCCCTACAACGTGCCTGTGCGCTCGGTGAAGGGCTTGTAAGGACACTGTGGAACAAGGAGCCACGTCATGCAGCACGTCATGGAGCAACAGACTGGCGAAAGGGGGTGGTGCCATGCGCGAAGATGACCTTTCCGGCCTTTGCGGTCATTGGCAGCACGCATGTTCATCCGAAACCAACCTGAATAGGAAAGGAGCACAACCCCATGAGCCAGCAACCGACTGTTTCGATCGAATCTGACATTGTCCGCATTTTCGACACGACTTTGCGCGATGGCGAGCAATCACCGGGTGCAACGTTGCACACACACGAGAAAATCGAAATTGCCAAACAGCTGGCGCGGCTGAATGTGGACATCATCGAAGCCGGTTTCCCCGCCGCATCTCCTGGCGATTTGGAAGCCGTGGCTGCCATTGCCCGCACCGTCGGTACGCCTGACGGTCCCATCATTGCTGGGCTGGCGCGTGCCAACCGCGACGACATCACCAAAGCGTGGGAAGCCGTGCGCCATGCCGCGAAGCCGCGCATCCACACCTTCATCGCCACCAGCGACATCCACTTGCAGTACAAACTGCGCATGACGCGCGAAGAAGTCATCGCCGCCACACGCGAAATGGTGGCCTTTGCCAAGCAATTTTGCGACGACGTGGAGTTTTCGCCCGAAGATGCTGGAAGGAGCGACCCGCGCTTCCTCTACGATGTGCTGGCAGCTGCCGTCGAAGCTGGTGCGACGACGCTCAACATCCCCGACACGGTCGGCTACACCGTGCCCGAAGAGTTTGGTGCCTTGATTGCTGGCATCATCGAACAGACACCTGGCCTCCAACCCAAAGTCGAGCGGGGCGAAGTCATCATCTCCGTTCACACCCACAACGATCTGGGGCTTGCAGTTGCCAACGCCCTGGCTGGTGTCCGCGCTGGGGCGCGCCAGGTCGAATGCACCATCAATGGCATTGGCGAGCGTGCCGGCAACTGCTCGCTGGAAGAAGTGGTGATGGCGCTCTACGTTCGCCGCGATTTCTTCAACCTGCGCACCAACATCGTCACGCAAGAAATCTACCACACCAGCGACATGGTCAGTCGTTATACGGGCATCGTGGTTCAGCCGAACAAGGCCATCGTGGGGGCGAATGCCTTTGCCCACGAAGCGGGCATCCACCAGGATGGCATGTTGAAGCACAAGCGTACCTACGAAATCATGGACGCTGCAACCGTGGGCGTGCCCGAAAGCCGCCTGGTGCTGGGGAAGCATAGTGGGCGTCATGCCTTCCGTGTGCGCCTGGAACAACTGGGCTTCCATTTGAACAAAGCGCAGCTGAACGAAGCCTTCCGCCGCTTCAAGGCGCTTGCCGACAAGAAGAAGTACGTGACCGATGCCGACATCATGGCGCTGGTGGGCGACCAACTTTACCAGCCCAAAGAAACCTGGCATCTGGTGCGTGTGCAGGTGCTGGCGGGGAATTCCAACATTCCCACCGCCACCGTCACCCTGCGCGACGAGCAGGGGCAGGAAGAGACGGCCACTGCCATTGGCACAGGCCCTGTGGATGCGTGCTACCGCGCCATCCGTGAGATTGTGCGCGTGCCCAACAACCTGCTCGAATACAGTGTCCAAAGCGTGACCGAAGGTATCGATGCCGTGGGCGATGTGACGGTGCGCATCCGTGGCGGTGAGGGCAGCGAACGTGTCAACCCGCAAACGGGTTCGCGGAGCAGTGTCTACATCGGGCGGGGCGTGGATACCGACATCATCGTTGCGAGCGCCAAAGCCTATGTGCAGGCACTCAACAAGCTGCTGGCAGCGCAAAGCGATGCCCAAGCCGAAGTTGTCATAAAGGCCGAAGAACCAACCGCTTGAACCAACGAATGAGAGGGAACGAACCGATGACGCAACCAATGACTCTGGCCGAAAAGATTTTGGCTGCCAAAGTTGGGCGCGACGTGGTGCGCCCTGGCGAACTGCTTGAAGTCCCCGTCGATTGGGTGCTGGCGCATGAGATCACCACGCCAGTTGCCATCCGTATGCTCGAACAACGCGGTATGGACCGTGTCTGGAATCCAGCGCGGGTGGTGGCTGTGCCCGACCACACGGTGCCCGCCAAGGATATTGCTTCGGCACGGCTCTACCAGCGCCTGAAAACGTGGGTGCAGAAGCATGGCATCGAACACTGGTACGATGTGGGGCGCGGGGGGATCGCGCACACGGTCTTCGAGGCGAGTGGGCTGCCCGCGCCGGGCGAAGTGGTCGTGTCGGGCGACTCGCACACGCCCAATGCTGGCGCGTTGGGAATGTTCGCAACGGGTGTCGGTTCGACCGACCTGGCCGGCGCGATTTATGCCGGCACCTTCTGGCTGAAAGTGCCCGAAACGTTGCGCATCGACCTCGTGGGGCAGTTGCGCCCCGGCGTCTATGCCAAGGATATCATCCTCGAAGTCATTCGCCGCATTGGTGACGACGGTGCCCGTTCCATGGCCATGGAGTGGGGTGGCCCTGGCATGGCAACGCTCTCCATGGAGGAACGCTTCACGCTGACGAACATGGCGGTCGAAGCCGGTGGCATGACGGGCATCATCGCCGCCGACGACGTGACGCAAGCCTACCTGCGCGAAAAAGGGACGCCCGAAGAACGCTGGTGCATCTTCCAGCCCGACCCGGACGCTCGCTACGCGGAACGCATCGAAGTGAACCTGAGTGAGTTGGAGCCGGTGGTTGCCTTCCCCAACCGGCCTGGCAATGGGCATCCGATCGCCGAGGCGCAAGGCATTCGTATCGACCAAGCGTACCTGGGCAGTTGCACGAATGGCCGTATCAGTGACTTACGCATTGCTGCGAGCATTTTGCGCGGACGGCGTGTGGCTGACCATGTGCGCATGATCGTTGTGCCTGCCACGCAGGCCATTTACAAGCAGGCATTGCGCGAAGGTTTGCTCGAAATCTTCGTCGAAGCAGGTGCCACGGTTTCGTACCCCTCGTGTGGGGCCTGCCTTGGGATGCACACGGGCGTCCTCGGCCCTGATGACGTCTGTATCTCGTCCACCAACCGCAACTTCACTGGGCGCATGGGGCACCCGTCGGCGCAGATTTACTTGGCAAGTCCGGCGGTTGTCGCGGCCAGTGCCGTGGCGGGTGCAATTACCGACCCGCGCGAATTCCTGACCGAAACCGCAACGCAACTGAGCGCATGAGGAGGCAAGCACCGATGAGCACGACGATCCGTGGCCGTGTGCATGTCTATCGCCGCGACCACATCAACACCGACGAGATCATTCCGGCACGCTACCTGACCAGCGACGACCCCGAATACCTGGGGTTGCACGCCATGGAAGATCTGGACCCCGACTTTCCGAAGAAGGTGCAGTCGGGCGATATTCTGATTGCAGGGAAGAACTTTGGCACTGGAAGTAGCCGCGAACATGCCGTTTGGGCGCTGCGGGCGGCGGGCGTGGCGCTGGTGATTGCCGATAATTACGCCAACATTTTCTATCGCAATGCGATCAACAATGGCTTTTTGGCGCTCGAAGTGCCTGGGGCAGCCGAAGCATTCGAAACCGGCGACGAAGCTGTGGTGGATTTGCGTGCTGGCACACTCACCAACAGCCGTACTGGGCAAACGCTCACGTTTGCGCCACTGCCGGAATTTGCGCTCAAAGTGCGCGAAGCTGGTGGCTATCTCGAATATCTGAAAGCGCGTGAAAGCGCGGCTTCCTGAGCCATGGCCGACACGGTGGGGGCGTTCCCCATTTGCCGGACCCAAGCCGTACCTGACGAGCCGAGTTGTATGCCGAAAGGAGTGAACCGATGGCAGCACAAAAAACCGACGTGAAAACCCCGAAGACCGAACCGAAGAAGCCGAACGACGAGACCTACGCCGCCGATATGTTGCAAGCCTATTACGGGTGAGCATGCCGTTGTACACACATTGTGGATAACGTTGTGAACGATTGTTGACAACATCGTATTCCATGTGGAAAACCTGTGGAAAGGGTGGCTGATGAGTTGCATACTCCATCGCCCCCACCGTGTCGGATTGGCGCGAGCTCGAGATTGGAGGTAGAGAAAAACGAGCAACGTCGCTCTTCCTCTCATCTCCAATCTCTCACCACCAATCACTCACACAAAGAGCAACGAACCATGAACGCAACGATTGTCATTCTACCTGGTGATGGCATTGGCCCCGAAGTGACACGCGAAGCCGTGCGTGTGTTGCAGGCCGTGGCCGACACGTTTGGCCACACCTTTCGATTTGAAGAACACCTGGCAGGCGGCGTGGCGATTGACGCCACTGGCTCGCCACTCCCCGACGAAACCCTCGATGCCTGCCGCCATGCCGATGCGGTTCTGCTCGGGGCTGTGGGTGGTCCCAAGTGGCCGCCCGAAGCCCCGGTGCGCCCCGAACAGGGACTTTTGCGTTTGCGCAAGGAGTTGGGATTGTTCGCCAACCTGCGCCCAGTCAAACTCTTCCCACAACTGCTCGATGCGTCGCCATTGCGTCCCGAGATTGTGGAGGGGACGGATATCCTGGTCGTCCGCGAGCTCACCGGTGGCATTTACTTTGGCCCGCGGCTGGAACCAACCAACGGCGTTGCCTACGATACGATGCTCTACACCACGCCCGAGATCGAGCGTATTGTGCGCCTGGCAGCAGCGCTGGCGCGTCAGCGCCGCGGGCGGCTGACCAGCCTGGACAAGGCCAATGTGCTGGCATCGTCGCGGCTTTGGCGACAGGTGACCACGCGGGTCATACGTGACGAGTTTCCCGATGTGGCATTGGAACACATGCTCATCGATGCAGCCACCATGCACTTGTTGCGTCGCCCGCGCGATTTCGACGTGATGGTCACAGGCAACATGTTCGGCGACATCGTCACCGATGAAGCCTCGATGCTGAGTGGCTCGCTTGGACTGTTGCCAAGTGCCTCGCTTGGCGAAGGCACGCGTGGAGTGTATGAGCCCATTCACGGATCGGCACCCGACATTGCAGGACAGAACATTGCCAACCCGCTGGCGACCATTCTCAGTGCGGCGATGCTGCTGCGCCATTCGCTCAACTTGCCGCGCGAAGCCGATGCGGTCGAAGCGGCGGTGGCGCAAGTGCTTGCTGAAGGGTATCGCACAGCAGACATCGCCCGCGATGGTGAGGAACCCGTCTCGACCAGTGAGATGGGGGCGGCGGTCGTCGCACGCCTTTTGGAACAGGCAACGACGCCTTCTGCATGAAAGGCTTGCTGGTGAACCTGAGATTGGGCACGTGAATGCCAACTGTTGTGCTGTGTACCAATCTCCAACGATGCAGGAGCGCGATTATGTTGATCGAACTGTATGACACGACGCTACGTGATGGAACACAGCGAGAAGGTATCTCGCTTTCGGTGGATGATAAACTGCGCATTACCCGTTTGCTCGACGATTTGGGCGTCCACTACATCGAGGGGGGCTGGCCTGGTTCCAACCCCAAGGATGCCGAATACTTTCGCCGCGTGCGTGAATTGCCTTTGCGCACGGCTAAGGTCTGCGCGTTCAGCTACACGGGGCGGGCTGGCCTGGCGCCCGAAGATGACCCCAACTTGCAAGCCTTGCTCGATGCCGAAACCGAGGTGGTTACCATTGTGGGGAAGACGTGGACGCTCCATGTACACGAAGTTCTGCGGGTTTCGCTCGAAGAAAACTTGCGCATGATTGGCGAGACCGTGCGCTACCTGGTGGCGCATGGTCGGCGCGTGATTTACGACGCTGAACACTTTTTCGATGGCTACCGTGCCGACCCCGCCTATGCTCTGGCAACGTTGCAGGCAGCGGCAGAAAATGGTGCGGAAACGGTGGTGCTGTGCGACACGAACGGCGGCACGATGCCGTGGGACATTGCCGACATAACGCGGGCTATCGTCGATACGATGCCGGTGCGTGTGGGCATTCACACGCATAACGACGCCGATGTCGGCGTGGCGAACGCGCTGGCGGCAGTGCGTGCTGGCGCAACACATGTGCAGGGCACCATCAATGGCTATGGCGAACGTGTGGGCAATTGCAACTTGATTTCCACGATTGCCAACCTGAAACTCAAAATGGGCATTGCCTGCGTGAGCGACGACCAACTGCGCCGCCTCACCGATGTATCACGCACGGTGGCCGAAATTTGCAACCTCGCGCATGACACGCACCAGCCCTACGTTGGGCAGAGCGCTTTTGCGCACAAGGCAGGCTTGCATGCCGATGCGACTGTCAAATGCCGCGAAAGCTATCAGCACATCGAACCCGAACTGGTGGGCAATCGCACGCGCGTGCTTGTTTCGGAACTGGCAGGCAAGGGCAACATCCTCTACAAAGCAGGCGAATTGGGATTGCCCGAAACGCTCGACAAAGAACACGCTCGCCGTATTGTGCGCCGTATCAAGGAATTGGAAGCGCAAGGTTTTTCGTTCGAATCAGCCGAAGCGTCGGTGGCGCTTTTGGTGCGTCGCTCTATGCCCGATTACACGCCCCCCTTCGAGCTGGTCGATTTCTTCACGGTCGTGGAAAACCGCGAAGGGCGTGGCTTGCTTGCTGAAGCGAGTGTGAAGGTGCGCGTTGGCGATGAAGTGGTGCACACAGCGGCCGAAGGCAATGGCCCCGTCAATGCGCTGGATGCAGCGTTACGCAAGGCACTGCGCCCCTTCTATCCGCAGGTGGATTCGTTCGAGTTGAGCGACTACAAAGTGCGCATTCTCGATGGCAACAATGGCACGGCTGCGACCACACGCGTCCTGATCGATACGCGGTGTGGTCGTCGCCTATGGACGACGGTGGGGTGCTCGGGTAACATCATCGAAGCATCATGGCAGGCGCTTGCCGACAGTGTGGAGTATGGCTTGTGGGTGATGGAACCGATCGCACAGGAAGTCTGAGCAAACAGACTGCCGAATGCCAACCGCCTCCCAGTGCCGGGAGGCGGTTTTTTTTCTGCATGTGTGAGGCTAGTTGGTGGAGGAGACAACCAGCGGGGGCAATGTGTTGTGCCAGGGGCGTGCCTGTTCCAGTTGGCTTGCTAGGCGGAAGAGCGTGGCTTCGTCGGCAAAGCGCCCCGCGAATTGGACGCCGATGGGCAGGTTGTCGGCGTTCCAGTACAGCGGAACCGACATGGCGGGTTGGCCGGTGATGTTGAAGAGTGGCGTGTAGGGAATGAAGTCGAACGTTTTGGCGGCAACTTGTTCGACCATGCCGACTTTTTTCAGCAGGCCGACCAGATGCAGGCGGCTGGCGACGTTCATGAGCGCTTTTTCCAGGGGCGTGGGTTGCAGCGAGCCGATTGGGACGGGTGGTTGGGCGAGTGTAGGCGTGACGAGAATATCGTACTGCTGGAAGAATGCGCCTACACGCCGCGCTGTTGTTTGCATGAAACGCACCGCGCGCACGTATTCTTCGGCATCGACGGCACGTCCCAGCAAGCCCAGCGTCCATGTGGCAATCTCGAATGCGTCACGGCGTGGGGTGCGCCCCGAGAGCGCAGCGAGGTCTTGAATATCGGCAGCGACTTGCCCAGTGAGCATGGTCAGGAAGGCGATCGAAAGCGCTTCGCCATCCACCTGAGGGGGGGCTTCTTCGACGATGTGCCCCAAGTCTTCGAGCAGGCGAGCAGTTTCGGCAACGGCACGTTTGCAATCTTCGTGGACGGTGTGTCCCATGAAGGGCGTGGTGGTGATGGCGATACGCAGGCGCCCTGGATCGCGGCCAACTTCGTCCAAGAAGGGGCGTTCTGGTGGTGGCGCGTCGTAGGGAGCACCCACGTCAGGCCCTGAGATGGCGTCTAGCATGGCGGCGCTGTCGCGCACGGAGCGGGTGATGACGTGCTCGATGTTGAAGCCTTCCCACGATTCGCCGATGAGCGGCCCAAGAGGCGTGCGGCCGCGCGTTGGTTTCAGCCCGAAGAGGCCGCAACAGGAGGCTGGGATGCGAATGGAGCCACCACCGTCGCCGCCACCTGCCATAGGCACCATGCGGGCGGCAACGGCTGCGCCAGAGCCCCCACTACTTCCCCCTGGTGTGCGTGTGAGGTCCCAAGGGTTGCGGGTTGGGCCAAAGAGTTCTGGTTCTGTGTAGGGCACAAGCCCGAGTTCGGGGGTGTTGGTTTTGCCGAGCACGATCACCCCAGCAGCACGGTAGCGCTTGACGATCTCGCTATCGATCGTGGGGCGCCAGTCCTTCAAGAAACGCGAGCCATAGGTAAGCGGTTCACCAGCGTACAGCGACATGAGGTCTTTGAGCAAGAAGGGCACACCCTTGAATGGCCCGTCGGGCAGTGGCTTTTGGGCTGTTTCACGGGCACGCTCGAACATGGTATGCACCACGGCATTGAGGGCGGGGTTGCGGGCTTCGATACGCTCGATGGCCGCATCGACGAGTTCGAGGGGGGTGAGTTCGCCACGATGGACGAGGTCGGCGAGGGCAAGAGCGTCGAGTTGGTCGTATTCGGGGAAGCGCATGAGGCTCCTCCTTGCACGTGCACTGATTGGTGGATGGTGCTGGCATTGTAAGGGTGGGAAAGGATTGAGCAAGTGCGAGGTGGACGAGAAATGGTCGAGAAAATCGCCCGGATGCGCTCATCTCATCCAAGACGTCGAGGGTGATTTGCTCGCAGTGGTAAACATCTGCCATGCAAGGCACGTTGCACCAATGGTCAGGGAGATCTTGGGGGAGAAGGAGTTGAAAGTCAAAAGCGGAGAAAAGCGTAGACGGGCGTATTGCTGTTCGATGGTATGTGTTTAGGTAGAATACACAAACTACAATGAGTACGAATGTACTCATGAATTGAGTACACGTGTACCTATACAAGCGGTGTTGTGCTTGTTATACTGTCCCCTGTGAGTGTTTGCATATTCTATCAATCGACCTGTGGAGGATACACATATGCGTCGTTTTACTCACTCACTCGTAGTTCGTTTCGTCGTCGGTTTGATACTTGCCGTGCTCTTCGTGTTCCCTTCGTCATCTGCTTCGGCGGATACAGGTGTTTGGAATGAAGATTCAGCTACACGGTACTCAAATCATTGGGCGACTTACCACGATGCTCGCTATGATTTTTCGGTCGAATACCCCTCCAACTGGAAAATTCTTTCTCGCAAGGACAAGGCAGCAGGATACGGTGAAGTGTTGGTATTTGAGTTACCGCAATCTTCCCAACAGGGAATCGTACCAACACAAATCGTCATAGGATTGCACACGATAGAACGTGATACCGAACAAGACCTCGTCTCCTGGGTAAAGGAATATCTGAAAACCAGTAGTGTGTTCTCTCCAAGCGAAGTCGATATCGAGGAAATACGTGCATTCACGCTTCACGACATGCCAGCCGTTTATGTCAAAAGACGGTCTCCATTGGGGGTTTTTCAGTTCGTCAACATAGCATATGGAAAAACCATCTGGTTTGTTTGGACGAATACCGAAGACGAATCATCGACGACGATCTTTTGGCGTATGGTTCGTTCGTTCTCGTTACATGAGAATACGCCTACGACATTGCGAGAAGCCTTTGGGACTTCTTTCCAGCCTTTGCCTCGCCGAGTAGAGGATGATATTCCTTCTACTGCGCCAACGATGAGCACGATGTCCATCGAGGCACCGAGTACTTGGCGCGTCCCTACCCCGCCTGGAAAGACGTACCCTGTCAATTGTGGCTCACGGGCTCATACAGGGCACGCGTATTTTGCAACAGACATAGCCTTGCCTGAGGGGACGCCGGTCTATGCTGCTCATCTTGGATGGGGGGATTTTGCCGGGTGGAATGCTGATGGGTATGGCAATCTCATCAAAATAAGTACCGATCGTATTTACTCGCGTGTCTATACATCGTATTACGCTCATCTTCGAAGTTTCGCTGTAAGCCCAGGGCAGTATGTGGGAACGACAGGGCGTATCGCATCTTCAGGCAACACAGGAAATACGACAGGGCCACATTTGCACTTCCATACCCGCAACGCGTCGGAATCTGTGAACCTGAGCCCAATACACGTATTCGATGAAAATCATCGATACCCATCTGGGCATGGAAAA
This sequence comes from Ardenticatena sp., assembly GCA_015487975.1. Classification (GTDB taxonomy): domain Bacteria; phylum Chloroflexota; class Anaerolineae; order Ardenticatenales; family Ardenticatenaceae; genus Ardenticatena. The sequence goes on from WFOS01000009.1 coordinate 21,398, forward strand.
TGTGGTGAAATGCATCGTTGATCGTCGCCAGGGTGACAAGTGTGAGGAACCAAAAACCCCTACAATTGCCATCTGAACCGGCGATTGTAGGGGGCTTTCTCGATGTTTGGTGATGTGCTCTATGGGCGACGAAAGGGAAAGTGCAGCAATCATGACCATGAAACGAATGAGAATCGAAGGGAGGAGACAAAGTGCCAAAATGCCTTCGGCTTTTGACCGATTATCCGAGGGGCTATCTGGTGTATGCCATCCTTGTCGTTTTCCTGGTCGGCTGTGCATCGACATCTGCGTCATCCTCTGCTGTTCCTCCTGAATCCACCGCGTCTGTTTCCGATACAACATCTCTCGGAGCCGAGACACGCAGCGAAAAGCCCGAACGTGCTGTTTGTCCTCCACCGATGATTGCATCTCCGGAACTAACTCATTTCACGCCTCTCGATGCAAGGAACATGATTGCCTATTCACAAGATGGCTTTTGGCTGATCGACCCCAATACTCGCCAGACAGTTCGGTTACATGCTGGTCTCGATGGAGATTTTACATGGTCACCAGATGGTCGTTACATTGCTTTTCTCTCTTACATGCGCTTGAGCCCATGTCCATTTTCCTGGGTAATGATAGCTGATTTGGAAAGTGGTATCATCGAACCTTTGGTGAACCAGATAGAAATTTATAGTCAACCTGTTTGGTCTCCTGATGGAAAACAGTTGGCTTTTATGGATGCCAATGCACGCCTTTTCGTGTTGAACATAGAAGACCGTTCGGTTCGCGTATTCGAGACAGACGCTTTCATTCCCAGAGCGATCGATATCTATGGCAATACAGTCGATTGGCTGCCGGTCGCGCCCAAATGGATAGATGAGCAGTATATCGCCTTTCTGAAACGAAAATCTCTCGGCGAAGTCGCGGGCATCGTGCGTTTCGATATTGTGAGCGGAGAGGCGGAAACAATCGTGTCTGACGCTGTTTGGCCATATAATGGGTTTGCCCTGACGCGTGATGGTCAGTGGCTGGCCTATGCACCATTCGGACCCGGCGGAGATGAGCCACACGAGCTGAAGATTCTTGCAGAGGGGCAAACATCGACGCTCACTTTGAGCAAACCTTCCCCAGATTCGCGTTTACAGTGGGCACCGAATGGTTTGCGACTGATTGGCAATTCTGGTATGGCTGGTGTGACATTGATCGAAGTGCAAGGTACATCTGCTGAAAAGGTGTATTTGGGTCCGCTTGGTGTTCTCGCAAGCGAGCAAGCGTGGGCGCCGGATGGAAAACGCTTCGCACTGTTGAACGAAAATGCACAAGGTCAAGGCGTGTTCATTTACGACTTGACGACACGTCAGCTTATCTATCTGGGGGTAGAGACGAGGCCACCTCATGGTCTGGCTTGGAACCCCAGCGGTGCTACCCGATAAGGCATCACGGCGATGCAGGAAGGTGATCGAGAAGAAAAGAGCAACAAGACGCGGCACAACGCCGCGTCTTTTGTGTGGAGGCGTGGGAAAGCGAGGAAATGAGCGTTGGCTGCAAGGTGATTGCAAAATAGGTAGAATACCCAAACCACAATGAGTACGAATGTACTCATGAATTGAGTACACGTGTACCTATACAAGCGGTGTTGTGCTTGTTATACTGTCCCCTGTGAGTGTTTGCATGCTCTATCAATCAACCTATGGAGGATACACATATGCGTCGTTTCACTCACTCACTCACTCACTCAACTTGCCTTTCGTTCGATCGCTGGTGTCATGTTGATGTGTTTGCTTCCACTTTCTTCCGTCTTTGCTGATAGTGGTCCATCATCCCAAGAACCACTCGAGACCACACTTCCACCAGAAGTGATGCAGGATGCGGAATGGCAAACATTGTGGTGGAAGTACAGTTTCCTCCTGACCGTCTATCCGCTCGAAGAGGTTCAAAAGATGATCGCGCGTGAGGAAGATGAGCGGGCCCGCCTTTTGGGGATACGTATGCATGTGACGGACCCAACGGAACGATTGCAGGATAGTGCAACGGCGATGTTCCATAATGCTGACTCGTTCGATGTGTGTTATAACGCTGTCGCTTGCCACGCGATGAAACAGTGTCCTCGATGGGTGAATACATGTGCGCCCGACTCGAAGGAATTTTCTTGGCCTGACGAGCCGCTGCGCTAGCTGGGATGCATCCCCGCTTTGCCCAAGTTAACGAGAAAAAATAGAGGTATCTGCTCACGTGTTCACACGAAAATAATCAGTTGGAGGTTCGATATGGAAAGCACGAAGTTGCTCAGGATTATGACCATATTGTACGGTGTATTCATGGCCGGGATATGGGGGAGTGTTTTCATCTCGTGGTATAGGTCTGGCGATTTGATGCTCTTGCAATCGCCACGTCATCTGGAGGACATAGGAGGAGAAGTGTTGCTCTTGGTGATGATCTTGTGGGGGATCCTTTTTGCCCTTTACGGGTTCTGGAAAAGGTGGGAAGTTGGTCTCTTTTGTGGCGTTGTCGCATCGATTGTGACCCTCTTGATGTGGTTCCAACTCGGGACGGGCGATTCGTCGCTTGTTTTGTTCGTGATATGGGGCATCGCTTTTCCAGTCATTCTCTTTTGGCTTCCGTTGGTGAGTGTGATCAAAGCACTTGCCGGTGAAACGAGTGTCGTGAATGGATGATTTCCATAGTGGAAAGGCGATTTTGTTGAAAGAAGATGGGATGAAAGGGGCCTACTCGGCTGTGAATTGAGAAGTGTTTCGTCGAGGTATGCAGCCATGAAAATGACAAGACGCGGTGTAATGCCGCGTCTTTTCGCTTTGAGCGATCTGGCATCTGGCATCTGGTATCCTGATGCTGGTATCTCGTTCGAGAGGAACCATAGACAAGACATGCATGAATCGTATGACAGCAGGAGAATACACCTACTACATTGCATCATCTCGAAAAGTTAGAATTCGCAAAAAGCAATGAGTACAAATGTACTCATGAATTGAGTACACGTGTACCTATACAAACGCGTTTCAAGTTGCTATACTTGTGGCTGTGAGTGTTTGATAACTCAACTAAAAAGGAGGATAGAACGATGCACCGTTTACTCACTCACTCACTCACTCACTTGTGGCTCGTGTGATTGGTTGCTTGATGCTTGCCGTGCTCTTCCTGTTCCCCTCATCATCGGCTTCTGCTGATACGGGTGTGTTGGTTGGTGAAAAATCTGCTCCCCCGGTGGAGAAAGATTCAGATGTGCAGGTATTTCAAGATTTTGCTGCGGCGGCACGTCGGTTCGAGAAATATCTTTTCGTTGGGCAAGATGGTTTGCTGCATGTGAACGCCCAAACAGGAGCAGAGATCGGTATTTCCGAGGCGTGGTATCAGGTTTTCGAAACAGCGATGGAGGAGACCAATAGGCAGCTACGACGTGGTGCGTTGGACGTAACGGATGTCCGTCTGGTCGATGGGACGCACAATGTATTCGGCCGAGAAGTCGTTTCAGGCCTTACACCACAGAGCCATGTGCAGTGTGCTGGGCGCTCGGGTGTTGCAATCACATGGATGGGGCCACGGTACTACTTCGATGATTGCCAGACGCATTTTATCAAGGAGGCGCTCACTTCGGGCGTTGGGCTAGCAACGCTTTGTGTACCAGCCTATCCACTTCCGTGTACTGTGGCAGCAGGGCTTGTGACGATCGGTGTTGGCAATATAGGGGCGCTTGATGAGCGCGGTGGACATCATGGCATCTATGTGCAATTTGGTTGGTCTATGCGACCGCTGTATGTATGGCATCAATAACGTGTCGGGTTGGATGACAATCAAGCGTCGAGAGGGTGAGAGACAATGTCCACTTGCTCGCCTTTGTACTACATAGGTCTATTTCTCAACGTGCTTGGTATCCTTGTTTTGCTCTTCGCACTTTGGCGATTATCTCGACGAGCGCCCACGGAAGAGAGAGATCGTCGTAAGCGTATTTTTCGATTGGCTCTGCTCTTCCCTTGTTTCGCGATCGTGTTTTCCCTTTGGTCTGGCTGTTGAAGTGTGTCGTCATGTCCGAGGTCGACTGAATATGGCGCGGATTCATACCGCGCCTTTTGTGTTGGAAGGAGGTGTAAGAGAATTACAGGAGCCTTATTCGACTCGATGCGCTTGAAAACCCTCGAGCGTTTCGGCTAGGGTGTTGGGGATATGGCATTGCTGCTCTATCGAGACGAATCCCACCCCATTGCATCTCTTCCTCTATCGATGCCAGTGATGCTATGGGCACGTATCGCGATACGCATCGAGGTTGCGATGTTTGAGGATGACGCTGAATCGAAGGCGTTCGGCCTGGGGGCAAATCTCATCGAGCGAAACGCCTGTGTCAGTGTACTCTGCTGCAAAGACGGCTTTCCCCTGTGCAATGAATGGAGAGACCATCTCACACCACTCTTGGGCAAAGCATGATTCCACCAACGCCCAATCAAAATCGTCGAGCAGGTCGATCACCTGCTCTGGGTCGTTCTTCAGCCCAATGGAAAGCCCTCGTGCATGTGCCTCGGTTGCCAGCCATCGGTTATACGCAATTTGGTCGGCGTATGTGAGCGGGAAGCCCGTTTCATTCGTATACCCATCGATGTTGTCCGGTTCGACGGCGTCGAATCCTTTGTCGCGGCACAGATCGAGGCGTGCTTGCATAATTGGCGCGAGCAGATCGAGCCGGCGAATATCCAGCCAGCGTTCCCCTGGCCATCCCTCATATGCATTCCCCAAAACTTCAGCAGGAAATCGATCAGCATCCGGCCGCCACGCTTCCCAAGCGCCCGCGTTGAGGTAACAGACGACCGCTCGTCCTTCTGCGTGCAGCGTGGCAACCGTAGTGGTATCGGTCTCGAAGAGGTCAATATCGTACATCTCGACATCGAAGGAAAGATCGAGCTCGCCATCGAGTTGCCATTGCCACGTTGTCCCAGGTGGTGGTTGCCACCAACGATGAGGCGCAGGGGCATTCACCACTGGCAAGTAGATCGTCTTCTCTGGTGTCCCATTCGTTGCAGCGGGGACCTGACATGTTGTGAGCAACACGAAAAGCAGTATCAGGGCGAAGTACCGAGACATACGCGATCAACCTTCCATCGAGGAGCCACGCTCTTGAACAGAGGGCGCAAATCACCTTGGCGCGGGCGCAGGCCGCAGACCTATGACGTCCTATCTGACTGTTGATGGCTCACAATTTACGCAAAAGATGCGATGACGACAAACGCTTTGCACAACGTGTGTTCCAGCAAGCAGATGTGGTGATCTGCGTCCTTGCCTGTTCGATAGGATGAATGTGGTCGCCCCCTCTTGTGATGTTGCGACCCTGCTTGAAGGGTGTGGGGCGTGTGTAATGGTATTGACCAGCCCGAGATGCCACCGCACATTCCCTGGAAACGTCACTCTTGCTCACTGACCCACCCCACAATGGCGAGTGCCCACATCCAAACGAACGCCAGGTCCACCAGAAAGTAAGAATTGTCGATCAAGCCGTGCGTGAGCGTATCCACCATGATGGCAGCACATCCCCACACCAAGGCTTGCTCGAAAGGCTGAACAGTGCGTCTGGCATGCCAGGCTTTGCGCCAGAAGGCAATTTGTTGCCACACCAGCACAACCACGCCCATGATTCCCAACGCAAGCCACCAATGGAGAAGGATGTTGTGCGGATGGCTGAGGTTCGGTTCACGCCAGGCAGCTTTGTAGCGGTAGTCGGGATAGACGTAGAGGAAATTGTCCAGCCCGATGCCACTGAGCCAGTAGTCGCGGAGCATATCAAGGCTGGCTCGCCAGAGCAGGCGGCGCATGTACCATGTGCCTTGCGAAAAATCGAACGCGCTCCGAATGCGGGGGGTATCCGCAAATGGAAGGATGGCGAGCAGAGCAACACCAATGCCCACCAGTGCCACCATGCGCGCACGCCTGCCCGAGGCAATGGCAAGAAAGAGGAGCGCGGCAGGAACGCCCAGCAGCCAGGCGCCGCGTGAGAAGGTCAGGAAAAGTGCTGCCACCAGCGGAACAAGAGCGATAGCGTACCACCAGCGGCGTTGCCGCAACATCCCTGCTTCGTTACGGCGGTGGTGATACTCCACGACCAGCATCCCCAGCACGAAAACAACCACACGCCCCAGGTAGAGCGAAAGATTGTTGGGCGACCCATATGGGCCACGCACACGCCAAACCCCTTCTGCCGCCACAACGTCGCCTTGCACAGCTTGCCCAAGGGCGTAGAGCGCCACCAGAACACCACCGAGCACCAGGGCATCGGCCAGCCGCGCGATTTCTTTCCGCGAAAGCCCCATGCGGCGTACCACCCAGTAGAAGAGAGCGGGCTCGACAACGACGATACGCCACTCGTTCGTTGCAGCACCGATGTTTTGCGCCCATGCGACCGAGAGTGTGCCGAGAAGAACGAACGCCAGCACCGACCAGTCCAGTGCATCACGAGGTCGGAAGAGCAGTGCGAGCCATTCTTCCCACGGTTTGCCCTGGGCAGCACATCGGCGCACGCTTTGCAACAGCCAGACAGAGCCAACGGCCACGGTCAGCAGTTCGGGGATCGAAAAGCGCAGCATGCCGAAGGCTTTCCCCCACAAGAAAAACGGCAACGTGAGCAAGGTGGCTGTCAGCGCCAGGTCGGGGCGTGCCCAGACAAAGAGCCAGACGACAGCGTAGCCGATGGCACTGAGCACAGGGTGCGCAGGCAAAAGCCAGAATGCGCCCAATACCAGACCGAAGATGGCAACTTGCGCACGTTCAGGCAGGGCATGGTAGCGTTTTTGCCAGTGTGCCCAGGGAAGAGCCAAGAGCAGCGCTGTCAGGCGTAGCCCTACACCCAGGGCAAGCAAGGCAGCCAGGGCTGTTGCCAGCCACCACCGCCAGACCGGTGGGGTGTAGGTGACGATGAGCGTGGTGGGCAACCCGCCGCTGAGGCGCACGGTGTGCGGCGTGTCGGGGTCGAGTCTGGTAAGAGGGTGAATCCCCGCATCCAGTGTGCGAGTGGCGTGGATGGTGTCGGTTTCGATGGAGAGGGTTTGTGTGGGTGGGCTGCCCCAAACCCCCAGCAGGTGCGAGCCACGGGCTGAAAACGTGAGCGTATTCGCTTCGGGTCGCGGGAGCGGCCAACGCCCAGGAACCCAACGTCCCGGGGTAAGGTGGTTGTTTTTGGCGATCACATCTGCCCAGGCGAGACCAAGGGGCGTAGGGGCACCAGTGGGGCTGCGGAGCGCCAGACCCCATACGGGGTCGTCGGGCGGGGCGTCCGGTTGGTAGAAGAAGAGCCCAAAGCGCTGCACCCAGGGCCATTCGAGGCGAGTGCGAGCGATGGCGCGGCGCAGACGGTCGCTTTGCACGGCAGGTGTGTCGCTGCCCCAGGGGGGTGGTTGCCCTTGCCAGGTGTCGGGCAGCGACGCCCACCCCCCCTCGACGAACCAGACGGGCGTTGCCGTGTCGCCGTGTGCTTCCATCGTTTCACGCACCAGTACCATGCGCGACCAGTTGAGTATGCTTTCGTCCACACGGCGGTCTTCGGGACCTGTCCAGAAGCCGTAGGCTTTGAGCGCAACCACGTCGAACGCATTGGCGCCATTGGCGGCATAGACGCCTTCGAGGAAGCGTACTTCGCTCATGTTGTAGCCGCCCGGTTCGCCATTGGGGGCGAGCGCAGCAAGCACAATGGTGGCGAATGGGTTGGCGTCGCGGATAGCGGCGGCGGTTGTCGTGAGCAGATGCGTGTAGGCAGTAGGGTCGATGAATGCATCGCCCCAATGGGGCCGCACGTTGGGTTGGTCCCAGATTTGGAACGCCACAGGTGCGTCGGCATAGCGGGCGGCAACCGTACGTGCGAAGGTGGCGAATTGAGCAGGCTCATCGGGTGGCGCGGTTGGCCAGTCGGGAGCAGATGGGCGTGCCCAATGGGGGGCTTCGTGCAGCACGAACAACACGGCAAGACCACGCGCCTGAGCCGATTCGACGATGGTATCCCACGGTTCCCAGTTGAAGACACCTGGTTGTGGTTCGACCAGTGCCCAGGGCATAGGTTGCCGAATCCAGCCGATGCCCATTTGTTGCAGGTCGTCGAGTGCGGCAGGAATCGCATCCAACGGAAGGGTATGCAGGGCGGTGGTTGTGCCCCAGGGGGTGCTGGCGTGGTCATCAGGACGGAGCGCGGGGGGAGTGCCGCGCACCACGCCACGCCAGCGTTCTTCGGTGGCGTGCCAGGTGGCGCGTGCACCAATGACAAGCAGGGTGAGCACGCAGGCATAGAATGCAATGCCGATGAGTTGGCGAGTGAGACGTTGGGATACCATGGCTTTCTCTCTCTTTGGCTGGTGGGATAGTAGAACCACTTTCGACATTGACAAGTTTTCTGCAAGTGACTGCGGAGCACACTCTTGTGGTCCTTTTATCGCATGATAGAATGAGGGCACAATGCATCGAGAACACGGAGAGTCGAGATGTCCACCCTACCAAAGCAGATCGAGGCCCTTGTCGCACGGTTTCGTGAAAAGCAGCACTGGCTGGTGCTCACACACAACGACCCCGACCCCGACGCGATTGGAGCTGCGTTCGGGATGGCTGTGCTCTTACGTCAGTTTCGCCAAAAGGGGCAGCGGGTGAGCATTGGGTATGGCGGCGTGCTGGGGCGCGCCGAGAATCAGGCGATGGTGCGGGCGCTCCGGTTGCGCATGAAACGTCTGGAACGGGAAGACCTGGCCGCGTATGATGGTATTGTGTTGGTGGATTGCCAGCCCGGGGTGGGGAACAATCTTACAGATGAAGATGTATTGCCCGATGTCGTGGTCGATCATCATCCACGTGTACGCCTGACCAGCGCCGTGCCCGTGTATGACGTGCGCCCTTCGTATGGGGCCACGTCTACGATTGTCGCGGAGTATCTGAAACAGGCAGGGATTGCGTGGGAGCATCGGGTTGCAACCGCGCTTTTCTACGGCATCAAGACCGACACGCTGGGGCTGGCACGCGGGGCAACACAGGCTGACGCGGAGATGTACCTGCATCTGCACCAGCACGTTGACCAGCGCATTGTGGCGCAAATCGAGCGAGCACCCTTGCCACGACGGTATTTTCAGGTGCTGGCGGATGCTCTGCACAGCGCCACAGTGTATGGTGATATCATCATCGTAGATGTCCATATCGTGCACCGCCCAGACATCATTGCTGAATTGGCCGACATGTTCTTGCGGTTGGAAGGTATCAACTGGTCGATTGTGATTGGGCAATTCAACGAAACATTGGCCATCTCGATTCGCACCTCATCCCCTGAGCTGCGGGCGGGGCAACTGGTACGCCGTGCGGTGGGAACTCGTGGCTCTGCGGGGGGACATAGCGTGATGGCGGCAGGACGCATTCCTCTCGAAGGGCGTGACCCCGTTGCCGAGCGGACGCGGTTGCATCGCCGTTTCCTGGAACTGTTGGGGGCAGAGCGTCGGCGTGGACGGGCGTTGTTGCAGCGCGAGATCCGGTGATGTTCGCCGAGGTATCACAGGGGCGATGAGTCTGGGCATGGTCTGGTGATTCCTCAGATCGCTGCAAACAAGCGAAAAAGTGGCACAAGCCACACAGGAAGCGCTGAGAGCATCTTGGCGTCCATTCACCCGTCTGTTTCCAGACCGACGGCGCCAGCGCAGCGAGGGATACGGAAGCACCCCGCCTGACCTCGAGAGGCACGCACGCCTGACGTTCAAGGAGCGACGCACCTGGCAGG
>WFOS01000010.1 GCA_015487975.1 Ardenticatena sp.
GGTCGCGAGGAATACTGGGCCACCAGCCGCCTGGATATGAGCGTCGAGGAGGTCGCCGAGTATGCCCTGCATGCCTGGCAGATTGAGGTGTATCATCAAGGGCTGAAGCAGTTCACGGGCATCGAACGGGGTGGTCGTAGCCCAGCGAAATCACATTGGACTGGCGATTCGCGCTTTTCTGCGCTTGGAAGTCGCCCGTTTGCGACACGGTATCTCCTGGTTCGAGGCCAAACATGCCATTATTCGGGAGGCTATCCGTCATTATTTAGCCCATCCTACCCTTGTCCTTCAACCAACTGCGTAACTCCTAGGATGTAAAAATAACAACCGCTTCAACTATGTCACCATCTTCAAACGACGGGCCAACTTCGTGTTTCAGATAGGCCAATCCACTTGTGACAGCACCGGGTGACTTGCCGAGACTGGTAAAGTGTACTACACCTATTTAACACTCCTACGGAGCCAGAAAGAGGCCTGCCCAACGGCCCAGCTCAGCCGCCCGCTGGAGCGCGAGCGGAGGCGGGTCGGCTGCAGCGGGTGTTAGGCATCGTCTTCTTTCCGAAGAATGTTCTCCAGTTGTGAAGCCACTCCTGGCAATTCATCTGTTACAATCTGCCACACAATGTCAAGGTTGAGACCGAAGTAGTGATGGATCAGCCTATCCCGAACCCCGGCCATACCCTTCCATGGGATATGGGGATGTTTCTCTCGCAGCGCCTTGGACAGGTTCTTGGTGGCCTCGCCAATAATCTCGAGATTGCGAATGACGGCATCCTGCGTTTTCGTATCTTCCAGGAAGGCTTGATACGTCATTCCTGCTGTGTACACTTCTATCCGGCGGATGGCTTCTTGTATGTCGCTCAGAAACTTTCTATCCGTTCGCTCAGACATAGACAATGTTCTCCCGAATGTCCTGAGCAACACAAGGCACTCGAATCCCCTGCAAGGCGGCAGGGGTAAGCACATCGACCTTTTTCCCTAACAGGTACTCAAGATATTCGACCAACTCAATGAACTTGAACCCGATAGGACGCTCGAATTCTACAATAATATCTACATCACTTGCCTCATTGGGGATCCCTTTGGCATAGGAGCCAAAAATCCCTACTTTCCTGATACCATATTCGGCCGCCAGGTAGGGATATGCTTCCCGAAGCAACGCCAGCACCTGTTCTCTCATTAGCATAACACAACCTCGGTCATTACTATCTAACGCTGCCTAACGTGTGGCTCAGCGGTAGCGGCGTCGCCGTCCATGGCCCCTGGCCGACGAACGATTTTGGGCCGAAAATCCGCCCACGTTCGCGCGCGGCAAAGCCGCGTCCGCTGAACGCAGGGTTAGGAGGAAAGACGTTTCCCCATCACCAGATACGGCACGCCGTTGGGCGCGAAACGAAAGTCGTCCAGCACAACCTGCCAGCCACGTTTTCGGTATAAGTGCAAGGCCGGCGCATTGTCGGCTCGAACCGTCAACAACGCCGTAGGTTCGGGACGCCCCTCCAAGAGTAGGTCGTGGAGACGGCCGCCAATGCCCCGTCGCTGCCATTGCGGGTGCACGGCAAGCTCCACAAACTCAAAATGTTCAGGCTCCATCCACGCCATTCGCTGGGCTGGTGTCATGGCGGCCCAGACCTTGTCGTACCAATATTGCCTTGGATCGCCGGTGTAGCCGTATGTAAAGCCTATCAGGCGGCCGGCATCCAGGGCGATGAACCCACGGTAGCCTCTCCGGCCAAAGTGACGCCGCATGATCTCCGCTCGCTCTGCTATCGCCTGGGCATCCAAACCGTGCACCAGGGCATAGATGTCCAAGATAGCAGGCAACCACTGAAGAATTTTTTCTCTGGAGACGTCGAGGATTTTCACCATCTCGCTCATGGTCTTTGTGGGAGAGGCGTAGCCAGTTCCACGCGATTGCCAAATGGATCCATGTACATGACCGTGCGATAGCCGAAATCCTGGTCGGCCAAGGGCTGGATAGCGCTCAACCCCTTTTCCTGTAATTTGGCCGCAAGGGCGTCTACATTATCCACCACAAGAAAGAGCCCAACCCCGCGAGTGCCTTCTTCGGAGTGTTCGGTGTGGTGCAAAGCCAGCGTGGCCGGAGCAAGGTCGAATTCCACATAAGCCTCCGAAGCATACCGCACGGGCAGCCCCAGGGTGTCACGATAGAAGGTGAGTGCCTTGTCCATGTTGGGGACATGTAGTACACAAACGGTGAATTGCATGGTTATCCTCCTAACGGAGAAGCTCAGCCGCCCGCCGGAGCGCCAGTGGAGGCGGGTCGGCTGCAGCGGGTGTTAGCCCGCCATTGTCATTTTTCAAGTAGTTGTAATATCACTTCTTGAATTACCCTGTCTTTAGTGGCAACTCCCAAGAACTTCCCTCTCTCATCAACAACTGGAATCCCTGGAACTCTATTTTCAACCATTCTCCGATATGCTTCAACAACTGTTGGCTTCTGGAGATACAGCTGTGTCGCGCCAAGTCGGGGTAAGTCGTGCTCTGTTATCTCTTGACGGGTTCGCTGGGGGTCCCATAATGGTAATACTAACTCATGCCGCACGCGTTGCAACGCTTCGCGCACTTCAGGAAATGGCACACGGAAGAACCTCTCCCACCAACGATAGGCGCGTTTGTCTCTCTCGAAGTCTTCAAACAATATCTCAACGCCAAATTTGGGATACTTTGCTTTGAATTGCTCGACTGTCATGAATCCAAGATACCTGTCATCTTCATCAATAAAGACAATGTACTCAATTGGAGCGATTCTGCTTAACTCATATACGTAGTCACGTAGTGCTAGAAACTCAACTCGCATTTGGCCGCGCCGCCTGCCAATCCGAACAATAAGAATGTGTGGAGATTCTCGTCTGGCTTGGATTTCTTCAACGATACGGCGTATTTCGTAAGTATATCCCTTTGCGATAAGATCTCTTTCCAACGTCACTGTCTGGCTTATAGGTATGGTAATTGTTCGCTGAAACTCAATTTCAATGCCTGCGAATTTTGCCTTGACTGATGTGGCCCGTTCAATTAATAAAAGTATGACAAGGGCTAATAACGGTACGGTTGCTACCAGCAGTAATGACCAATCACTTTGGAAGGTATAACCCGTCAAACGTGGAAACAGTAAGGTGGTAACAAGCAGACTAATGTAGAAAATTGTGGAGAGGAGAATAGTGGTCTGCGTTATGCGATTGAGTGTTTTGAACCTTTCAAACCACTTGAACACCTTGAGCCAATGACGATTTGCGGACATCCAATAGATTACACCCACTAAAACCAACAGCAACACAGACCAAAAAGGACTGTTCTGCAAAAGAAATATGCTTCGCCAGTTCGCTGTGCTAACAGTCCCTTGGAAATAAAGAATGATACCACCAGCAAGCCAGATGACAGGCGTAGCAAGAATCAAGTAAAGCAATATCTGTTTAACGCGCTTTTTCCACATTCGCTTCTCCCTGCAATGGATAACCAGGTGCACCATTGCAATAGGCGGGCTAACTATTAATTATCCTTCATTCCTGCATCCTAATTCCCCTCCAACGCGGCCGAATGGCAGCCTAATCCCTTGATGAGGATGCATATCCGGCGTTTTGGCCGCGTTTTGGGAGTTCGCCAACGCTTTGGCTGCATATCCTCCTTGACAGGAAAAATATGCAGCTTTATAGTTGAGAAACTTATTCTCATGATTTACTTGCGTTATACCAAATGACACGTTATCTGTCAAGGCCCATGTCACGCCCACAGCGCCGTTCCAAATTCCTCGAACAAGTGCGTCACGTGATCCGACGCAAGGGATACTCTATCCGCACGGAAGAGGCTTATGTCTCCTGGATCAAGCGTTTTATCCTCTTTCACAACAAACGTCACCCGAAAGAGATGGGCCCGTCAGAGGTGGAGGCTTTTCTCACATATCTCGCTGTGGATTCGAATGTCGCTGCTTCCACACAAAATCAGGCACTGCAGGCCATCCTGTTCCTCTATCGCGAGGTGCTACACCAGCCTCTAGAGGTTTCCCTGGACTTCCTGCGTGCCAAACGGCCGAAGCGTTTGCCCACCGTCCTGACTCGCAAAGAGGCCCAGCAGGTTCTCGATGCCATGCATGGAGTACCCAAACTGGTCGTCCAGATTCTCTATGGGAGTGGGCTGCGACTTCTGGAAGCGCTTCGCTTGCGGGTCAAAGATGTAGATTTCGAGCAGCGCCAGATCATCGTTCGGGATGGAAAAGGCGCCAAGGATAGAGTAACGATTCTGCCTGAATGCCTCATTCCAACCTTCCAAGAACACTTGAGACGGGTAAAAATCATCCACGCACGAGACCTCGATCGCGGATACGGGTGTGTTTATTTGCCCCACGCTCTGGAGCGGAAGTCCCCAAACGCGCACAGGGAATGGATTTGGCAATATGTCTTCCCTGCTAGCAAACTCAGTCGCGACCCCCGCACCGGTGCTCTTCGCCGCCACCATCTGCACGAAAGTGTGGTGCAACGAGCCGTGCGCCGAGCTGCGCAGCTGGCCGGTATCTCCAAGCGAGTGACGCCCCACACTTTCCGCCATTCCTTCGCTACGCATCTTCTGGAAGCTGGCTACGATATCCGCACTGTCCAGGAACTCTTGGGCCACAAGGACGTGAAGACCACTATGATTTACACCCACGTCATGAATCGGGGACCCTATGCCGTTCGCAGTCCGCTCGACGGGCTGTGAGGAGAGGGCGTTGCCCCTGATCTCCCTGGTGCTTCGATATAACTGCCTTGCGTCGCCTTGTGGTGACGGTTGACGACCGGTTCCGACAAGCCCGATGGAAGAGTATTCCGCGAAGAAACTGTTGAACGTACAACACTACACAGCGCGCGCTAGAAACACTCAACGAGTACCAGTCTCCCTCCCAGTACCGCCTCCACCACCTGGATACGCTGCTACACTGAGCGAGTGTCAACGCAAACGCCTCGCCTCGCCCCTTCCATCCGCAGTGGGTGGACACTCGGCCCACGTCCGCACCTGGCTAGGACGCGGGCGAATTGCAAGCATCGCTGATGACGACGTCGGCGGGGGATATATCCTTCCCTTTGGCGAAACATGCCCCACAAAATATGAGGAGAAAAAGCGCACGTAATCGATTTACACCACGGCATGTTCGTCTGTGGTAACCAGAACGCGGTTGCCAGATGGATCGCATAGGAAAGCGGTGTGTGCGTTGAGTCGTGTTTCGAGTACGCCTGCCGCTTCGGCGCGGGTGATCAGGGCCGCAACGGCTCGCGCATCGGGAACGACCAGTGTGAAGAAGCGCAGCCCCACAGCGTCGGGTGGAGGCGGCGGTGCGCCCTGCCCCGCCCAAATGTTGGTGCCGACGTGGTGATGGTAACCGCCTGCGGCAAAAAAGCGTGCACCTGGGTAGTCGCGTTGCGTGCAATCGAGCCCGAGCACGCCACTGTAAAAGGCTTCGGCTTCATCGAGATCACGCACGTGCAGGTGCACATGCCCGATGTCTGTGTCCGGATGAATGCCCGTCCAGGGCCGTGTGTCAGCGCTCGCTTCGCGTAGAAGGGCGTTCACGTCCAGCGGGTCGGTGCGCATGGCAATCTGTCCCCCTTGCCAGGGCCACGTCTCACGTGGACGGTCGCGGTAGAGTTCCAGACCATTGCCGTCGGGATCGGGCAGGTAAATCGCTTCGCTCACCTTGTGGTCGGAAAAACCGTGAAAGCGCCAGTCGTGTGCGACCAGCCGCGCAAAGAGTCGTGCTAGTTCTTGACGATTGGGCAGACGGATGGCAACGTGATAGAGCCCCGTGGTGCGGGGTGGTTTGGGAAGCGCGTTGGCGCGCGCCGTGAGAATGAGCCGTGGTGGGCGCCCTTTCCCGCTTGTGAGCACAGCCGTTTGTCCCTCGCGTCGTTGTTCTCGAAAACCAAGCAAGGTGCTATAAAAATGAAGCGCACGCGAGAGATCACGCACGATGAGATGCACAGGGCCAATGTGTGTCGAGGCTAGCAACGTCATTGTGATCGTCTCCTACTGATATCGAACAAAAACTTGATATCGAAATGATAGCAAAAAGCACCTATCGCGCAACGTATCGGAGGCATGCGTGTATCTGCTCATGGCGAGCGACAAGGCGCCACACTGTTGCAAGCCCCTTTTGGTATTGGGCTGATACCACATACATCAACCTGACGATGGTTTGCCGAATGGCCCCCTGTGCCAACACTGATCTGGTATTGGATAAAAGGAGGGAGTGTATGAGCAGGGCATTCTTCGATGCATTTTTTGCGCCGGTCGATCGTGGTGAACAGACGTTGGCAGCACGTGTCGCTGATTTGACACGTGACGACCTGCGCGAGATGACGAACCGCATGATCGATACCATGCTGGCATTGATTGCCGATTGCACCGATGCAGATGTGGTGTTTATCCCGCGCGACCCAAACGCCTTCGACCCGTTTGCGCCGCCAGAGGAGCAAGAAGCCGCCTGGACGTTGGGGCATGTCATCGTCCACACGACAGCCTCGGCAGAAGAAGCAGCGTTCATCGCGGCGGAGCTGGCCCGTGGTGTGCCCTACCACGGCCGTTCACGCTACGAAGTGCCCTGGCAGACGATGCAGACCATCGCGCAATGCCGCCATCGGTTGGAAGAGAGCCGCCGCATGCGCTTGGCGACGCTGGATGTCTGGCCGGATACGCCCCACCTGGAAAACTCGTATGTGCCCTTCGACATGGCGGGCGAGTTGAACGCGCTGGGGGCGTTCGTCGTGGGGCTCTGGCACGATAGCGACCACCTGGGGCAGATCGAGGAGATTGTGCGCCAGGCGCGGGCGGCACGTGGAGGTTGAACGATGCCGATGACAGTGCATGTGGAACGCTGGGCCTGGCGACTATTGGTCATGTTGCTTGTGGCAATGGTGGTGCTTTTTGGCATGCATGCTTGGGTGGCATTGCATACGTATGCGCCATTGGATTACGGCGAGGGCCCGCTGTTGCACCAGGCGCGGCTGTTGTTGCAGGGGCAGCCACTCTATCGCCCCTCTCTGAGCGAGCCACCCTACACGATTACCAACTACCCTCCACTCTATCAGACGCTCGTGGCGATGGTCGGGGCAATTGCAGGCTTTTCCTACGAAACGGGGCGTTGGGTCTCTGTCGTTGCGACAGTGCTAGCGATGGGGGCACTCTGGGCACTGGTGCAGGCGCTGACGGGTGAACGGCGAGCAGCCGCGATAGCAGCCATGCTTCTGGTGGCATTTCCCTTTGCCTTTTATTGGGGGGTCTTGGGGCGGGTGGATATGCTCGCGTTGGCGTTGAGCCTTTGGGGAATCTGGTGGGCGGTACGTTGGCCAGGGACATGGTGGGGGCTCATCGGCGCGGCGTTGTTGTTGACGGCAGCAGCGTTCACCCGCCAGTCGTACCTGCTCGCAGCGCCCCTGGCGGTCTGTTGCTGGCTGGCAGCGCACGAATGGCGTTGGGCTGCTCGGTTTGTGGGGCTCATGGGATTGCTGGTTGGTGCGTTGACTGCTTTCGCCCTTTGGTGGACGAAAGGGGGTTTTTGGGTGCATGTGGTTGTTGCCAATCGTAATCAGCTGAACTGGTGGCAGGTCTTGGCCATGGCCTATCTCTTTTTATTGACGGCAGCACCAATAGCAGTGGTGGCATGCGTGGAGGCGATGCAGCATCTACGCCGTCGAGAAAAGATAGCGTGGTTGTTGCTAGGGTATTTCATGGGGGCAAGCCTTTCGGCATTGACGGTAGCAAAAGTGGGGAGCAACGTCAATTATTGGCTAGAGATTGTAGCAGCCTGCATTTTATTAGTGGGTGTCGGAATGGCACGCTGGCGGCGTGAGATGTCGCCGTGGGAGCGACTGATACCACTGGGCTTGGTACTCTTGTTTGTGGTATTGGCATGGCGTGCGAACAGTGCAATTGTGCGGGAAACAGAGTGGGTTCAGCAAGTGTTGGTGCGCGACGTGCGTGACCTGGAAGCAATGGTTTGTGCAACGCCAGGACCCGTCATTGCTGAGGAGATGATGAGTATTCTTGTCGTCTGCAAGAAAGAGATCGTTTTTCAGCCGTTCGAGTATACACGTTTGGCGGAAGAAGGTATATGGGATCAGCGACCATTCCTCACTGCAATACGAGCGCAACAATTCGATCTCATCTTGATTTCGGATGGTTGGTGGGAGAACCCAAGCAATCGTTGGACACCGGAGATGTTAGATGCTATCCAAAAGGCTTATTTTCCAGCAGAGCGACGAATTGGAACGATTGTCTATCGCCCGGCTGAACGGTCCCCATGAGCGGAACGAAACCAATTCGCGCATCTGCGCACCCTTGCTATAATCGCCCCACACCACCGCAACCAAATCCCACCACAAAGGAGTGAAACCGTGGCTGAATGGGTTCGCATTCGTGATATTGGCAACTACGAAGGAGAAACCGTTACCTTGAAGGGGTGGCTCTATCTGCGCACCGACAAAGGCCGTTTGAAGTTCTTGCGCGTGCGTGATGGAAGTGGTGTCATTCAGGCCGTTCTGTTCAAAAAGAACGTGTCGCCCGAAGCGTGGCAAGCTGCCGACGAACTGACGCAAGAATCGTCGCTCATCGTGACAGGGACGGTGCGTGCCGATGAGCGGGCGCCCGGAGGCTACGAACTGGATGTGCGCGACCTCGAAGTGGTACACTACGCCGAGCCCGATTACCCCATCCAGCCCAAGGAGCATGGCGTAGGCTTTTTGATGGCGAACCGGCATTTGTGGATTCGTTCCCCACGCCAGGCGGCGATTTTGCGTATTCGTGCGACTGTCATTCGTGCCATTCGTGATTGGCTGGACAACCACGATTTCGTCAACGTGGATACGCCCATTCTGACGCCGGCCGCCGTCGAAGGGACGACCACGCTGTTCGAGACCGATTATTTTGGCAAGCCTGCCTATCTCTCGCAGAGTGGACAGTTGTACAACGAAGCCAACATTTTCGCATTGGGCAAAGTCTATTGCTTTGGGCCAACGTTCCGCGCCGAAAAATCCAAAACACGCCGTCATCTCACCGAATTCTGGATGGTGGAGCCGGAAATGGCGTTCGCCACACTGGAAGATGTGATGGATGTTGGCGAGCAAATGGTCTCGTATGTCGTGCAAACCGTACTCGAAAAGCACCGCCGCGAACTGGAAGACCTGTTGGAGCGGGATGTGAGCGTGCTGGAAAAGATTACCCCGCCGTTCCCACGCATTTCGTATGATGAGGCAGTAGAGATTTTGCACGCCAACGGGTTCGAGAATTTCCCATGGGGTGAGGACTTTGGGGCACCGCACGAAACGACGATCAGCAACCAGTTCGAGAAGCCTGTCTTCGTTTACCATTATCCCACAAAAGCCAAAGCCTTCTACATGGAAGAAGTGCCAGACCGCCCCGAAGTCTGCCGCAGTGTGGACTTGCTGGCACCCGAAGGCTACGGCGAAATCATTGGTGGTGGGCAGCGTATCGCATCGGTAGATTTGCTCGAACAGCGCCTACGCGAACACAATCTACCACGCGAAGCGTACGAATGGTACATCGATCTGCGCCGCTACGGCTCGGTGCCACATGCAGGCTTCGGATTGGGGGTCGAGCGTACGCTGGCCTGGATCTGCAATCTGCCACACGTGCGTGAGACGATTGCGTTCCCGCGGATGTTGGACCACATCTATCCGTGAGGAGGATACATGCAAGCGCAAAGAGCGTCCCCTACCTTGTATATCGAGAAAGGAAGACTGGGAAATTTGCAAGCCTCTCGAGAGGGCATTGTCTTTCGTGATTTTACCGTGCTCATTGGCAAGCAGGGCGTGGGAAAGTCGCTGGTGGCGCAGTTGGGGTTCTTTTTCGAGAACCTTGATTTTTTGAGTAAATATGTTCATGCTCGCCAGGAGGAGACCGCCGCCAAAGTCATCCGGGCAGCACTAGATAGCGTGCGCAGCCCTACGCGTGCCTTTGCTACGTTTGCAAACCCCAGTGTCAAGGTTGTTTGGGAGGGACATCGTTGGCAAGCCTATACGGATGCGCCCTTGACGGTGAGTATGGATCGCCGTCATCGTCAAGTGTATCCTTCTCGAAACATGCGCGACTTGGTAGAGCATTTCATCGATGCGAAAACCGCAGTCCCCCAGAAAGGAAATGCCCTCTTCGTTCCTGCAGAACGAATTGTGTATGCGCATGGGAAACCAAATGCCTGGCACATTCTTTCACTTCCAATGACGTTGATGCTCTTTGTCGATAGTTTGGAAGCGATCAAGGAATGGATGGATCTGGAGGAGGTTCGTTCTCATTCTGATGCAGAATGGATTCGTCGTATAGGTCGTTCCGTGCTGCATGGGGAAGCGTATCGGTTTGGAAATTCATGGAAGTGGCGTGTCGATGATGCGACACAGATGGACATCGATATGGCCTCATCGGGGCAGAAGGCGAATTTTTCACTTGTCCTCTTGGGGCAGGTCTTACCCATATGGCGAGATCATGGGCTGATCGGGACACCGTTTACTCTCTATGTCGAAGAGCCCGAAAGTCATTTGCACCCCGAAGCGCAAGTGTATATGGTGTATTTGCTCGCTTATTTGGTGCGTAAGGGGTTTCGTGTTGTCGTGACGACGCACTCGTTGACGATTATGTATGCGATCAACAACTTGTTACTCGCATCGGCATTGGGTGATCGAGAGGCCGATGGTGTACCGGCACCAGACATTCGTCTCACGCCTGACAAGGTGAGTGCTTATCTCCTTCGGGAAGATGGGAGCGTATGCTCATTGGTTAATGAGGAATTACATTTCATTCACGAAGAAGAACTCGCTGCTGTGGATGCTGATTTGGGTGCGGAAATGAACCGCATTCTCGCGCTTACGTCGAAGTCGGAGTCGTCCGATGCAGTATCTCCATGAATGCCCTCGAGGAGTTTTGTTGAAGGATAGGCAATCTGGGCAAAAAATTCGCCTCGATGTACCAGACGGCTGGGCATGTTGTTTCTATCGCTTCGATGCGCAGCAACATTTTATGCCTGGTGATAAGAGCCCTGATGGTGTTTTGCTCGTGCGAACACCGCAGGGGCGTACACATGTTTGCTTCGTTGAGATGAAAATCCGTGCAAAAGATTGCTGGTCCGAAGCGCGTGAGCAATTGGAGAGGGGGATCACGCACTTTGCCCCTTTGATGCATGACAGTAAAGTAGGCTTATTGAGTCATGGAGATTTGCATCATGCACGCTGGCGCGAGAATGAGGACATCTTGGACGTGATGCCAGAGAACACGCATAGCGTGTGGGGGCTTTTTCTTGTGAAGCGGCGTTCAGGACGCTCACCATCTTTTGCACCTGGTCGAGAAACCGTTTTTTGTGGCAAGTCGGTGAGGTTTGCATCTGTTCTTGTACCTGAGCGTGAAATTGATCTTGAAACTCTGTTACAACGCGCAACCATTCCTTTATGAAAGATACCATGACCGAAACACACTCACCCAAAAAGAAACAACGCATGCCGACCAGTGCCTACATTGGAAGTGGGCTGGTCGGCATTGCCGTTTTGGGCGCGCTTTGTTGGTGTGCTGCCTTTTTGCGTACCAATGCGCTCATCGAGGCCGGCCTGGGCGACCCCGCCAACTACGTGCTCATTTTGTCGCTCATTTCCATTTTCCTGGTGGGCCTGCCACTCTACGTCGGTTTGCGGCTCATGCGGCAAACGAAGCGACGCATGGAAGCTGAAGCGCGTCGCCAAAAAGATGGCGATACCGAACCCAATCTCTAATCTCCAATCTCTTTTTACCATGAAACGCATTGCACTCTTTGTCACATGCCTGGTCGACCAATTCATGCCCGACATTGGCGTGGCAACCGTGCGCCTCTTGCGCGCTGCGGGGTGCGAGGTCGTCTTTCCCGAAGAGCAGACATGCTGCGGGCAACCCTTCTTCAACAGTGGCTTTCGCCCCGAAGCACGCCGCCTTGCCGAACGAACGGTGGCATGCTTCGAGCGATTCGACGCCGTCGTTGCGCCCAGCGGCTCGTGCACGACCATGCTGCGTGTCGAATACCCCCACCTGTTGGACGATCGGCCTGGCTGGGCGCACCGTGCCCGTGAGCTTGCGGCGAAGACCTACGAATTGAGTGAGTTCCTGATCGACGTGCTCGATTGGAAACCACCACGTCGCCTGACCGGACAGCGTGTCGCCTACCACGACTCATGCCACATGTGCCGACTGCTGATGTTGCGCGAACCGCCGCGCGAAGCGTTGCGTCGCGCAGGGTACGAAATCGTCGAAATGCAAGAACCCGACCGCTGTTGTGGCTTTGGTGGCCTATTTTCGATTCGTATGCCCGAAGTCTCGAATGCGATGACGACCGAAAAACTGTTGCAGGCAGAGGCAACGGGGGCCGATGTGCTCGCCACTGCCGACCCCGGCTGCCTGATGCAGATGCGTGGGCTGGCGCGTGATGGTGTGCGTGTAGCACACATTGCCCCGCTTTTGGCTGCTACATTGGAGGCGTGAGATGGTTTCCATGGCCGAGTTCCGCCGCAAAGCCGCCGAAGCCATCGCCGACGAGCGTATGCAAGGGGCCTTGGAGCGTGCCACCGCCAAGTTCCGTGCAGGGCGCGAGCAGGCTTTGACAGAGCTCCCTGATGCCGACGCGCTGCGCGATCACTTCAAGGCGGTACGCGCCGCGACGCTGGCGCAACTCGCGGAGCATCTGGAAACATTCGAGCGTCAGGCGTTGGCAGCGGGCGCACAGGTGCATTGGTGCGAAACGGCCGCAGAGGCCGCGCAGCTCATCACCTCGCTGGCAAAACAGCATGGGGCACACCTCGCCGTCAAAAGCAAGAGCATGACCACCGAAGAAATCCACCTGAACCAGGCATTGGCAGTGGCCGGCGTTCGCCCCGTTGAAACCGACCTGGGCGAGTGGATCATTCAGCTGGCGAATGAACCACCTTCGCACATCATTGGGCCTGCCATCCACAAAACCCGCGAACAAGTTGCCGACCTCTTCAGCCGCGAAGTGGGGCGTCCTCTGCCGCCCGACGATGTTGCCATGCTCACCGCAGAAGCGCGCCGCCTGTTGCGCGAAAAATTCCTGGCAGCGGGGATTGGTATCTCGGGTGTCAACGTGGCTGTGGCCGAGACGGGGAGCATTGTCCTCGTGACCAACGAAGGCAACGGGCGCATGGTGACCAGCGTGCCACCCGTGCATGTTGCCGTGATGGGGATCGAAAAAATCGTCCCTACTTGGCAGGATGCCGCCGCTTGGCTGGCATTGTTGGCACGCAGCGCAACCGGACAACCGATGAGTATCTACACCAGCGTCATCACCGGCCCAGCCCGCCCCCACGACCCCGATGGCCCGCGTGAAGTGCATATCATCATCTTGGACAACGGGCGCAGTCGGGCACTAACCTCTCCCTTCGAAGAAGCGCTGCAATGCATTCGGTGTGGTGCGTGTTTGAATGTGTGTCCCGTGTACCGCGAAGCTGGTGGCCATGCGTATGGCAACCCGTACAGCGGTCCCATTGGCACCATTGTGGCTCCGTTGCTGTTTGGCGTCGAGACAATGAGCGCTCTGCCGCAAGCCAGTACCTTGTGCGGGGCATGCCTGGATGTTTGCCCAGCACGCATCGACATTCCGCGCATGTTGCTGGAATGGCGTGCTGCCGAAGTCGAGCAGCGGTTGCTGCCCTGGTACGAACGTGTCGCTGAGCGGTTGGCGGCATGGGTGTTGGCACATCCGCGCCTGTTGGCGTGGGGGCGGCGTTTCTTGTGGTGGGGACTGCGTCCGTGGGAGCGTAACGGCGTCTTGCGCCTGCCGCGTCGTTGGCATCCAGCTGGCGAACGGGCGTTGCCAGCGCTGGCGTCGCAATCGTTTCGTGATTGGTGGCGTGAAAAAGGGTGATGTGTCACGAGTCGAGACGTTTCATAACAACCTGATTCCGCCCTGCGGCTTTGGCTTCGTATAAGGCTGCATCTGCAAGCGCAATGTACGCATCGAGCGTTTTTTGCGGATGTTGAATCGCCAGTGCTCCAATGCTTATCGTGAGTGGAACACTCGTTTTCTCACTCACGGGAATTGGGGTATCGCGAACGACCTTGAGCAGACGAGTCGCAACCTCGGCAACTTTCTCCGCAGGCGTATCGGGGAGGACCACAATGAACTCTTCTCCACCCCAGCGCCCAATGATATCGTAGGGGCGCACATTGGCACGCAGGCGAGTGGTGACAACCCGCAATGCCTCGTCCCCCGCTAAATGCCCAAAGGTATCGTTGATCTGCTTGAAGTGGTCGATATCGAGCATGCAAATTCCGACTGGCGATTGCTGACGCCTAGCGTGATCGAGTAGGGCATCGATGCGTTCAATCGCAGCACGCCGATTGAGAAACCCAGTGAGCATATCATACGCGGCGAGATGTTCCATTTCGGCGATATTTTGCCGCAAAGACTCTTCCAGTTCGACAATGCGCTGCCCGATGTGAATGCGGGCAAGCAAAATATCAGCGTCGAATGGTTTGCTGATAAAATCATCTGCGCCAGATTCTAGCCCTTCGATGAGCTCTTCTTTGCTCTTTTTGGCTGTGACCATGATGATGTACGTGTAATAGGGAAGAGCGCGCTCTCGAATGGCGCGAACGAACTCCAATCCGCTTTCACCATCCTCCAAAAGCCAATCGACAATCAAAATGCGTGGTTGTTCCGTCTGCAAGATCGACCACGCCTCCTCGGCGGAGGCGGTTGTGAAGATTTCGAATGGCTCTTGCGCCAGAAACCATTCGAGAAGTTTTCGATGCGTTGGATTATCTTCGAGAATGAGCACTTTGGTTTTGACGTGTTTTGTGTCGTGTGCAGTCATAAGAGAATCCTTTACGATGCTGCTGATGGAAAACATACAGGAAATGTTGTTCCTCTGTTCGGTTCATTCGAACATACAGCGCCGTTGGTTGCTGCTGCAAAAATCACACTCAATCGTGCACGGAGATCGTACGTTGCCATCGAGAGGATGCGTGATGTGAAGGCGTCGAGATGCAAAAGCATTTGGTGGGTGGTGTGCAATTGGGCGTGCACAAGGCAGCGTTCGTGTTCGGTGAGTGGAAGAGGGGTGAGTGGATGGGCGGAGAACGGCGAAAACATTGTCAGACCAGGCTCGGATCCCGAAATGTGCATCGGGGCAGATGCAGGCTCCCCGCTTGTTTCGCAAAATGGTTTCCAAAATCTGTATTGCCTGTGTCGAAGCGTGGAACGTTTGGCTCATGCACACCTAACCAAGATTCAAAGATGAAATGGGTTGTACTGGCTAAGAATACACTATCCAAACAAGGTTACGATTCCTATTACAACGTTGCTGGTGCGGTGCAAAGGAGATCGCGTGCCAGTGTAGTAAACATAAAATCGACGTTTTCACCTGTTTTGGCGCTGGTGGTGAAGACAGGATACCCCAACGTGGCCGCTATCTGTTCTCGTTCTGCACTGTCGATTGCGCGTTCATCTACCAGGTCGGACTTGTTGGCGACCAGGACGAATTTGGCATAGGGGATGACTTCACGCAATCGTTCGGTGTAGCTGTGCCAAGCCGCGAGTGTGTCGGGACGTGTCAGATCACATACGATGATGACGCCTGCTGTCCCTTGCAGATATCTTTCACATAGGCTGTTGCAAGGTTCATCGCCTGCCAGGTCCCATAAAATGAGGTTGATGCTTTTCCCTTCGATCGTGACCGATGTACGGCTAATTTGCACACCGATGGTACTCAGATACTTTTCATCGAAGCGCCCTTCAGTAAAACGGCGTACAAGGCTGGTTTTGCCGACGGCAAATGACCCAAGTATGCAAACTTTCTTCTGTAAGAGGCGCATGAAAGAAATTCCTCCTCGATTCCCAGATGACTTTGGCTCGCAGAAAGAGCTTGGGGTGTGAACTGTATCAATGT
The DNA here is from genome assembly GCA_015487975.1 of Ardenticatena sp. Taxonomy (GTDB): domain Bacteria; phylum Chloroflexota; class Anaerolineae; order Ardenticatenales; family Ardenticatenaceae; genus Ardenticatena. The sequence goes on from WFOS01000010.1 coordinate 15,918, forward strand.
ATTGAACGTCTGACCAGATTTTTTTGGCGCTTTTGCTATCGAAAAAGCGGGATTGTGTCATCGGAGGGCCTGCTTCCGCGTTCGACATGGGGGGACTCACCCTTCGTGTCGTTCCTCTACGCTGTTTTCCCATGCGGCAGGCGTCCACATCTCCTCGCATGCCGGCGTTTGGACGTATGTCCCCGCAAACAGCACTTTGCGCCGCCTTGCGTTCATGTCGGGGATGTTACACCCCAGACGTTCGGTAGATCCAAAGCCCATCGGCTGGTCGAACAAACAAGGTTGTGATATCTGTCACTAATCAGCCTATGACAAATTGCAGGAAAACCTGGGGAGCAATGGTTGACGGTTTGGGGACACGCTGTATAATCGCGCCCAGTTTTGGGCAAGAAGATGGTTGTTTTGCGTAATTTTGCATAACTTTTCAGGGAGAAAATCTCAACCTCGACAAAACGTGCGTGGAGGAGAGACCCGTGCCACTGCTTTTGATAGGATTGGATCACACGACAGCGCCCGTTGAGATACGTGAGCGGTTGGCGTTTGGCGAAGCGGAGGTTCCGCAGGCATTGCAAACGTTGGCCGCCTCGCCAGGGGTCGAAGAAGCCGCTTTATTGAGCACCTGCAACCGTGTTGAAGTCGTGATGTATGGCGATGAGGCGCGTGCGTTGGAAGCCGCCGCGTTGGGGTTTCTTTCGGCGTGGCATCGCCTGCCGCGAGCACATTTTGTAGAAGCCACACGCGCCTTTGTGGAAGAAGCCGCTGTTCGCCATCTGTTGCGTGTGGCCGCAGGACTCGAATCGCTGGTGCCTGGCGAGAAGCAGATTTTGGGGCAGGTGAAGCAGGCGGGGCAACTGGCTCGCGAAGCAGGTACAGCGGGAAAGATGCTCACACGCCTGTTCGATGCTGCCGTCGCATGTGGTCGCCGTGTCCGCCACGAGACGGAAATTGCCCGCCATCCTGTGAGTGTCAGTCATGCGGCGGTGATGCTGGTGCGCGAACACCTAGGCCGCCTCGAAGGTCATCATGTGCTGCTCATCGGCAGCGGCAAGATGGTCGAAGTTGCCGCCAAACAACTGCACGACCTCGGCGCAACCCATTTCACGATTGCCAATCGCACGCTGGCACGGGCATGTGAACTGGCGCAGCGCTGGGGGGCTGATGCACGTCCCTTGGATGCCATCCCCTCGGCACTTGCCGAAGCCGATGTGGTCATCTCGGCGACTGCCGCGCCGCACCTCGTGGTCCATGCTGAGACCGTCGCAGCGGCACTTGCCGCGCGGCAGGGGCGTCCATTGTTGCTGGTAGACCTTGCCGTGCCACGCGATATCGACCCCGTGTGTGCCGACCTCGATGGCGTGACGCTCGTGGATGTCGATGGCCTGCGTGATGTGATCAACCGCAGCATGCAATTGCGCTTGCAAGCGCGTGAAGAAGCGAGTGCACTGGTGGAAGAGGATGTGCGTGGCTTCATGGAGTGGTACGCGGTTCAGCGTGTGGCGCCCACACTGGCGGCGTTGCGCCGCAAAGCCGAAGCCATCAAGCAGGCCGAATTGGAGCGGGCGTTGCGCCGCCTGGGGGATGTCTCGCCCCATGAACGCAAAGTGCTGGAAACATTGGTGCACAATGTGGTGAACAAACTGCTCGCCGCCCCAACCGTGCAGTTACGCAAGCAGGCCATCGAAGGCGATGGCGATTTGTACGCACACGTGTTGCAAACGCTCTTCGAGTTGCCGCTCGTGGAAAGCCGACACCCGCAGGAGCAGCCCCAATGAAGCACTTACGAGTGGGAACGCGGGGTAGTTTGCTGGCACGGACCCAAACGGCGCACGTGGTGGCGCTGTTGCAGGCGGCACACCCCACTTTGGAAGTCGAGACCGTTGTTGTCCAGACCAGCGGTGATCGTTCGACTGCCTCACTTCGCCAGATTGGGGGGCAAGGGGTCTTCACGCGCGAACTAGAAGCCGCTTTGCTCGATGGGCGCATCGATGTGGCCGTGCATTCGTTGAAGGACTTACCTTCGACAATGCCTGATGGGCTTGTCTTGGCAGCCGTGCCGCCACGTGAAGATGTGCGCGATGTACTGGTCAGCCGCTTCGATGGTGGTCTGGATGCCTTACCCAAGGGGGCGCGCGTCGGTACGGGCAGCTTGCGACGGCAGGCGCAACTCTTGGCTATGCGTCCCGATTTACACATTGCTGATATCCGCGGCAACGTAGATACCCGCTTACGCAAGCTGGCCGAGGGGCAGTACGATGCGATTCTTCTGGCTGCGGCTGGCCTGGCGCGGCTGGGCTGGCTCGACCGTGCCACCGCTTTCTTGCCTGTGGACCTCATCTTGCCCGCCCCTGCACAGGCAGCCTTGGGCGTGCAGTGCCGCGCCGATGACGACCAGACGCGGGCCTTGCTCGCGGCGATCGACCATGCACCCACGCATGTGGCCGTGCGTGCCGAGCGTGCCGTGTTGCAGCGTTTGGGGGCTGGGTGCCGTTTGCCCGTTGCTGCCTATGCCGAGGCAACGGCCGACATGGTGACGATACGCACACGTGTGGTCGGCATCGAAGGGTATCCCGTGCTCGAAGAGGTGCGTTCGGGCAGGTGGGCGGATGCTGAGCAGTTGGGCATGGAAGCCGCAGAAGCATTGCTCTCACAGGGGGCAGGCGCGCTTCTTGTCGTCTAGCCCCTGGCAACACATTGAGGAGGTTCTCGATGCGTGATTTCAATCAGGCGCCGTTGCTCATCTACTGGGAAGTCACACGAGCGTGCGAGCTGGCATGCCGCCACTGCCGGGCAGAAGCCATGCCGCGCCGCCATCCCCTGGAATTGACGACCGAAGAAGGCTATCGTTTGTTGGAACGCCTGCGCCAATTCAGCGAGCCGCCGCCACATCTCGTCTTTACGGGTGGCGACCCCTTGCAACGCCCCGACTTGTTCGATTGGATTGCGTATGCGGTCGATCTTGGATTCAAAACGGCGATTACCCCCAGTGGCACCTACGCGCTGACGCCAGATGTGGTGCGGCGTTTCAAGGACGTGGGGGTCTGGATGATGTCGCTCAGCCTCGACGGCTCGACGGCCGAACGCCATGATGCCATCCGACAGGTGCCAGGCAGTTTCGACCAGACAGTACGGGCGATCGAATGGGCGAAAGCCGAAGGGGTGCCCCTGCAAATCAACACGCTGGTGTGCGCCGAAACGTATGACGACATTCCTGCCATTGGGCAGTTGCTAGCCGAGTTGCAGGTGGAGCGGTGGAGCATCTTTTTCCTCGTTTCGACAGGACGTGGGCGTGTGCTCGGGGACGTGACGCCGCAACAAGCCGAGGATTTGCTCATCTGGATTCACGATTTCAGCCGCACAGCCCCCTTTGCCATCAAGACGACCGAGGCGCACCACTATCGCCGTGTGGCTATTCAGCGCACGCGCAGCGAAGGGTACGATCGCGAACCACGCCGTCTGCGTCAAGGGTTTGGCATTCGCGATGGTGCTGGCATCATGTTCATCTCCCACATTGGCGAGGTATACCCCGCGGGCTTCTTGCCGATTGTGGTGGGGAACGTGCGTCGCGATGACCCCGTGGATGTCTACCGCAACCATGCGTTGTTCCGTGCGTTGCGCACCCCCGACATGTTCAAAGGCAAGTGTGGCGTGTGTGAATTCCGTAAGGTGTGTGGTGGTTCGCGGGCGCGTGCCTATGCTGCAACAGGCGATCCGCTGGAAAGCGACCCGCTCTGCGCCTACATTCCGCCAGCCTGGCAGGCACAACATGCGCAGGCTGAGGCGCGCTGAAATGGGCTTGTTGATCGACCAAACGAAAGGACCATTTGTGTGGGGAAGAGGACGCCATGACAACCATTCATGAACCAGGCAAAACAGTGACAAGCGCTCAGTTTCCACGTGTCCGTCTGCGCCGTTTGCGCCGCACCGCTGCGTTGCGACGCATGGTGCGCGAAACCACGCTTTCGCCCGATGATTTCATCTATCCGCTGTTCGTCACCCACGGGCATGGCGTGAAGCGTGAAATTCCATCCATGCCAGGGCAATACCAGTGGTCGCTTGACCTGCTGGCGGGCGAGATCGAAGAGATTGCCGCGCTGGGGATCCCGGCTGTCATCTTGTTTGGCATTCCTGCCAGCAAAGACCCTATCGGCACGGAAAACTTTGCGCCCGACGGCATTGTGCAGCAAGCCATTCGCCTGATCAAGGATGTGGCGCCCGACCTAGTAGTGGTGACGGATGTGTGCATGTGCGAATACACCGACCACGGGCATTGCGGTATCGTGCACCAGCATGGCGATACGTTCGAGATTGCCAACGATGAAACGTTGGACATCTTGCAGCGCGTGGTCGTCTCCCATGCCGAAGCCGGGGCAGACGTCGTTGCCCCCAGCGGCATGATGGACGGCATGGTGGCCGCCATCCGCGAAGCGCTCGACAGCCATGGTTTCCACAACGTGGCGGTGCTTTCCTACGCCGTCAAATACGCCTCGGCGTTCTATGGGCCGTTCCGCGATGCCGCCGAATCTCCACCACAATTTGGCGACCGCAAAACGCACCAGATGGACCCCGCCAACGTGCGCGAAGCCCTGCGCGAGGCCGCACTCGACGTTGCCGAGGGGGCAGACATGCTCATGGTCAAGCCGGCCTTGCCCTATCTGGATGTGATTCGCATGGTACGGGATGCGTTCGATCTTCCACTGGCGGCGTACAACGTGAGTGGTGAATACAGCATGGTGAAAGCCGCCGCTGCCAATGGCTGGATCGACGAACGCAGCGTGGTGCTCGAATTGCTGACGAGTATCAAACGTGCGGGCGCCGACTTGATTTTGACCTACTTTGCCAAAGATGCTGCGCGTTGGTTGCAAGAGGCGTAGCCTGCCCCCAGTGCGCAACGATTCACGAAACAACCATCACAACGACAGGGAGGAACACACCAAATGAGCCGCATTCGTACATTGAACCACTTTGCCTTTTTCCGGTTTACCAATGCCTATTATACGCTCGATGAGGCAGAAAAAGCCCCCATTCGGGCACGCTTGCTCGAAGGCTTGCGCAACGCTGCCGAGCGAGTGGATGTCTATCAGGTCTACCCCGCTCGTCACGAGCACGACATCATGGTGTGGAGCGCATGCAAAGCCGAAGATGTGGGCATTGCTGGCACCTTCTTCGAACGCTTCGCTCGTGCGACGGCCCCATTGCGTTGCTGGTTGACGCCAACGTTTACCATGTGGGGCTTCACCAAACCGTCGATCTACTCGCGCAGCGAACGCAGTGCCCAGGAAATCGACCCCTTCGCCGAAGAGCGTAAGCGCTACATGGTCGTCTACCCCTTTGTGAAGACGGTAGACTGGTACCTGCTGCGCCGCGATACACGCCAGGGGATGATGAACGAGCACATTCGCATTGGGAAGCAGTACCCCCAAATTACGCAGTTGCTCCTCTACTCGTTCGGCCTAGCCGACCAGGAATTCATCGTCACCTACGAGACCGATGACCTGAACGAATTTTCCGACCTGGTGATGGAACTCCGCGCCAGCGACGCCCGCAAGTACACCGAACGCGACACCCCCATCTTCACGGCAGTCTACCACCCAGCCGAAGAAACGCTGGCATTGTTCTAGGAAGGAGTGACGAAGGACGATGAACGACCGTTTTTTGCGTGCCTGTCGGCGCGAAACCGTGGATACCACCCCCGTCTGGTTCATGCGCCAGGCGGGGCGTTTTTTGCCTGAATATCGCGCCTTGCGCAAAAAATATCCCATTTTGGAGATGATCAAAACGCCCGAACTGGCGGTCGAAGTGACACTGCAACCCTTGCGCCGTTTCGACCTCGATGCAGCCATCATCTTTGCCGACATTTTGCCCCTGCTGGAAACCATGGGGCTCGAACTCGAATTCGTGCGCGGCGAAGGGCCTGTCATCCACAACCCGTTGCGTACACCCGACGACGTGGCGGCCTTGCGCGTGCCCGAGGCGGACGAGATTGCCCCCTTTACCATCGAGGCCATTCGGCTTTGTCGGCGCGAACTGGATGGACGTGTGCCGCTCATTGGCTTTTCAGGTGCCCCTTTCACGCTGGCGAGTTACGCTATCGAGGGTGGTTCGTCGCGCCACTACCGCCTGACGAAGCTGTTCATGTACGCGCAACCACAGGCGTGGCACAACCTGATGGACAAGCTGGCACAGGTGATTGGGGCTTACTTGCAAGCGCAGGTAGCCGCGGGGGCACAGGCGCTGCAACTCTTCGATAGCTGGGTAGGTGCTTTGACACCAAACGATTATGCCGAATACGTCCAACCCTATTCGCGCCGCGTGCTCGATATGGCGCGCCAGGCGGGCGTGCCTGTCATTCATTTCAGCACGGGCACTGCGGGCATGCTCGAACAGATCCGCGCCACCGGGGGCGATGTCATCAGCATCGATTGGCGCATTCACCTGGACAAGGCGTGGGCGCGTATTGGCTACGACCGCGCTCTTCAGGGCAATCTCGACCCCATCGCGCTGATGGCGCCCTGGCCAGAATTGCGCCACCGTGCCGAAGAGGTGTTGCGCCGCGCTGCTGGACGCCCGGGACACATTTTCAATTTGGGGCATGGCATTTTGCCGCAAACCCCCATCGACAATGTCGCGCGCCTGGTGGACTTTGTGCATGCATGGGCGCAGACACCCATAGAAAGCGCATGAGAGGAGGAAAAGGATGACTCAATCGGAGATTGCCTTGCTGGTGATGGCCTACGGTGGGCCAAATTCGTTGGACGACATCGAACCATACTTGCTGGATATTCGCGGTGGACGAGCCACCCCCCCTGAACTGGTGGAAGAAATTCGCGAGCGTTATGCCCTGATTGGGGGGCGGTCGCCTTTGCTGGACATTACACGCGCGCAGGCTGAGGTGCTTGCCGCTCGGCTGAATGCCGAAGGGCCATACACCTTCAAGCCCTACGTGGGCATGCGCCACTGGTTCCCCTACATTCGCGAAGCTGTCGAGCAGATTGTCGCCGATGGCTTGCAACGTGTGGTGGCGCTTGTCATGGCGCCGCACTACTCGCGCATGAGCATTGGGGCGTACATCAAGAACGTCGAAGCGGCTGTCACCGATCTGGGGGCAGAACTCGACATCACGTATGTGCGCCAATGGGGTGATCACCCGCTCTATATCGAGGCGGTTGCCAGGCACATTCGCGAGGCATTGCATGCGTTTGCGCCTGAGGAGCATGCGCGTGTTAAACTGCTCTTCACTGCGCATAGCCTGCCTGCCGCCATTATGCAGCAAGGCGACCCCTACGACGCCCAGTTGCGCACGACGGCGCGGTTGGTTGCCGAGCGCCTTGGTTGGCCTGAGGATCGCTGGATGTTCTGCTACCAAAGTGCCGGGGCGAGCAATGCCAAATGGTTGGGGCCTGACATCAACGAGGTGATTCCAGCCCTGGCGGCAGAAGGGGAAACCGCGATTCTCGTTGCGCCTGTGGGATTTGTCGCCGACCATGTCGAAATTCTGTACGACATCGATATCGAAGCACGCCAGATTGCCGAGGAGCATGGCGTGCATTTGGAACGCATGGCATCGATGAACGCCGAACCGCACTTCGTCGAAGCGTTGGCTGCCGTGGTGCGCGAGCATCTGGAGCAGGCGGCGCATGAAACGGCCTGAGCGCCGTGCGTTTGAATCGGAAAGCCCTGCCAAAGCGCGGCAGGGCTTTTTCATACCAGCCCGTCGTGCGCGCCCACCCGAAATGGCTTGACACGTGGCCAGGCATTGAACGCGAAGCTGACAACGGCGAGCGCCTCGCAGGCACGTCCAACCAGCGTCAGCATGGGGGCGTCGCCTTGTAGCCCTGCCGTTGCAACCAGCAAAACCCCCATGTTGAGGAGCACATACGCCAGCCAAACGGGGGCTTCGGGCCCACGTGAAGCCCCCCCCTCGAAACGGGGCAAAATCCAAAAGGCAACCCCCAGCGCAAATTGGAACGTCCATCCAAAGAGCAGAAACTCGATGTGCAGCGGCAGTAAACGCCACATCAGCGGGTGCAAAAAAACGCCTTTGTGCGCCAGCATCGATGCCCCTGCGGTGAAGCCCGCCAAAAAATAGAGCGCAGCCGTTCGGATGTAGAGGCGCGAAAGCAGCGGCATGGCTACTTCTCCAACCGTCGTGGTTTTTTCGTATCGCGGACACGGGGCCAGATGTGGATCACGTAGGCCAGCGCTGCCAGCCATTGCAGAATGGCCGACACGACCAACAGCCAGCCCCATACGCCACCGGGCGATGTGGTGTTGAGCGGCTCAGCCAGCACGCGCAATGCCAACCCTGCGTTCAACAACCAGAACGAAGCATAGACCGGGCGCTCGTCTCCCCGTTTTTGCGCACCACGTCCAACCGCCGGAAACATCCAGAAGGCGACGCCGAAAATAAGTTGCGTTACCCAGCCGACCATGAGCATGTGAAAATACGTAGGCGTCATGGCGCGAATGGGGGCAGGAAGAGCGACCGACGATGGTACGACGAGCAACAATCCGACACCCATGGCGGCGATGAAATAGAGCAGGCCAGACTTGATGAACCAGCGTGTCACAGGTGGCATCGTTCTCCTGTCTCAACGTTCGAGTTTGCCAAGTCGTTTGAGAAGGGCGCGTTGCAGCGCCTGACGCGCGTATGTGCGCTCGTGAATGGTGGCGCGTACAATCCAAGGTTCGTTGCCCGTATTCTCGAAGCCGTGTTCTACGCCTGCGGGCACGAAAATGACATCGCCAGGGCGTGTGTGCACGGCTTCACCATCGAGCCAGATTGTGCCATGCCCCGCGATGACGTCAAACACTTCATGTTCGTGTTCGTGGCTGTGTCGTCGAAGCACCTGACCGGGGCGAAAATAGAGAATACACGCCCAAAATTCTTCTTCGCGGAACAAGAAGACGTTCGTCAATGGCTCCTCGTCGTAACGCTCCAAATCATGGATGTTGAATACCTGCGCCTTGCGCGGCATAGGGTGTTCCTCCTTGTTTGCGTTGTTGGGAGAGGGTGAAAGCCGTGTTGGCGAGAAAGAGCACGATAGCGAGACCGTTCAACAGGCCCCCCCAGCGTCGTAAAGGCACGCTGAGCAGAATATCGCCACTGACGCGCATGAGCAACGAGGCATGCAATACCAACAAGGGAACGTAAAAACGAGCATGATAGAATGGCGGCACGCCCAACACGGCGGGTATGATGATGGGGGCGTGCCCGAAAATCATGCTGAACACGAATCCCACGAAGATGGCGTGCAGCATGGCATCGTACAAAAATCCACCGCTTTGAAACCCTTCCACAAGTGCCAGCACGCCCCCAATGACAAGCCACACGTATCCCGGCAGCAAACAGGCCGCAATGAAGCGTGTCAGCCCTTGCATGTGAATGGTGCGGCGTGCAATGTCGAATTGCAAGAGCCAGAGCCCTAACCCGAGCAAGCCCACGCCGGCGATGCGTACCCCCACCATAGGCGCAAATGGAACGAGTGAAACCCCCAGCGCATACACAAGGGCGATTCCCACAAACGCTTGTGAAACACGGCGTGGCAGACGACGCATGCGCCCCAATTCCAGACGCTCACCAGCAATCGTCAACACGAGGAACGCCTGCCAGAACCAAGCCACGATGGGCACTGGCTGGCCACCCAGCCAGAGGAGATTGCCCCACAGCCAAAAACAGGCAGCACCGAACATCGTGATGGTAAACGGCGCGCGTTGTCGTTGCACAACCACCAGCATGAGGAGCACAAGCCCAGCGCTTCCTCCCAGGAGAAGGAGCATTCCGCTTTGCAAAAACCCCGCCACCAACGCCAGCCCGCCGAGACCTGCCAGAAGCGGGGCCACATACCCGGCGGGATGACGTAACGCAACCGCCCGTTCCAGGCTGATGAGTGTGCCCAGGAAGCCAGCGACCATCAATGCCCCGTGCCAGGTTGCCCAACGACCATGGAGGCTGGCTGGACCAGGCAATTGCCAGCCGATTCGCCACAACCCGCCTTCCAGAGCGGCGACTAGGGCAAGAGCCACGGAAACGAATAGTGCACTTCGCAGGAACCGCTCATGCGATTTCATCAGGTGTCTCCTGTGACGGTGTGGATGTGTCGTAGGGGAGCGGCGCAGATGATGGGAGTGTATGCAAAGCGGTTTGCACACGTTCGACGAAATTGGGCAAGGCATAAAAGGTTTCGACCTGCGCCAGCGTGCAGAAGACATCCAGCATGCACCCGACACAGTGTACCCCATTTTCGACGAAAAAAGATGCCATACGTGGTTCGTATGCGAAGAGCTCGGCGACAGTGGTGTCGCGTGTTACTTGTTTGGGCATGTGGGCACCTCCAACATGTTTCGTGTGCGACGTGTGTACAACGATACCTGAAATTGGGGGATGCTTCTTTGCGTTAGCGCAAAGCGGTTCCAAAAAGCACAAAAGCCGCCACACGCATAACGACGTGGCGGCTTTTGCGTCAGCATCGGGGGCTAGAACCAGCCTCGCACCATCATCACTGCCATGAAGATGACCAGCAGCCCCAAGAGGAGATTGAGCCGCCCAAAGAGCCCCGCCTGTCGGCGGAGCCGTGCTGTTTCTGGCGCATTTGGGGCTTGGCGCATGGCCTCGGTGGCTTTGGGGCCAAGCCAGAAATCATGCACGGCGCTCGCGATGAGGATGATCGTGAAGAGCATCATCTTGATGGCGAATGCACGCCCAAATGGCCCTTGCCAGAGACGCCCATTCCAAATGTCTGCCCATCCAAATCCACGATACGCGAGATTGAACGTCCCGCTGGCGAGCAACAGTGCAAAGCAGAACCACCCCACATTGCGGAATTGCACCCCCATTTCATGCAAAAAGCGTCCAGCGATGCCACCATATGTCTTGCGGCGCAACACTGGCACCAGAACGAATACCAGATAGAGCATGCCGCCGAGCCAGAGCATGGCGGCAAGAATGTGCAGCCAGACGGAGATGAGATAGAGCGCTTTCATCGGTGGCAATTTCCTCCTGCATTGGTTGGCTTTCTGGATCCTGACAGACAAAGCACCTGGCAGCCACGTTCGGTGCCAGGTGCTTCGGTATGTTCGTCGGAATACCGTATGCGTCGTACATCTTTTTCTCGAACATGCGTTCACGTTGTAGATGTCGTATCGCGTGGCGCAATATGCCCCAGTCCCAACTGTTCCATGATTGCCGCTTGGCGTGCCCACATCGTGCGACGCGCATTTTCCTCTTCATCGTCGTACCCCAGCAAGTGCAGCACGCCATGGACTGCCAGCAATTCCAACTCTTCGTGTGGGGGATGGCCACCAAATTCAGCGGCCTGGCGTTCGGCTTGTGGCCAGCACACAATGATGTCTCCCAAATAGCATTCCTCTTCTTCCGGTGTGGCCGCGGCAGGAAACGTGAGCACATCGGTAGGGCCGTCTTCCCCCCGAAATTGGAGATGCAAGCGGCTCATCTCGTCGTCGTCCACGATGACAAGCGAAAGCGTGGCATGTGGGGGTGCCTGTTCGGCACGCAATGCAGTCTCGACAGCGCGGTGCAGGCGCTCTTTATCGACCAGAGAGGCAAATCGAGGATCAATGTGAAGAGACAGCATGGGCTCCCTCGGGCTCTGGTGTGGGGGCTTCTGATATTGTCGCCGCTGTGAATGTAATGAAATCTTGGCGTGGGGCGGGTTTGGGATACTTGATGCGAGGGTGATAGATGCTCATCAACGTTTGAATGAACGCCTGGCGAATCTGTTCTAGATCTTGAAGTGTAAGATGGGTATCAACCAGTTGACCTTCTTCCAGTTTTTGCGCGATGACTGTGCAAACGATGTCGTCGATCGCTTCGACGGTCGCAGGCTTTTCGGCACGCGCGAATGCCTCGACGGAGTCGGCGAGCATGAGAATGGCGGCTTCCACGCTTTGCGGGCGGGGGCCAGGGTAGCTGAAATCGGCGGGATCGACGTTTTCTTCGCCATACTCTTGGACAGCCACGCGGTAGAAGTAGCCCACTTTGGTTGTGCCGTGGTGTTGCGCAATCAAATCAATGATGCGGCGGGGCAAGCGATGTTTGCGGGCAATTTTGATGCCATCGGTGACATGGCTGATGATGATGTTGGCGCTTTCCCATGGATCATCGAGTGTATCGTGTGGGTTGACGGTGCCCGTCTGGTTCTCCACAAAGAAAATGGGATTCTTGGTTTTCCCGATATCATGGTAGTACGCTGCCACGCGCACCAGCAGCGAATCCGCCCCAATGGCATCAGCGGCACGTTCGGCCAGATTGCCAACGACAATCGAATGGTGATACGTGCCAGGAGCGGTCAACAACAGTTCGCGCAGCAGCGGGTGATTGGGGCGTGAGAGTTCCCACAGTTGCAGGAAAGTCGTTACGCCGAGGAATTGCCCCAGCAGGTAAAAACTTGCCAGCGTGATGGCGGCGCTGAGCAGGCCGTTGCCCAGGGCGGCGCCCAGGTGCGACACCAGAGAGAGTGATTCATTCAGGCTGGTGTCGCGCAGTGCGAAAATCAACAACGTAGCCACGTTGGTGAGGCCCACGAGGAACCCTGCACGCACAAACCCTTGCAGGCGGTCGAGTTGCCACATGGCGAGCGCGCCTACGCTACTTCCCAGAAGCGTGTAGATGCTGAGGGCATAGGAGCGTGTCATGTCGAACACCAGCACCGTGAGGACCAAACTGGCGACGAGTGCCAGATCGATGCTCAGCACACCTGCCAGCACCATGATGCCCGCAGCAAGAGGCACGAGATAGACGAGCGCCGATTCTGAATCGAAAAACAAGGACGCCAACACAACCGCACCTGTCAGAATGCTCAGGTAGGCGAACAGATAGCGTGGCTGTTGCCAGGTGTAGGGGTGCAACTGCGCGGTGTAAAGCCCCACGACGAGCACCAAGAGCCCCAGCAGAAGCGCCGTGCTGGCGATTTGCTGGCGGGATGGGGTGGATGATTGCAGCCCCAATGCTTCGAGAGCTTCCACATGTTCGGGCTGCACCACTTCACCCGCACGCACGATACTTTGCCCCTGTTCCAGGCGCACTTCGACTGGCTGGACACTCTGACGAGCATTTTCGCGGGCTTTTTCGGTGGCTTCCACATCCAAAAAACTATTCGGCACCAGAAGCGCCGCCACCCATTCTTCGATGACTTGGCTCTCAGTGTTGCTCATCGTGGTGCTGATTTGCGACCCTATTTCGCGACGGCGGGCTTCGACCTGGTCTTCACGCACACCGCGTCGATAGAGCTGGTCGAGAATACGTTGTACCTCGCCAACGACTCGTTGCCACTCGCTCTCATTGAGTTGCAGGATTGTATCCACTGCCTCTGGCGAGAAGGGGACCAGTTCGATTTCTTCGACCTGGCGGCGTTTTTCTTCGAACGTCAGCGAGGAAGAGTGGCGGATATTCGTCAGCACATTGGCGATATCTTGCGCAGTGCGCAGTTGTTGCAAGGCAATGGAGCGGTCAGGCTGAGTATAGACATCAGCAATCCGGCTCGCAGCCTGTTCACGGGCGCGTTCGGTGCGGATGTTGCTGATGTAAGAGATACGGCGCGGGGCGCGGATATCCACAGGGCTGACATTCCCCGCTTTGAGCGGCCGCGCCCCGATGAAATCATTTGCGAAGAAAACAACCAGCAAAACCGCCCAAAATGCGAGCAACAGCACCAACCCAACCACCACCTGACGCCAGGTGAGGCGTGGCGTGGCTAGCGTTTTCTTTTCTCGAAGTGGGATGGCAATGTGCGGTTCAGTCATATAGATTCATGATGCCGAACGTTCGGCGAGCAATTCACGCACCACTTTTTGCACCAATGCTCCATCGGCACGCCCGCGCAACTTTGCCATGAGTGGCCCCATGACCTTCCCCATATCGCGTGGGCTGGTCGCCCCCACGGCTTCGATGTGCGCTTGGGCTTCGGCGCGAATTTCATCCTCGCTCAACTGGCGCGGCAGGTATTCTTCGATGATGGCCAGTTCGGCGCTTTCTTCGGCGACCAGGTCGTCACGCCCGCCTCGGCGGTATTGTTCGATGGAATCGCGGCGCTGTTTGGCTTGTTTTTGCAGCAACTGCATGATTTGTTCGTCGCTCAGTTCGCTGCCATGCTCGATTTCGGCGTTTTTGATGGCGGTGAGCAACAAGCGAATCGTGTTGCGGCGGACGTCGCCACGGTTGCGCAGTGCTTCTTTCAAATCTTGTTGCAAGCGTTCTTTCAGGCTCATGGTTCCCCTCTTGTCGTCAGTGATGATGTGCGGTGATCGTCTCAGCCCGGCGGCCAGCCCAGTTTACGCCCACCCAGCACATGGACGTGCAAGTGACGCACGACAAGCCCGCCTTCTTCGCCATAGTTGACAAGCACACGGAAACCGCGATCAGGTGTGGCCAACCCTTCTTGTGCAGCAACCTGTGTCGCTACGCGCAAGAGGTGGCCGGCCAGCGCTTCATCTTCTTCGTCGAGCGCAGTGATGTCCTCGATATGCTGGTTGGGTACAACTAGCACGTGCATTGGCGCTTGCGGATTGATGTCTCGAAAAGCGGTGGCCTGTTCGTCCTGATAGACGATTGTGGCCGGAATCTCTCCCTGCACGATTTTGCAGAAGATGCATTCCTGGCTCATGGCATTCTCCTTTGGCTTCATGGTAGCGATTGTACGGGCTTGGTACATGACGCCTTGACAACGATTTGCCGCCAATCAATTGGCGGCGACATGGTATGGTAGCATGGTTGTGGGGGAGAGTAAAACCGAAAATAGCAAAGTGAGCCCTAGGAACACCGGCCGCAGGAAGATGGATATGCGGTGCTAGAAACGTTTGACAATTTGCTTCACAAACCATTATAATCCGCGCCGTCTCCGTGCTGTAGGCAAATCGTAGGGGGAGCGTATGACGATCAAAGCCACACGCCGTGCCCGCACACTGCCCGACTTCACGACACTCATTCTTTGGGGGTTGGGTGGTATCAGTTTGCTGGTGATCCTCTATCGCATTTTCGTTGTTCTGACGACCCAGGAAGAGCTGACAGCAACCATTTGGGGGTTCCAGTTGGTCAACGGGCTCGTCCTTGGGGGCGTCTATGCGCTGATTGCGTTGGGGTATACGCTTGTGTACGGTATTCTCTTCATGATCAACTTCGCCCACGGTGAAGTGATGATGTTGGGGGCGTACGCGGGCTACTTCACGCTCACGTACCTCAACGCGCGAGGCTTCATGGAAACAAACCCCATTTTGACGCTGGTCATCACGTTCGTGGCCGGGATGCTCGTTTCCATGCTGGCTGGGATTACGCTGGAACGGGTGGCCTATCGCCCGTTGCGACGTGCACCGCGCCTTGTGCCGCTGATTACCGCTATCGGGGCTTCCATTTTCTTGCAGAATGCGGCGTTGCGAATCTTCGGTTCCAAGTTGCGTGTCTATGTGAAGCCCAGTGTGATTGAAGGTGGCTTCCGCTTAGGCGAATCGGGGATTTTTGTACCGCGGACAGGTGTGCTCATTTTCGTCACGTCCATTCTGCTCATGATTGGGTTGTATCTGCTGGTGCAGTACACCAAGCTGGGGAAGGCGATGCGTGCGGTGGCCGAAGACAAAGACACCGCTGCCTTGATGGGGATCGACGTCGATCGCGTCATTGTCCAGACGTTCATGCTTGGTTCGCTGCTGGCTGGCGCGGCGGGGGTGATGCTTGGCTTCCACAATAGCCAGGTGAATGCGTTCATTGGTTTCATCCCCGGTATCAAGGCGTTTACCGCGGCAGTCTTGGGGGGGATTGGCAACATTCCCGGTGCGATGTTCGGTGGCTTCTTCCTGGGGCTGGCTGAATCGTTGGGGCCCACGGCACTGGGCATTCCCTCACAGTACAAGGACGTCATTGCATTCAGTTTGCTGGTGTTGGTGCTGATTTTCCGCCCGACAGGTCTGTTGGGTGAGGTGTTGTCCGAAAAGCGAGCCTAGTTGGGGGGACAAACCACTATGCGGAACGTGCGATTGGGAATCCGCGACGGCCTCGTTTTTGGTGCCGTGTTTCTGTTCGTTGTGCTGGTGGGGCTGTATGGCGCGTTTGCCGCCAACAGTCTGCTGGGTGTTCGTGTGCCGAATATGATTTTTGCGCTCTTTGGTATTTGGGTTGGGGCCTATGTGATGCGCTCGGTGCGCCGGCAGGGTAGTCAGCTGACGGATGGTGTTGTGGCTGCGTTGGTTGCCGGCGTGACCATGACGCTCCTGCTGGCGCTCTTCACATTTTGGGCAAGCCGCGTCAATTTGCGTGATATTTTTGCCAACATGACGCCCGAAGTTGTTGCGTTGCTGACGTTCGATCGCGGCGTGCCGACCGGGTTGGTCTTCCAGGTCGTTGGTGGCGCGCTGTTGGCGGTCGCTGGGGCGCTCGGCAATGTGGCCTGGGATCGTATTCGCTTGCCGGAAGGAGCGACGGAGACGGGCAACCGCCTGGCGTCTTTCTTGCTGGTGCTCTACGTCATTGTGGGTGGGTTCACGGCACTTTTGTTTGCACTGGGGCAGTGGGGCCCTGCGCTGCGTGACATTGCCGAGGGGGCGCTGGGATTTGCTCTGCCGAACGATTTGTATCGCATTCTGCGCATTGGTGCCGTAGTGCTGATCGTCGGGTATCTTGGCGGTATTGCCCTGACACTGGCAGCCCCCGCGCAAGCCGTGCGCCTCAAAGAGCGCCTGACGACCACGCGGCGGCTCTTTGGTCTTGCGTTCATCCTGCTGGCGTTGTTCTTCCCACTCTCGTTGGGGAGCTATTGGAACCAGGTGCTCACGACCATTGGTATCTTCGTGATGATGGGGTTGGGCTTGAACGTGGTGGTGGGCTTCGCCGGTCTACTCGACCTCGGGTATGTGGCGTTCTTTGCCATTGGGGCGTATACCTACGCCTTCCTCAACTCGCCCAAATACGGGCTTGACCTCTCGTTCTGGGTCTCATTGCCCATTGCGATGGCGGTCGCTGCGCTGGCAGGGATTATTCTTGGTGTGCCCGTGCTGCGTATGCGCGGCGACTATCTGGCGATTGTGACGCTCGGTTTTGGTGAGATTATCCGCCTCATCATGAACAACCAGGTGGAATTGACAGGTGGGGCGCAAGGGATTTTGCAGATCCAGCCCCCGGAAATTTTGGGGTTGGTCATCAACACGCCTTTGCGCTTCTACTACCTCATTTTCATTGGTGCGGTACTGGTGGCGTTCGTTACAGCACGGCTCAACAACTCGCGCATTGGGCGCGCGTGGATTGCCATGCGCGAGGATGAGGACGTGGCGCAAGCCATGGGGATCAACACCGTCAACTACAAGCTGTTGGCGTTCGCCACCGGGGCAGCATTTGCGGGGCTGGCAGGCTTGATTTTTGCGGCACGTCAGCGCAACATTTTCCCCGCCGACTTTGGGTTGCTGGTTTCGATCGAAGCGCTTTCGCTCATCATCATCGGTGGGATGGGATCTATTCCCGGTGTGATTGCCGGGGCTGTGGCGCTCAAAGGGTTGCCCGAACTCTTGCGTGCCTTGCAAGAGTACCGCCTGCTCATCTACGGGGCGCTGCTCGTGGTGATGATGCTCGTGCGTCCCGAGGGGTTGTTGCCCTCACGTCGGCGCGCGCGTGAGATTCACGAGGCTATGGAAGAGATCGAGATCGATGAAAGCGAATTGCAGAGCACGGCTTAGCCGAGTGTGAGGAGATGGAGCATACAGATGAGCGATTATATTCTCGAAGCACGGGGTGTCACCAAACGCTTTGGTGGGCTGGTAGCCGTCAATCGCGTCGATTTTACGATTGAACGCCGTACCATTGCTGGCTTGATTGGCCCCAACGGGGCTGGCAAGACGACATTCTTCAATTGCCTGACCGGGCTGTACAAGGCAGACGAAGGCGAAATCATTTTCGATGGCAAGTATTCGCTGATTGGTGTACCACCCGACCGCATTACGGCATTGGGGATTAGCCGCACGTTTCAGAACATTCGCCTGTTTGGGAGCATGACGGCGTTGGAAAATGTGATGGTGGGAACGCACTGCCGCACCAAAACGAACATGATCGATGCCATTTTCCACACGCCACGCTATCATCGCGAAGAGGCGTGGGCTCGCAAGCGTGCTATGGAGCTGCTGGAATATGTCGGCATGGCGAATGCTGCCGATGAGGTGGCAACCAGCCTACCCTATGGCTATCAGCGACGCCTGGAAATTGCCCGCGCATTGGCTACCGAGCCCAAATTGCTCTTGCTCGATGAGCCGACGGCAGGGATGAACCCCAACGAAACCGAAGAAATGACCGACCTGATTCGGCGCTTGTGCGATGACTTGGGGGTGAGCATCTTGCTCATCGAACACGATATGCGCGTGGTGATGGGGATTTCCGACAAGGTCAGTGTACTCGACCATGGCGAACTGATTGCTGAGGGGTCGCCAGAAGACGTCCAGAAGAACCCCAAAGTCATCGAGGCGTATCTGGGAACGGTCGGGACAGAACAGGCCGCCGAAGCACGGCGACGTGGGAGGGACGACGAGTGCTCGAATTGAAAAATGTCCATACTTTTTACGGCCATATCCATGCTTTGAAGGGGATCTCCCTGACCGTGGAAGAAGGGGAGATCGTGACGCTCATTGGGTCCAATGGTGCTGGCAAAACCACCACGCTCCGCACCATTAGTGGCTTGTTGGCGCCGCGTGAAGGGGAAATCTGGTTCGAGGGGCAGCGTATCGATGGGGTGTCCGCCCATAAAATTACCGAGATGGGGATTGCGCATTGCCCCGAGGGACGTAAGATTTTCGGGCGTTTGACGGTACGCGAAAATTTGGAACTTGGCGCTTTTTTGCGTAAAGACAAAGATGGCATCAAACAAGACTTCGAGCGTGTGCTCGATCTCTTCCCTCGGCTGCGTGAACGTCTCAAACAGCCGGGGGGAACCCTCTCCGGTGGTGAACAGCAGATGCTGGCGATTGGCCGCGCTTTGATGAGCCGACCGCGTATCCTTCTGCTGGACGAGCCGAGTATGGGGTTGGCGCCCATTCTCGTCCAGCAAATTTTCGACATCATCGAGGAAATCAACGCGCAAGGGACTACCGTGTTGCTGGTCGAGCAGAACGCGCGCCTTGCGCTTTCCATTGCATCACGTGGCTACGTGCTCGAAACTGGGCGAATCCGCCTTGCTGGGCCAGCTGCTGAGTTGATGGACAGCGAAGAAGTCAAAGCCGCCTATCTGGGCGGTTGAGACGGTTCTGCAAAGCTGGTTTTCGTTCTATCAATCGACCGCAAAAGGAGGAGGGCATATGCGCAAGCAACTGGCACTTTTGTTGGTGCTCCTCGCGATGCTGATGGCCGCTTGTGGCGGTGGTGGCGGCGAAGAGCAGCCGGCGGCGACCGAAGAGTCGCAAGCAGGTGGCGAAACGACGGAGCAGAGCGGCGGTGAAATGGCCACGGTGGAAGATCCGTGGGGCGTGGTGGAACTGGCGCCTGGCGAGGCAGTGAAGATCGGGTTTGCTGCGGGGCTGAGTGGAGACGTAGCAAACCTGGGGATCGACATGCAGAACGCTGCGCAGCTGGCCGTGGAAGACAAGCCAGAAA
>WFOS01000011.1 GCA_015487975.1 Ardenticatena sp.
GACTACGCGTGCCTCGGGGTTGGCCGCCTGTGCGACCTCATGCACATTTCCCACCGTCGGAATACCGGACCCCAGGTCCAAAAACTGGTCGATCCCCTGCGAAACCATGAACTCAACGGCTCGTCGCAAAAACGCGCGATTCGCTACGGCAATGTCGCGAGCTTGTGGGTAGATTTTCAGCAGTTGGTCCGCGGCTTGGCGATCGACTTCAAAGTTATGAAAACCGCCTAAGTAGTAATCGTACATTCGCGCCGCACTCGGCCTCGTCGTGTCGATATCTGGAAGATTGGGGAATTGTTCTGTCATCGTGAGACCTCCACAATCGATCGGTTGAGATATGTGACAAGTATACATACATCCACTTTGAAAACAACAACTTCATGTTTATGGTTCACGCTGCCCATTGCCTCGATCATCCCTCTCCAAATACCCAGTAACGAACTCTCCCGTTTCGTCATCGGCCTCTTGCAAATGGGCCGTTTCAATCCAGGCGGCAACACGCTGCACGCCCAATGCTTGTTGCAACTCTTGCATCCCCACTTCCAGAATATCACGCGGATCGTTCAGCATGAAGACCTTGCTGGCGATACGCGCCACTGTTTCTTCACGCCAGGCACGGCGTTGGGCCGACTGGAAGAGCCGCAGGTTTTCGATCACCACCGCCGCTTGGTCAGCCAGCGTCAACAATGCATCGAGTTGTTGTGCATCGACGTGGCGTATATCGTTGGCACGCAAACTGACCCACCCCAACCAGCGATTGCCAACCACCAGCTGAATGAGTACCAGACGGCGCGCTTTTTGTGCCAGCAAAAGTTGCCGCGCTGACTCAGTCAATCGCTCATCAGTGGCAGCATCCTCTACAACGACCATACGTTCTTTCATCATATGCTCGTACATCGGAATGACTGGCCGTTCCAGTTCGATCCCAGGTGGCAGGACTGCTCTTTCGAGTGGCGCAACAGCACGCAGAATGACCTTTTCTGGGGGCGTATTCCCCACTTCCACAGGGCTTGGGAAAATCAGCAACCCGACACTTTCCCACTGATCTTCCAGCGAATCCAAGAACGCCTCGGCAACTTCTTGAAGCGTCGAAGCCGCACTCATACGACGGCTGGCACGGTACAGCCGTTGCGTGCGTTCGAGCGTTTGTTGCACAGTTTCCAGCAAGCGACGGTTCTGCAACACAATCGCCGTCTGTGAGGCGATCGCCACCAACAAGCGGTCTTCATCTTCCGAGATGGTACGCGGCTCTTGCCATGTAAGGACTGTCACACCAAACCACATGTCGCCACGCGTCAGCGGGTAAACAGCCAATGCACGTGCACCCGTGCGCAAAATCACCTCGCGCAAGCCGGGGTCGTCATCCAATTCAGCTTCTGCATCTGTAATGTAGAAGGGCTCGGTCGCCCGCAGGCGTTTGATCGTCGGGAATCGGTCGGCCGGCAGATACGTCCCAATCGGCATATTGATGGTTTCCTCTCCACCTGACGAGACCAAACGCACACCATCTGGGGTTTCATCTATGTGATGCGCACGGTCGAAGAGCCACAATCCTACACGCAATGGCTGGACACGTTCCGCCAACGTCTCATACAGGCGTTGCTGAATATCTTCGATGGTCGTCGCCATCAATAGATTTTGAATGGTGTCGTAGAGCGTGCGGGTTTCTTGCAACGCCACCTGTGTCCGTTCAAACAAGCGGTGGTTTTCGAGCACGACACCAATCTGCCCGGCTAGCGTCTGAATACGCTGAATTTCGGATGGCGCAAATGCACGAGCGCGTGCCTGCCCAACCTGGATCAGGCCGTACCCTTCAGCCCCAATACGGAATGGGACAAGCACTGTGCTGCGGAAGTTGAGTGCCCGTGCTGCTTCGCGGTCGGCATTCGTGAGGATCTCTGCCTTTTCGGTATCCTCGATGACCAGAGGCGTATCCGTATTCGGGTCCAACAGATCCATAGCGGGCATGTTGCGCACGTCGAATACCTGCCCTTCGAAGCGATCTTCCGCCGCTGGCACCGACGAGGCCAACCCGATCACTTGAAGAGACTTCACACGCCCATGTCCGTCCACATGCAATTCGTCTACCGCAACGAACGCAGGGACATCGGGGGAGAACAAACCTGACGCCATGGCACTTTCAAAAATCAGGCGCGCCATATCACGCGGCGTAGCGGCCCGCAATAGCCCGCGCGATACCTGGTAGAGAGCCTGGGTTTCGCGCAATTCGCTTTCGATCCGCTCCACCAGCTGTAAACTTTCCAGCGCCAGCGCCATCTGTCCGGCGAAAGCGAGCACCGTTTGAATCTCTTCCGTGGTGAAAGGGTGCGGCTCTGTCGAGCTCAAAACAAGGAAACCTTGTATCTGGCCACGCACTTGCACAGGGACGGAAAGCAAAGATTGTAGGTTGTTTTGCAATAAGAAATCGCGCACTGCCTCGGGTAAATCGGATTTCGAGATATCATCGAGCGCCACATACAACTGGTCTTGCGTGAACAACGCCTGCCCAAGTTCGAAGAATTCCTTGGACATAACGCGCTGATCAACCTGCCCCTGCTCCACATCTATGACGTAATTGACAAATGCGACTTCATCTGCCTCTTGCGACAGGAGTGGCAAGCTTATCCATTTATGCCGGAAATAGCGTGCAAGTGGCAACGCTGCTGTAGCCAAGTCGGCATGTTTACTCGCTTGTGTGAGCAAACGTCCAGCTTCATACAAGGCCTCGGTGCGTTCCAACGAGCGCCGGGTCTGTTCGAAGAGCATCACTGTTTCAAGAGAAATGCTGGTTTGCTCGGTAAGCGACAAGAAGAAACGGCGTGTTTCTTCATCGATTGTACGAGCATCTCGTGCAACGAAGAGAAGCGCACCGGTCATCTGATCGCGTGTCATCAAGGGGCGGAAGAGGATCGTGTTGAATTGCGGTAATTTGACACCTTCCGTCCGAATCAATGCATTGACACGACGATACGCGTCTACTTGCTCGATGCCAATATGTTCACGATTCGTGAATGCTTCCTGCAAGAAAGCGCGCGCCTGCTTGCGCCAGCGGAAGCGGAAAGGTGCATCGGGCAAACCTTCCGCCCAGACACGTGGTACGACTGTGTAGTCATAGTACAATGCTTCTTCCGCATCTACATGAATGGGTTTCGGCAAGATAGCCAGATACGCGCCATCGAAGTCATACTCGCGGGCAATATCCGCCAACACGTCGGCAATCGCATCAACCGATTCGGCTTGGGCAAAGCGGCTTACTGTTTGATACAACCGGCTGGTACTTTCAAGTGCCTGAGCCGTCCGACGAAGCAGGCGAATGTTTTCGATCACTGTCCCAGCCTGGTCGAAGAGCGTCAGATAGGGTGTTAGCTGTTCGATGGATAGCATCTCCTGCCATTCACCCGCCAAAATAGCCACAGCAAACAAGTCGCGTTCCACGACCAACGGCAGAAGCGCCACATAAGGCATATCAGCCAACATCGTCAACACGTCATCGGAGAGCACATCACGGCTCTCCGAATCCAGCAAGACGACTTCATCCTGCGCCAGCAGCTCCATAAAGGCGTTCACGTTCTTTTTGAACAACGGTACAACCGCCCCACAAAGTGCCTGTTTTTCGGCCGTCGGCGCGACGCACATACATTCGACACGCACCGTTCCGTCTGTGAACGAATGGAGCGTTGCAAGGAAGCCTTCACGCAGGTGCAATGTTTCTGCTGCCGTCGATTGCAAAGCTTCGTCCAGCTGCTGCAAAACCTGGGCTTCGTCGGTTGCTTCCGCAATCAAACGGCTGCGCGTGTACAGGTCACTGGTTGTGCGCAAGGTATCTTGCACACGGTGCAACAAGCGGGCGTTGTTGACAGCAATGGCTATCTGGTTGGCGAGGATTTGCAACGCCACAACGTCGTCTTCGCCGAATGCGTCGGGCTTGACGCTTTGTACGTCAAGTGCGCCAATGACACGCTCGCCCAGTTTCATAGGCACTGCCAATTCGGCGCGTGTTTGGGGCAACAGTTCGTTCTTGCGGTGAACGCTATCTTTGTCCGTATCACGCGCGACAACGGGTACCCCATCGGCCGTCACACGCCCGATAACACTTCGCGAACCAACTTGCAATTTATGTCCACGTGCCAGCAACTGACGTCCAGCCTCACCAGTACTGGCACGCAAAACCGCCCATTCACCTCGTTCATCCAGCAGGAACACTTGCGCGTGGTAGAACCCAAAGCGCTCGCGAATCAACTCGACAGTTTGTTGCAAGAGATCATCGACTTGCCCGCTTTGAAGCGAAACCGCTTCTTGACTGACCAATGCGGCTGTTTCCAGCTGACTGGTACGACGACGCACACGTGCATCGAGGGTATCGAGCAGGTCTTGCAAGCGAGCCGCCATCTCATTGAAGGTACGCCCGACCAATCCCAATTCGTCACGAGAAACGATATTGACGCGTGCTGTCAATTCACCACTCGCCATCCGTTGCGCTGCATCGGCCAATTGCAGCGCTTCTTGAATAATCTGTTGCGAAATTGTACGCGACACGAAAAGCACCAACAGCGTGATAAGCGTGGCCACCCCCAACAATGTCAGGGTCCCACGTTCTTGTTGTTCCAGCAATGCGGCCACACTCGATTCGAACTGGTCACTTGCTTGCGCGGCTAATTCACGCGCCCAGTTTTCGATGACCAACGCATTCCCCTGCATGCTATTGCGGCTGAGTTGCATCTCTGTCTGATAGCGCACAACCCCCTGAAACGCGGCACGTTCATTTTCCAGGGCACGGTCGATCTCACGCCACTCGGCAAAGGACAACTGCGGACGCAATACTTCGTCCAATGTTTTGTCAATCGCCGTGTAGATCTGATTGGCTTCGTACACACGAATACCACGCCCACTAATCAAGTACCCCAACTGAGCTTGCCGCAGTTCCACCAGCAAAGGAGCCAATACAGCGTACGCCGTTTCATTTGCGGCCACGGTTTCCTGCAACACCAACTGCGATTGATACCAGCGCCCCGTCTCACCACTTCGTTCATCCCCGCGTGTCATAATGGCGCCAAGCATCCCCCCAATATCATTACGATACCGCTCCACCGCACTTTCGATGAGACGCACGGCATTTTGCTGTTGCTCGGTGAGGGGTAATTCTTTCAAATACGCCACATCAGCCTCGACCCGTGCCATGGCCTGTTTCCAATCGTCGACCATTTGAACATCGATCGCCTGCGTGGTCGGGCCGGAAGCATTGGCGACGATATTACGTTCGTAAATACGTGTAGCACGGAAATCCAGCATGAGTTGCGTGGTGGCTTCGAGAATCTCTTGCTGAACAGTTGTCACATTCTCAACGGTAAAATTGTTGCTTGCAATCGTGGCAACCGAAATAGCCACCAACAGACCAGCCAACATCAAGGCCAACCCAAAACCGGCTTCCAGTTTCAAACCAATCGAATAGCGTCCTAGGAAACGGGTAAACGCATTGAGCACTTCTTCTGATTGAATGAGAAACATGAAGGCCAACGCCAGGGTCAGCAACAACACTGTCAGCTGCCCCACGATCATGGTATTCAACCAGATACGCGTTGGCACCACAATGAATGTGCTCACGCCCATGACGACGATGAGGTAGGAAATGGCGTTATATTCAATCGAGGCCCGATGTTGCAACCGCCACCAACGCCAGCCAGATTGCACTAATAGCAAAAGGGAAACAATCCCAAAAGCAATTGCGCTATATCGGGCAATATATAGATCCAAAGGACCAGATGTTTGCCCAAAATTAGAAATGGGGAAAGAATCCAACACAATGATGAGGTCTTGTGGCGTTGCAACAGTCGTCAACAAGTCTCCTGCATGGTCGAGAATTCCCCATGCCCGCCACACTTGCCCCAAAAAGAAAATGGGGAGCATATGGACCAGACGCCCGACCATTTTCTTTTCGTACAGGTAATAAAAAGCGCCTATGGCATACAGATATGTCATGAGAGGCAGCAAAAACGCTGCTACCCAAACAGCACGCCGAAAGGCAAAGGTGGTTGGAATCAGGACATACAATGACAGGTAGGCAGCACTCCCCACGATGCCAATCAGCAAAATGAGTATCCAGTACCACGGAACACGTTTCGTCCGTATCCCATACAAGATCAATGCCAGCTGGATAAGCAATGTGAGTGAAAGAATCGTCCCCATACGTGTTTACTCCATTTCTGCTTCGGCTACCTGTTCGATCGGCATTTCTTCGTCGCTTTCCGTTTCAATCAATTCGAGCATGCCATCGAGCAAATTGAGCAAATGTTGCCCATTGCGGTTGATATAGGTCAAGTCAGAACGCTGCATTTCCGTCAATGGCCCTTCGATTTCACGCAACATCAAGGTCGAAAAACCGATGATCGAGTTGAGCGCGGTACTCAACTCATGCGACATTTTGCCCAAGAACTGTTCGCGATGTTTCTGCAACATTTGCAGTTTCTTGCGTGCCAGCCGTTCGTATTCGATGGCGCGGGCATTTTCCAATGCCACTGCGAGTTGATCGGCGAGTACTTGCAACGTTGACAAATCACCAGGCTGGGCTTCATCGTGCATGGCCAATGCCAGCACACCTGTCACCTGTTCTCCCATGCGCAACGGAAGCACAAGAAGCGTGCTTCCTTCTTGGCGCAGGATGCGCCCATGCACCGCTTCGATGACTTCGCCCAAGACAGATTCGACATGCGCAATGGGGATAGTGCCGTGGTGATACTGTAATGTCAAATGTGGGCCATGTCCATTCTGTTCCACGTCCGCCAGCCAGACCGCTGCTCCATCGAAGTTCATGCGCTCACAAATCTGGGGAAGCGCCGCTTGCAACACGGCACTCGGACTTTCCATGCGTCCCACTTCGCGCACAATGCGTGCACTCGCTTCCAGGTAGCCGGCACGTCGTTCGAGCAAGCGATTAGCACGCGCGACTTCGGCAGTGCGTTCGGCCACCCGTTGTTCAAGCGTGTTCAGCAATTCTTGCAAGCGGTCAGCCATTGTGTTGAAGGCCAGCGCCAACACCCCCAA
This sequence comes from Ardenticatena sp., assembly GCA_015487975.1. Taxonomy (GTDB): domain Bacteria; phylum Chloroflexota; class Anaerolineae; order Ardenticatenales; family Ardenticatenaceae; genus Ardenticatena. The sequence continues at coordinate 7,039 of WFOS01000011.1, forward strand.
CTCGTCGTCACGGTCAACACGCGCCCGCTTGTCCAGGTCGCCCTGGGCAATGGCGATAGCAGCCATTGTCAAATCGAAGACAGGGCGCGTGATCCGTCGAATGACGTAAGCGGCGGCCATGGTTGTCAGCAACGCAACTGCCAACGCAGCCGCAATGAGCGCTCCTGCCATCGCATTACTGGCCGCCAACGCTACATCCCGTGGCTGCGCGACCACCAGCGCAACGTCGTCGCTCAGCACGCGATACACGACCAACCAGTCGGGCACCTCACCCCCCAGGAGTGCAGTTACATCCACATCGGGCAGTTGCCCATCGCCACTGGTAAGCGGCACGGTCTCTTCACCTGCCACCAACCAGACTGCAATTCCTTTTGCGATTTCATCCTGAACGTTGGAAAGGAATGATGGCTGTGCCCGCGCCACTAGCATCTGGTCTCCCACAGGGATCGAACGCCAAACGAAGACACGCCCTTGCTCATCGGCACGAATACGCTGACGCCCTCGCTGCGCGAAAACAAAATCAGGGAGAGGTTCCGTTGTGGTGGCACGCACGACCTGCTGTTGGGAATCGAGGAGCCAAAAGGCTTCTTCACGCAGGGCGGGGGAAAAAGAAGCATTTGCCATCCATGCCAGGGCATCGCGCTCTAGCATGACGCCGTCGTTCAAGAGACGGTCGGAAATCAAAGTCGCCTGGGATTCCAATGCAAGGCGGGCAGCATGCGCGGTTTCTGCACGCATGCGCGTGAGACTGTAAAAGCTGATAATGCTCAGCGGGGCAATCGTCAATACCAGAAAAGCGGTCAACAACGTGCGACCAAGGCCACCCCGCAAATGATTTGGTCGTCCTGTGCGACTCATGAAAAAAACGTTATCCCTCTATCCCTCGACGTTCACGGCTCAATTTCAAAAAGCGTTCCACCTCTATGGGCAATTCGTCCACATCCACTGGTTTACGGATATACCCATCACACCCAGCTGCCAGCGTTTTTTCGCGATCGCCTTTCATGACGTTTGCCGTCAATGCAATGATAGGAACATCACGCAGGTGTTCATGCTGACGGAGCCGCGTTGTGAGAGTCAACCCATCAATTTCTGGCAAGTTGATGTCCATCAAAATCAAGTCTGGTTCCAAGGAGAGTGCTGCTTCGTAGCCCGCATAGCCATCTTCGGCTTCCAACACTTCATACCCTTCGATTTCAAGTATACGTTTGACCAGTTCACGGTTTGCCAGGTTGTCTTCGATGTAGAGAATACGCGCTTTTGCCATATGCACTTCCCTCGACTTTACTCGTATGACCTGGGTCGCGGGCATCGTTCGAGCTTACATTATAGTGGAGTGCTCCGTCGAGGATACATAGCCCGCTTGTCCTACTCGTTCAATGAATATCCATCACATCTACACAACAAGCGCCCCACGTATTCTACAAAATTCTGGTCGAATCTCCAATCGTACAGGGAGCGAGAGAGACCCGAAACACGTTCTCTGGGTGTACTTGTGCAAAATGCAAAGCGGTTTATCGTAAAGCCGTCAATTCACCAACCTGTTGAACGAGGTGTCTTCGATGAGCCGTCTGATTTCAACACATGGGAGCCCGGGTACGCAACGCAATCGTTTACGGCGCACGATTGCCGAAGCGCTCCGCCTCCTGATGCAGAAGCAAACCCTCGATGACGAAGCACGTGACCTCGCGGCGCTCATCTGGTTCAGCCTCCGTGCGATCGAAGCAAACATCGAGCAAAGCGCAACAGCCTGGGAAAAACGCAACTACTACGTCAAAGCCGACCGTTTCCGTGCACAATGGGCCTGGCTCGCCCCGATGCAACGCCGCCTGGAACGTATCTTGCGCGAAGAGATGTGGGAGCTCCTTCCTCCGCTCCTCGCCGATTTGTCGCGCTATTTCGACGACATTACCGTCAACAAGCGTACGCGCTCGAAAGCCTTGTGGGAAGGAGCGTATCGACGCTTCTTGAACGAGAACCGCTCCTAGGGAAGGCAAAAGGCGGAAGCGCATGGCTTCCGCCTGGTTCGGTTCGTAGCGTACACGTTGGTTTACTGTGACTGGCGAATGGCTTCCACCGCTTCGGGGTTGACCAGTGCGCTGGTATCGCCCGTTAGTTGCCCCAGGTATGCCGCACGCACAATACGCCGCATGACTTTGGCGTTGCGTGTTTTGGGAATATCAGCCACAAAGCGAATATCTTTGGGCGTCAGTGGTTTGCCCATTTCGCGTGCCACCAATTCACGCAATTCAGCCCGCAACGTTTCGTCTGGCGTATAGCCTGGTTGTAGCACCACAAAACCGACAATCGCCTGCCCTTTTACGTCATCGGGAACACCAATGACAGCAGCTTCGGCCACTGCGGGGTGGTGAACCAACACGCTTTCGACTTCCGCCGGCCCGACACGCTTACCAGCAACCTTGATGGTGTCGTCGGAGCGCCCCAAGATGTACCACATGCCATCTTCATCCACCGCGGCAAAATCACCATGCACCCAAATATCCGGAAAGCGGCTCCAATACGTTTGCAAGTAGCGCTCGGGGTCTTTCCAAAAGCCGCGTGTCATACCAATCCACGGCTTGCGGATCACCAGCTCGCCAACGGCGTTGCGAATGGAATGCCCTTCCTCATCGACGACATCAGCCGCCATCCCAGGTGCCGGTGCAGAGAAGGCACATGGCTTGAGTGGACGAAGGACATTCCCCAGCAAAATACCGCCACTGATTTCTGTTCCCCCCGAGTAATTGATGATCGGAATACGCTTCCCCCCCACCTTTTCGAAAAGCCACATCCACGGGTCGGGATTCCACGCTTCACCGGTCGAACCAAACGCATACAACGAGCTGAGGTCGTGGCGCTTGACGGGGTCTTCGCCATGGCGCATGATGGCTCGCACGAAGGTTGGTGCAAGCCCCAAATGCGTCACGCCATGGCGTTCGACCAATGCCCAGACACGATCCACATCGGGGTAATCGGGCGCTCCATCATAGAGCAACATGCTCGCGCCCAAAATGGTGACGCCAAAGACTTCCCACGGCCCCATCATCCAGCCCATATCCGTCATCCAGAACATGGTATCTTGCGGTTGAACGTCGAAACCATGTGCCATATCCTGTGCGCTCTTGATGGGAAAGCCGCAATGCGTATGCACAGCGCCTTTGGGACGCCCTGTGGTGCCACTGGTGTAGATAATCATCAACAAATCTTCGGCGTCGGTGCGTTCGGTGGGTGTTTCGGTTGGCTGCCCTGCCACGAAGTCATCCCACCAAACATCACGCCCCGGTTGCATGGGGGTGTCGTTTTGCCCCAGGTAGCGATAGACAATGACGTTTTCAACGGTCGGAACATCTTGCAACGCTTCGTCAGCGGTTGGCTTCATGGAAATCACACGCCCACGGCGCACCATGGCATCGGCTGTGAAGAGGGCTTTGGCGTCGGCATCGGCCAGCCGTGTGGTGATGGCTCCCGCACCGTACCCTGAAAAGAGCGGCAAAATCACGCCACCAATCTTGGCAATGGCCAGCAAAGCAATCACGATTTCAGGCACCATGGGCATGTAAATCCCCACAGCGTCGCCTTTTCCAATCCCGGCGGCACGTAACGCTGCCGCCACCCGGTTCACCTCACGGTACAAATCGCGGTACGTCAGGAGACGCACATCCCCCGATTCGCCTTCCCAGCGCACAGCCACGCGGTTTTGAGTGGGCGTTCCCATCCACTTGTCCAGGCAGTTGTGCACAATATTCATCTTGCCGCCTACACACCATTGCGGCCACTGAATCCCCCGCGACACATCCACAATGCGTTCATATGGTTCGTAAAATTCAATGTCCAAATCTTCCAGCACGGCTTCCCAGAACCATGCAATATCCTCTGTCGAACGGGCCATGAGTTCATCGAACGTAGCAATGCCATGACGTTCCATGAACGCACGCAAGCGGCTACGGTTGACATACTCAGGCGAGGGCTCCCAGACGATGGGTTGTCCGAAGGGGAAGGTATCCGACATCGTTGTCACCTCCTTGTGCGGTTGTGCGGTTGGGTGTCCGCGGGCAAGGATAGAAAGAGTGCAGCCAAAATGCAAATGCAGGCGAAGGGCTCGCCTGCATTCGCTCTGCTGCCATACGGGTCATGGGCTTATTCACTCAACCGTTCGGCATCTTCCAGCCGCCCAACAACAAGCAACTCATTCCCTTCTTCGATGCGAGCATCTGCCGGGGGATTGACTTGCAGTTGCTCGCCACGCCGAATAGCAATGACAGTCAGGCCATACTTGCGGCGCAGGTCGGCTTCGACAAGCGTTTTGCCATGCAGGTGGCTGGGCGCAACCATTTCGATAATCGAAATTTCCGGGCTGACTTCCAGGTAATCCACGAAATCGGCTGCCGAGAGACGGCGCCCCAGGCGGACACCTGCTTCGTGTTCGGGCAAAATCACTTCGTCTGCACCAATGCGCGACAAGATTTCGCACTGGGTGCGTGTGCGTGCTTTGACGATCACCCGCCGCACACCAAGTTTGCGCAGCAGGACGGTTGCAAGCAGATTCGCTTCGAAATTCGTAGAGATGCACACGATGCCTGTGTCGAAGTTATCGGCGCCAATTTCGCGCAGGGCGTCCAGGTTGGTCGCATCCAGCTGGACCACGTGGGGAAGCTCGCTTGCAAGTGCCTGGACACGCTTGTAATCCACATCGGCGGCGAGCACATCGTGTCCCTGTTCGACAAGCGTGCGAGCCACACTTGTACCGAAACGCCCCAACCCAATCACGATGAATTCGCGCTTATGGTGGCGCCCTCGCACGCGGCGTGGCCGTGGGCGCGCACCCTCCTCGGGGGCTTCATCCACGCGAATCACGGCTTCACCCGCCGCACGATCGGCTCCTTCGACGATTGGCTTTTGTGATTGAAACAAGCGTCGAATATGCTCGAACATACACCTCACCCTATCACAATCTGTTCCGTTGGGTAATGCACCAAGGTTGGGCGTTCACGCTGTGCCAGCATAACAACTAGCGTCAAAGGGCCTAGCCGTCCCCAGAACATGGTAAAGATAATCAACAAACGCCCGAACGTATCCAAATCGGCTGTGGTGCCAAGTGAATACCCCGTGTTCGAAAATGCACTGACCACTTCAAACGCCACGGGAAACATGGCGCCGGTGCGGTCGGTGAGCAACGCGAGCGTGATGGCAAAGCAAAGCAACGTTCCCACCGTCATAATCGCCATGGCTTTCGCAATCGTCTCCAACGGCAAGACACGCCCAAACACCACTGCTTGTGGCAAACCACGCACCGTTGAACGTACCGCAACCCAAATGACGGCAATGGTACTCAATGTCACGCCACCTGCCATCGAGGCAGGCGCGCCGCCAATGAACATCGACACCATGACGACCAGCGCACTGGCCTCGCTCAACTCGTCCATGGGAACAATGGTCAAACCAGCTGTGCGTGCCGAAACGACCGTGAACAACGCTGTCCAAAAGCGTTCCCAGGTGGTCATATCGGCAAAGGCCTGCCCCCCAAACAGGTCATCGAAAAAGACGATCGCCATCCCCCCCACAATGAGCACAGCCGAACCGGTGAGCATCAGGCGTGTGTGAACACTCAAACGGCGGTTGCGCGGGTAGGTGATCAAGTCCGTAAACACCAAAATCCCCAATCCACCGATGATGATGAGTGCCATCATGACAGTCAGCGACCAGGGGTCACGCCCATATCCAAAGAGCACGCTCCCTGTCCCCGCAAACAAGTCGAACCCTGCATTGCAGAACGCACTTACCGCATGAAACAACGCCAGATACGCACCACGTGTAACACCAACCGTGGGGGCCCAACGAATCCAGAGCAACAGTGCCCCAATCAGCTGCACCCCTATTGTCACGCCCAACACGTAAATGGTAAAACGCACAATGCGCTCGGCTTCCATGACACCCAACGATTGCTGAACAAGCATGCGTTCTGCCATACCCAGACGCCGCCCAATCAGGGCAAACAACACCACGGAGAAGGCGATGAAACCAACGCCACCGACTTCGATGAGCAAGAGAACAACCAGTTGCCCAAACGTGGACAAATCGGTTGCAGTGGTCAACACGACGAGGCCAGTGACGGTGGTAGCGCTGGTCGCGGTGAAAAGGGCTTCCATGAATGTGAGTGGGCGATCCATGGCACTGCTGGCTGGCAACATGAGCAACAGCGTGCCCACAAGAATAATCGCCGCAAAACCAATCACCAAAATAGCGGCGTTGCGGCGTGCCAACGGGCTATGTTGGCTGAGTTGGGCTTCGACAAAGTACGTTTCGGTTGTAGTCTCCATAGTACGTTGCTATCCAACCTCTTCGACGTCGATTTCGCCACGACAGATTGCGGCATAAAGATGCGCACTGGGTTTCAAAAAACGCGCCTGAGTATACGGGTTTACCCCAATCAACCCAAAACGGGCGCGCCATCCTTCAGCCCATTCATAGTTGTCCACCAACGACCAGAAGAAATAGCCCCGCACATCGATGCCTTCGTGCAGCAGGCGTTTCAATGCCCCCACCATTTGCAAGAGCACCCGTTGCCGCAGTTGGTCGTCATCGGCATTGTCCAACACCCCGTTCTCGGTCACATACACGGGTTTGCCATGCTTTGCCAACCGTCTCAGGCTGGCAGCAAACGCAGTAGGGTCGGGCTGCCCCCAGTCGTTGTGTTCGAGCCGCACGGTGGGCTGTTGCACATGGCGGCCAAACAGCATGCCCGGCATACGCCAATCGAACCTGACATCATATCGGCCATAGAAATTCAACCCCAAAAAATCGAATGTCTGCGCGATATCTGGCACCTGTTCCACAGGCCATCCCAGCGGTGGCACAAACGCTCCCTGCCCCAACGCACGTAGTTTCATCCCGTTGAACAGCCAGTCTTGCGCGCGCGCAACAAGGCGGTCAAGAGGATGGGATGCACGCGCAGGGGCAAAATATGGCACATTCAGCGCAATTCCCACCTGTGCCGCCGGTTGTGCCTGTTTGACTGCGTGATATGCCGCTGCATGTGCACGAAGGAGATGGCGCAATGCCTGCACCCCGGCATCGAAGCGTCCTATACCAGGCGGCCACCGTCGCCCAGCATACGCCTGAAACGCCAACACCATCGGCTCGTTGATCGTGATCCAAAAACGTACCAGGTCGCCCAGGCGTGTCGCACACACCTTTGCAAACCTTGCCAGATGCGTGATCAACGTCGGGTTGGTCCATCCCCCCATTGCCGCTGCCCACTGTGGCAATGTGAAGTGGTAGAGTGTGACAAATGGCATTAGCCCAAGCGCGTGCATATGCGTCAAAATCTCTCGGTAGCGGGCAAAAGCGGCATCGTCGAAGCGTCCAGGCTCTGGCTCAAGGCGGCTCCATTCAAGGCTCAAGCGGTGCGCGTTTTGACCAAGCGCCGCTGCTTGTGCCAGGTCTTCTTCGGCGCGGCCAGTCCACCACGCACAAGCCGCCCCGCTCCGACTGGCATCGTCGATCATCTCGGGATGAGCCGTCTCCCACTGCCACCAATCGTTGTTGTGATTGTTACCTTCCACCTGGTGTGAAGCAGTCGCGCTCCCCCACAAAAATCCTTCTGGAAACGTGGTTGCCATAGCCTTGTCCTTTTATTGCATGGTTGCCAGAGCGCCGAAATTCTACAACAAAGCCTGCTGCCATCAAACGACCATGCGGCAACCAAAAAAGGCGGTGACCTCGTTTAGTCCAGCAGAAAGAGCAACCACCATACACATTGGGAGCGTGACTATGTCCATCCAAACACCTGTTCCCCATCTCTCGCTGGAAACATTGCTACAACTCATTTACGACGATGCCCCTGCTGCCGCACAGGCTCACCTGAGTACATGCTCCACCTGTCAAGAACAATACGAAACCTTGCGCACAGCCTGCAAAACACTGCTCCAGTCGCTTTTTCGGGCACCCTGCCCCTCTTCGGAAGAACTCAGCGCTGCCGCCATGCAGGACGAATTAGCGCAACAGATTGCCAGCCACATCGCGAGCTGTGCCGAATGCCGCGCCGAATGGCACATGCTGACCACGCTGGCACGCCTGCCACTGACGCTTCCTCGCTTTGCCACACTGACCGATGCGCTCCGTGCCCACATGCGTGTCCTGCGTGCCGAGCCCATGACCCCCTTCTCTACGAACGTGGCACTTGTGCGTGGGGCGAAAAGCATCGCGCCTTATCTCTTCCACACGGACGTGGCCGACATCATGATTGGCATTATGCCTTCGATGGAAATGCCCAACCACTACCAAATGCAAGGTATGTTGATGAACAAGAACGGACAACGTTTTCGAAATGTGCTGCTGTATGGAGCAAGAATCCCCACGCTGAGCAGTGATATCGATGAAGAAGCACTGTTTGCGTTCGACAACTTGCCCACAGGTGTTTACAATTTGCTCATTAGCGACGGCGAGACCGCTCTTTATCTTCCCGACATCGCCATTGCCTGAGGCTTTACGTATGGCACCAGCGCTCAACACCCAGCAACAAACGATGATTGAACAGTGGGCAACACTGCCGGCCACGGAGCTTGTCCCCTTTTTGCAGCAACACATCCATTTGTTGACAACGGATGTTTTCAGCGAATTGAAAGACGAAGCCACCCGGCACATCTGGCGCGATACCGACCGTGCTCTGGTGCTTGCCGAAAGCATTGTCGAAGCCGCCGAAAAAATCACGCAAAACCCTGTGCACCGCGCACTGGGGCTGATGACAGTCGCCAACGTGTACGCCTTTGGCAAAGGGCATTTTGCCCGTGCCCTTGGCCTGTACCGCGCGGCTGTCGAAGCTTGCATCGAAGGCAACGACCATACCTATCGCATCAATGCCCTCATTGCACAGGTATATGTGCTGGGCATGTTAGGACGCTACGAAGAAGCATTGGACATTGGCGAAGCCGTGCGTCAGATGGCGCAAAGTCACAACGACTGGGTGACCTTCGTGCGCGCCTCGAACAACATGGCGATTGCTTGTCAGCGCAAAGGGGATACTGCCAAGGCGCTTGAAATTTACAATGAAATCGTGGCGATGCTCGAAGGGCAAACGTTGTTTCGCAATGAGGACGAGCGCACATTCCATACCGAACAACGCTTTCGCACCTACCTCAATCGTTCGAATGCACTCCGCGATATGGACCGTTTTCAGGAAGCGCTCGATTCGGCCTTCAAGGCACTGGAAATTGCCAACACGCTCAGCGGTTCAATCCCTCGCGGAAAAGCATTCGACAGTATTGGGATTACCTACTTTTTCCTTGGGCGCTACAACGATGCGCTGCACTACTTTCAAAAAGCTCGTGATGCCTTTCAGGAAGCCAACGCCGAGCGTGATTACATCGTCGAAGAGCTCTTTGCCACGCAATGCTGGCTGGCGCTCAATGCATGGGATGATGTGTTACAAAGCACCAATGCCATTCTCGAACGCTGTGCCTTGCTGGGCGCTGGCTACGAATTCGAAACGGCGGTGGCTTTCCTCTACCGTGCACAGGCACAACGCGCGTTGAACGCCCTCGATGCCGCTCAGGAAGACGTGACGCACGCCATCCGCCTGCTGGAAACGCTGGAAAATACGCGCTGGCTTGCTGTTGCATGGAAGACGAGGGCGCAACTGGCACTCGACACCCACGATTTGCCCGTCGCACTGCATTTTGCACAGCGAGCTATGACTATTTTCGAAAGCCAGCAATTGCCCGTGGAATACGCCCAAACAGCACTCGTCTATGCGCACGCCATGGAACAGATGGGCAATATCGAGGATGCGCGGCGTACCTACCGCGATATTGCTGCCATGGCGGAAGCCGAAGAACTCGATTGGCTGGCTATTCCGGCCTTGCATGGGCTGGGGCGGTGCGCTTTCGCCGAAAAAGATTTTGCAAATGCACGCACCTTTTTCGAAGATACCATCACACGTGTCGAAGAAATGCGCACAACGCTCGCACTGGGCCTGCGCGCCTCGTTTTTGCATGACAAACTCACGGTTTTCGAAGATGCCATCCGTCTCGCTTTGCAGCAACATGACCCACTGGACACATTTTACCTTGTCGAGCGCGCCCGCGCCCGCGCCACGCTCGACATGCTTGCAGCCCAAACCGATGACACGCCCATCAAAGCACTCGATGAAAACGACCGCCCCATTGTCGAGAAGATCAATGCGCTGCGCGAGCAATTGCGCTGGGTGCAACAGCACCTCGCCCACAACATTGGGCTAGACTACCGCGATACCTTCACGGAAGAACGCCGCCAACAATGGCAGGCCGAAGCACGCTCACTGGAACGGCACATTGCTACGCTGATTCGCGAGCTGGAAGTTCGCAATGCAGCATACACACAACAACCTTTCTTTGTCACTGTCGAACGCGAAGTCCCTACGCTTCCGCCCGATACGTGCCTTGTCGAATACTTCACGGTGGATGGTATCCTGTACGCCTGTGTGGTCCACGCCAACGGACATATCCAAATCCATCAGCTCGCCCCTATCAAAGCCTATCAGACGCTCCTGGCACGCTGGCGCTTGCAATTGACTTACACCACACATACCTTTGTCAACGAGCGCACTGTCGGCCACACAGAGCCCCAAGTGAAGCGACTGCTCGCACGGTTCTACGAGCTGCTCTTGCGCCCCCTCGACGAAGCGCTGGCGACCGTCAAACAGCTCTACGTCGTGCCCCATGGCCCCACGTACTACGTGCCCTTTTCTGCCATGTACGATGAAAGGCGTGGCGCCTACCTTGTCGAACGGGTTGCCGTGAGTCGCCTTCCCAGTGCCGCCATTCTCAGGATGCTTCAAGCACGCCGAAGCAGTCTGACGTTCTCGCATACGTCGCAAGTGCTGGCATATAGCCTGCAAGGGGCCCTTCCGTTCGTGCATCGCGAAGCGACCTTTGTGGCTGAACGCCTGCAAGCCGACCTTTATCTGGAAGCAGAAGCCACTCGCGGTGCCCTGGGAAATGAACCACGTCCGGTCCGCCATATTGCCGCACATGGCATTGTACGCAGTGATGCCCCGTTGTTTTCGTCCATTACCCTTGCCGATGGTGATTTGACGGCGCTTGATTTGATGATGATGTCCATTCCCACTGGTTTGTTGGTTCTCAGCGCATGTGAATCTGGGTTGGGCGTCGTACACCCAGGCGACGAGTTCATGGGGCTGAGTAATGCTGCTTTGTATGCCGGTGTGCAAAGTATGCTCATCAGCCTGTGGCGTATCAGTGACGAAAGCACGTTTACCTTGATGCAAACATTTTACAAACGTCTCTTACAAGGGTACTCCCCCGCTGAAGCCCTTGCTGCCGTTCAGCGCGAAGCCATCGCAACCTCACAACGTGCTCATCCGTTCTACTGGGCAGCGTTCACTGCTATGGGAGACGCCTTCCAACCACTCTTCTAGCAAGCACACGCATGCCATAGCGTATTTCCCCAGGCATGGCATACCGCCACGCCCGGGGTTTTGATGCTGTACGGCCGTTTTTCAAGCAACACACATTCACAAAGGAGGTTGTTCGAATGAAGAAGGTCCCCCCAAAGAAGCGGTTTCGACGACACCGCGAACGTACCTTCACCCTCAGTGGCCCAGCAACACTTCTCAATCAGGTCGAAACGCATCTGAAAACCATCAGATCTCTTGGCCACGTTTCCCTTGTTCCAGAAGAGCCACCTTACGTCGTAAGGCGTAAAGATGGGAGCTGGAAGATTGCTGAAGTCGATTCTGCTCACCCCCAAAACGATTTCGAGGTACGTACATATCGCTACACGAAAAACAAGCCGGTCGAGCAAGCCCTCATCATCGTCAACGCGTACCTGCAACAAAACCCTGCGCTTGTACGCGTGCGAGCCTGCGAAGACGATGCGTTCATCAACCCGAATGAGGGGAATCCTGCACCCAACGAAGGCAATCCAGCACCAAATGAGGGGAACCCCGCACCCAACGAAGGCAATCCGGCGCCAAATGAGGGGAACCCCGCGCCCAACGAAGGCAATCCGGCGCCACAACCACTTCCCGCCCTGGTGGACTTCTCCCCAACTGCCCTCGCGCAACAACCGTTGTTCCAACGAATTGGTGCCACCAGCAACGCGGTACAAACATCCTCAGCGGATGGAGAAGGCGTTACCGTCGTCATCCTGGATTGCTTCCCCTACTTTGGCCCGCATAAACCATTCGATCCGGATATGCTCGACATGAAAGGCACATACGTCGATACGCTTGTCCTCTTCGGGATCGATGAGGAAACGGGGCGGTCTCGCCACAATGAAGAAGAAGATGAAGAATTGTGTCCCTATGCGCCTCTGCCCGAACGTGTACCCAGTCAAAGCCCCGTCCGCTTCGACGACTTGCTGCCTTATCATGGCCCCATGGTAGCGTCGATTGTCAAAACCCTTGCTCCCAAAGCCACGGTGATTGGCATCCGTATCATCAACAATCACGGTGTGACATACAGCACCGACATTCGCCGCGCGATCACATGGGTGCTCAACAACCCAACAATTGACGGGAAGCCCCTGTTGAACGACCCCCAAAAGGTCATTTTCAACCTGAGTCTTGGATTGCGCCGCACACAAGCCGAAACAGTGCAATCATGCTGCACGTTCTACACCATCGACCAGGCCGCTCAACGAGGTGCCTGGTTCACGATTGCTGCAGGCAATGATTCGGCCGGGCGCAATGAAAATCCTGCTGAACCCGCTGCGTACGGGCACTACTACCATACGGAAGCGACCTACCAGCGAGTCTTTTGCGTTGCTGGCACAGGCCTTCCCAATCGGCTCGCACGCTACTCGAACGAGGGGCGTTTTGCGGCGCCTGCAACTGGCATCCTGCTCGATCCCGATTGCGCCGCCACGCAACCCAACCACCCCATCGGCAACAAGTTGGTACGCTGGCATGGGACATCGTTTGCCGCGCCACAGGTAGCGGCATTGGTGGCACGCTTGCTTTCCAGCCAGGCCCCTCCAACGGACATCAAGCAATACGTATGGGAAACCTCGACACAACCACAAAAATGGGACGAAGTCCCCGAAATCTCTTTCGAGAAGGCCTTGAACGCCCTCACGCCCCAACAAGCAACAAGCGGGGCACCCGCCTAGCCCCGCTTGTCTTCGTCCACTATGCACCTTGCTTGTTTCAGAGCGGCGCCTTCGGATCGAACCGGGGGCGTCGTTTTTCACGCAACGATGCCACCCCTTCGCGCACATCAGGTCCGCGAAAGCCAAGGAATTCCAGCGCCAGTGACGTATCGAAAATAGGGCCCGCCATGCGCAGCCAGTTGTTCAACGCATATTTCGTCCAGCGAATGGCCGTTGGTGACGCTACCGCCAAACGCCGCGCAACATCGAGCGCCGTCTCATACACGGCATCATCTTCAACTGCCAGCGAAACCAGCCCCATACGCTCGCCATCCTCGCCATACACAGGTTCATTGAGCAACAGGTGGTATTTGGCCTTCGCCATGCCCACCAGCAATGGCCAGATAATCGCGGCGTGATCTCCTGCTGCGACGCCAAGGCGCGTATGCCCATCCAGCAAGCGAGCACGCTTGCCTGCCACCGAGATGTCGGCCAGCAAAGCGACTGCCAGCCCGGCTCCAACCGCCACGCCTTCGATTGCGGCGACAATGGGTTTCGAGCAGTTGATGATATTGTAAACCAAGTCACGGGCTTCTTTCCACACACGCACCAACACGTCGTAGTCTTCGATCATTTCTTCGATCAGGTCGAAACTCCCCCCCGAAGAAAAGACGCCATTGGCGCCACGCACCAGCACCACCGAGACATCCATATCCTCATCTACCCCCCGCCAGACAGCCGCCAGGTCGCGGTGCATGTCGGCATCGGCTGCATTCAGCGTTTCAGGGTTTTCCAGGATGATTTCCAAAATACGTGGCTCTGGCTGCGCAAAACGCAAGGCACGGAAAGCAGTTGTGTAGCGTTCCAGCATCTTCGCCTCCTATTCGGTTGCCAGTGTTGCCGCCACTTCGGCAACTGCATCCAACGTTGCCTCAATCACTGCATCATCATGCACCAGCGATATGAACGCAGCCTCGAACTGACTTGGCGCCAGATAGACACCGCGGTCGAGCAGAGCATGGAAGAAACGAGCATACAGCGCCGTATCACTCGTTTTCGCCGTTGTGTAATCAACCACGTTCGTCTCGGTAAAAAAGAGGCTGAACATCGTGCCGACCTGATGCCCGGTTGCTGGCAAGCCAGCACGTCGCACCGTTTCGAGCATGCCTTGTGCCAACCGTGCTGTGCGGGCTACCATTTCGTCGAACGCTCCGGGGCGCACCATCAAGCGCAACGTGGTCAGCCCAGCCACCATTGCTAGCGGGTTGCCGCTCAGCGTCCCTGCCTGATACATCGGCCCCGCAGGCGCCACCATCTGCATGATCTCGCGCCGACCGCCATACGCCCCCACCGGCAACCCACCGCCAATCACCTTGCCCAGCGTGGTGAGGTCGGGCATGACACCGTAGTACGCTTGTGCCCCCCCTGGCGCCACCCGAAAACCAGTCATCACTTCGTCGAAAATGAGCAATGCGCCATGCTGCGCGGTGATTTCACGCACTCCTTCCAGGTAACCAGGCTTCGGCGGAACTACCCCCATATTGCCTGCCACAGGTTCCAAAATCACGGCGGCTATCTCGCTCCCAACCTCTTGGAACAAGGTATGCAGGGCATCCAGGTCATTGAAGGGCACGATAATCGTGTCTTGCGCCACACCGGGCGGCACACCAGGACTATCGGGCAACCCCAACGTCGTAACACCACTTCCCGCTGCCACCAACAAAAAATCGGCGTGCCCGTGGTAGTGCCCCTGCATCTTGACAATCTTAGAGCGACCTGTGTATGCCCGCGCCAGACGCAGGGCACTCATCGTGGCCTCGGTGCCACTGTTGACAAAGCGCACCATCTCGACCGAGGGCACCAATTCGCAAACCAATTCGGCCAATTCTGTTTCCAGCAGCGTCGGGGCGCCATAACTCGTTCCACGTTGAGCCTGTTCACAAATGGCATGCACCACGTCGGGATGGGCATGCCCAGCAATCAGGGGGCCCCACGAGAGGACGTAATCAATGTAGCGATGACCATCGATGTCCCAGACATAGGGGCCTTCGCCACGCGCAATGAAGCGTGGCGTTCCGCCAACGCCTTTGAAGGCACGGACCGGTGAGTTGACGCCACCAGGGATCAGACGCTGCGCCGCCTCGAATGCGGTCTGAGAAGCCTGAATCGAAGGAGTCGTCTTCATCATTCATGCTCCGTTTCCGTTTCGGTTGATCGTTGAAAAGGTTCAGAGAACACCGCCAAACGCTGTGGAAAAACTTGGATGCGCAGTTCTTGCAAGCTGGTGCCCAGCAATTCACCATCCACCTGAGAAGGCAATGGACGTTCGCTTTGCAACACCACCCGACGCGCTTTGTCGAATGCCACCCGCGAATGATCGACATGCGTCCCACGCATCACACGCGGTAACAGTGGTAACAGTTGCCACGGGCGCATCGCGTCGGCCATCGCCACATCCAACCACCCATCATCCACACGCGCGTGCGGGCAAATCCAGAAACCGCCACCATAGCACGGGCCGTTGGTTACAGCCACCATGGTGATATCACGTTCCACGGGCGGGCGATCATCCAGCATCATATGCAATCGCGCCGTAGGATAGCGCGGCAGCACTTTCAACACCGCCCACAAATATGCCGAAAAACCACGTAGCCACCGGACACGGTACACTTCCTGCGCCACAAAACCATCGAATCCCCAGCCCAACCCATTTAGGAAATATCGCTCGTTGGCACACCCCACATCCACCAGGCGCGGCTCGGCCTGCCACAACACATTCATCACATGCTCGAATGGTTGGCGATACAATCCCAACACTTTGACAAAATCGTTCCCACTTCCTGCGGGCACAATCCCCAACACGGGGCATGGTATTCCTTCATCTTCGGCACGCAACATACCATTCACCACTTCGTTGATTGTACCATCTCCACCAACAGCCACCACCACAGGCCACCCATCACGTGCTGCTTCCATGGCCAAACGCACACCGTCGCCACGCGCATTCGTCGCCTGGACACGCAACGTGGCTCTACGGGCTTCTAGCCAAGCCTGCACCGCTGCCACACGTTGACGCGCCCGCCCGCGCCCAGCGACAGGGTTATAGACAACGAAAAAAGCCTTTGTCTTCACACCTTCCCCCTTCCTCCGAGATGCAGGCGCATGATACGCAATCCCCCTATTTGTTCAAAAGTCTTCATCAACCAAAACATATGCGTTCATTTTGATACAACAGGACAATGGTACCCTATGTTTGCTGAAACAGAGCCTTACCATAGAATATCAGAATATCGAGACCAAGGCTTGTCAATTGTTTCAGATATAGAAGAACAATCCTATGGCAAAACAGAGCGAACGGAAACATCTGCAACGATTTTCCCGCAGTCTCGTGCATCGTATTTGGCTTGGCTATGTTGTTGTGCTGGGAATTGCCCTCGTGGCACTTTTATTTTCATACTACCGCATCACCCAGCAACAAAACCATATGCTCGTGACACTCACGGATACGACGACCGAACTCGAAGCAGTCATCCAACTCAATGAAGATTTCGCCCGTGCGGAAGCCAGCTGGGAACTCTTCATGACACGTGCATCCAGCGACGCACTCACCGATCTCTCTGCGACACGCGCTGCGTTGACACAAGCCTTCCAAAATCTCGAAACCACATTTGCCAATGAACCCGAACGCCTGAACACCCTCGAAGCCGCCAAAACCGCCTATCAGCAGTGGGAATCTCTTGTGGAAACCGCACTCGAACGCGAAACAACGCTGAGCGAGGCAGACAAACGCGCCCTGTTGAGTGAAGCGGAGTTACTGGCGCGTGACGTGCGTACCTATCTGCAATCGCTACGTGGAAGCGAATTCGAAGAGCTCATCACGCTTCGCACCACCTCACAATCTCTCAGTCGGCAAGCTGCCCTGATCGCCCTGATTACATTTTTGTTGGGGGCGCTGGTTGCCATCGCCAGCACCATCTACGTCATGCGGAGCATTGCCCGCCCCGTAGAACAATTCATCGCAGCCACACAGCGTGTCCGCAAAGGCGAATACACCCCGCTGGCAATTGCTCAAGCGCCGCGCGAATTCCAGCAAATTGGTGTCGCCTTCAACCAAATGCTCGACTCGCTGCGGCAACGCGAACAACAACTCAACGCGCTCAACACCATGCTGCGCCAGCGTGTCCGCGAACTCAACACGCTGCTCGACATCAGCCGCTCCATCAGCAGTTCACTGGACATGGAAGAGGTATTGCGTCGCATCCTGCGTGACACCGTCAAAAGTTTTCCCAAAGCCCGCAAAGCCATGATCCACCTTGTGGATGAAGAGCACAAAATGCTGGTTCCTGTGGCGTTGTCCGATGAAGAAGAACCTGTGCGCGAAAAGCCCACCATGCATATCGGCGAAGGTATTGCCGGGCGCGCTGTCATCGAACGCCGTAGTTTCTGCATCACCGACACCGCCAAAGACCCCTCGTTCATCGACTTCGGGTCGGGCGTGCGTTCACTCATGGTGGCTCCTCTCATCATCGAAGATCGCGTCATCGGGGCACTGAGCATCGACAGCGACCAACCAGGCACCTTCACATCCGACCACGAGTTGATGCTCCAACTCCTTGCGAGCCGCGTCGCTGTTGCCATTCAAAATGCGGAATTGTATCAGCAAAGCGAAAAACGCATCCGCGCCCTCACGCGGCTCTATCAGAGCCTGTTGCGACTGGCAGGTGAACACGAATTGGCCGAGCTGCGCCGCAGCATTCTACAAGAAACGCTTGACCTGCTTCCAGCGCGGGCGGCCGTACTCTTCATCAAGCGTGGCGAACACCTTTTTCTTGCCGAGCATATCAACATGCAGCGGCACACCATGCTGAATGAAATTCTCCTGCAAGGTGATTTCATCACCTTCGTGCGTGCGATTGGTGCAACGACGAATGCTGGCCCCATCGAGGGCAAACGCAATGATGGGACAACCTTCACCATCGAATGTCAACGCTACATCGCCGCACCACTGGCATGGGAAAACGAAGTGCGGGCTGTACTGTTGCTCTTGGATCCCGAGGACACATCATCCGACACCTTACAGATCATCTCCTTGCTTGCCCAAGAAGCTGCTGCTGCGTATGAAAATGCGCTCCTGCTTGCACAAGAAAAACGCCGCATCGAACAACTCACGCTCTTGCACGAAATTGGTCGTCGGCTCTACACCATCCTGGACCTCGACCATCTTCTGACCGAAGTGGTCTTTGCCATCCAACGTGCCTACGGATACGCGCAGGTCAATATCAACCTGGTCAAAGACGACTACGCCCACCTGGCTGCCACTACCGACACCAGTCTGCTCACGCGGCGTAAAAACCGCCCCCTCAAAGTGGGGGCAGAAGGCATCGTGGGATATGTCGCTGCAACAGGGAAACCTCAGATTGTCAACGATGTGCAAAACAGCGCGTTCTATGTGCCCACACTGGAACAAACACGCTCCGAAATGGCGCTCCCTATTTTCAATCGTAGCGGCGAAGTCATCGGCGTGCTCGATCTGCAAGATGCGCGTCTCAACGCCTTCGATGAAAGCGACATGCTTTTGCTGCAAACACTCACCAATCAGCTCAGCGTCGCGATCGAAAACGCACAGCTCTTCCGCAAAGTCCAACAGCATGCCGAGCAAGTGACACGCTTGCTCGACATCATCCAGCATCTGCGCCGCCAACCCGACCTGCCCACGCTCTTCGAGCAAATTTGCCGCACGGTCAGCGAAACACTGGGGTGGGACACGGTCGCGCTCTTCTTGCGCGATGAAGAACGGGGCGTGGTCCTTCCCGCAGCCGCCGTTTCCCGCGACCCCGCGCTCGAAAAACGTATTCTCGGGCTTCCGCCTTCACCCATCGAAGACACATTTTGGCAGCAAGAAAAGTACCGCATCAGCCAATCGTACTTCATTCGGGCAGAGCAACTCGACAAAGAACAACTGGAATACCTGCGCGAAACCGACCGCCTCATCTTGCACGACGAAGCCATCGTGCTGGACGAATCCGAAGGGCGGCACCGCTGGCACCCTGCTGACGTGCTCATCATTCCCATTCGCCTGGGGGACCGCATCTTAGGGCACCTTTCGGTTGATGGCCCCGTGGATGGGTTGCGCCCATCGTGGGAACAAATCCAGGTGCTCGAGCTCTTTGCCCATCAAGTCGCCACAGCCATCGAAGACGCGCGGCTCATTTCGGAACTGCAAGCCCGTACCGAAGAGCTGCAACGTGCCAATGAAGAACTCGCGCGTGCGTCGCGCTTGAAGAGCGAATTCCTGGCGAATATGAGCCACGAATTGCGTACACCGCTCAACTCCATCATCGGGTTCAGCGAAGTTTTACAAGACGAGGCATTTGGTGAACTCAACGAACATCAACACCGCTATCTGAACAACATTCTCACCAGTGCCCACCATTTGCTGGACCTCATCAATGACATTCTCGACCTGTCGAAAATCGAAGCAGGTCGCATGGATTTGCACTATGAACTGTTCGACCTGCATGGCGCCATCGAAGAAGTGGTTAGTGTGGTTCAACCACTGGCCGAAAAGAAGGGGTTGGAACTCAAATACTCGCTCGACCACGCTCCCGCTCGCATCGTCGCCGACCGTCTGCGCTTCAAGCAGGTGCTCTACAACATCGTTTCCAACGCCATCAAATTCACCGAAGAAGGCTCGGTCACCATTTGGGCATGGGAAGAAAGCAACATGCTGCGCCTCACCGTGGAAGACACAGGCGTGGGGATTCCCGCCGACAAGCTGGATACGATTTTCGAAGCCTTCACCCGCGTCGAAGAGGACCGCTACCGCCGTTCAACCGAAGGCACTGGATTGGGATTGACCCTGACGCGCCGTCTGGTCGAAATGCATGGTGGCCGCATTTGGATTGAGAGCGAAGAGGGGAAAGGAACACGCGTGCACATTGAAATGCCCTTGCAAGGGCAAGAACAGGTTGATGAACGCACGCAACTGTTGAACCAAGAGGGACAACATGATGCAAGCCAGGAATGACCGAAAGCCACGCATCCTTGTGGTCGACGATCACCCGCACAATGTGGAACTCGTCGAAGCCATGCTGCTTCCCCAAGGTTACCAGATTTTCACGGCTTACGACGGCATGGAAGCCCTCGAAGCCGTGGAAAAACATGCCCCCGACCTGATCATTCTGGACATCATGATGCCCAAGATGGATGGGTTCGAAGTCGCGCGCCGCTTGCGTGCTGATGAAGCCAAGCGTGTCATTCCCATTCTGATGCTTACAGCACTGCGCGAAATTCAAGACAAGGTGAAGGGATTGGAAGCAGGCGCTGATGATTTTTTGAGCAAACCTTTCAACCGTGTTGAATTGCTGGCACGTGTGCGCTCGCTTCTGCGTATCAAGCAATTGCACGATGAATTGCAAGCGAAAAACGCACTTTTAGAGCAAGTGCTCACGCGGTACGTCTCCCGTGAAATTGCGCAAACCATCCTCGAAAACCCCGATGAAAACCTACGCCTGGGGGGGCGTACCTGCGTCATCAGCGTTCTATTTGCCGATATTCGCGGTTTCACACACTTCGCCGAACGCCGCGAAGCAACGCTTGTGCTGGACGTGCTCAACCGCATCTTCAATGCACTGACCCCTCTCATCTTCGAACACGGCGGTACGATGGACAAATACCTGGGGGATGCCATTATGGCGTTCTTTGGTGCCCCTCTTGCCACCGACAACGATGCCGAGCGCGCCATCCGCACCGCATGGGCGATGCAACAAACATTCTTGCGCATGCGCGAACATGACGAGATTTTGCAAAAATTGCACATCGGCATTGGTATTGCTACAGGGGAAGCCGTGGTGGGGAACGTTGGGTCAGAGCAGGTGATGGACTACACCGCCATTGGCAATACGCCCAACACCGCCAAACGTTTGCAGGAAATTGCGCATGGCGGCGAAATTCTAATCGACAGCACGACATACGAAGCCGTGAGAGACATCATCGTGGCACGCCCTATCGAGCCCATCGTGCTCAAAGGGCATAGCGAACCCATCCGCGCCTATCGTGTAGAAGACGTGAAAGAGCCAGCACCGGCCTGAAAAGCAAAAGGGGAATGCAAGGTGCATTCCCCTTTTGAACTTTGGCTTTTTGAGCCCAAAGGGGGCGCATGCCCTTGATGCCCTCAAGGGCAAAAAACTATAGTGCGTACGACGTTGGGTAGGCCAGGAAAGCCCAAAAAGCCTCGAAGACAGACTGAACCGAAGGCCACGTTCTCCAGCGGTGAGCATGCGTTCCAGGGGAACTGGCTGGAAACGGTGATGGCCCCACCAGGCTGCCCAGTAGGTGCGCCACACGCTGTGCAAGGGCCAGCGCCCCCCGCTCGGCCACCAGCATGTCGGCGGCCGAGGTCCCCTCGTGAGCCCCCACGCGCGATAGGCGGCCAACACCAGCACGGCATAGGCCCAGGCGCTCCAATCCCGTTCTCCCCACCTCAAGGTCATCAGCAACGACGTGACGGTGTGGCGCCCAACACTCAGCGTGTGGACCGCTTCCAGCAATCTGCGTTCGGCCCCGATATCGGCTCTCCTTCTCTTAGGCGCACCTCCGAAGCTGAGGAGGTTTCAAGTCGGTGGGGCGGCCAGCGATTTCGCCGGTGGTGCTGGCCCTGGTGACGGTTTTCCAGTACCTGGAGGATCTGCCCGACCGGGAAGCGGCCCAGTGTGTGCGGGTACGAATTGACTGGAAATATGCCCTACACCTGCCCTTGGAGGATAGCGGCTTTCACTACAGCACGTTGTGCTCCTTTCGCCGCCGGCTGGAGGCCCACGGCCAAGAACGGCTCTTTTTCGAGAAGGTGTTGGAGTTGTTGCAAGCGCAGGGGGTGGTGAAGAAACGAGGGCGGCAGCGGACCGACTCCACCCACGTGCTGGGGGTGGTGAAGGAACTGTCGCGGCTGGAGTTGATCTGGGAAAGCCTGCGTGTGGTGCTGCGGGCCATTGCGCAGGTGGCCCCGGAGTGGTATGCGGAGCACCTGCCAGCGGCGCTGCGGACGGAATACACGTAACGGAAGGCTGACTATCGGTTGAGTGACGTGGAACGGGAGACGGCCTTCCAGCAAGTGGGGGCGGATGCCTCCTGGCTGATGGACCAGATCGCCGCGCATGGGCCGGAAGCGGTGCAACAGTTGGCCGAAGTGGCGGTGTTGCAACGCGTGCTGGCTCAGCATTTTGAGCGCGTGGACGGGCAGGTGCAGAAACGGAAGAAACCAGTGGACGAGGAGGGGGAAGGGCTCATCTGGAGTCCCCATGAGCCGGAAGTACGGTGTGGGAAAAAGGGGAGCCGCAGGTGGCTGGGACACGAAGTGCATGTGACCGAGACGGCAGAAGATGAGGGGATGAACTTCATGACGGATGTGGCGACCGTCCCGGCCACCAAGGCCGACATTCAGGCCCTGGAGCGGATCCAGGCCCGATTGGAAGCGCAAGGGCTGACGTCGAGGGAGCCGTATGTGGACCAGAGCGATGTCGCTGGCCGCACGTTGGCCGAGCGTGAGGCCCAGGGGATCAAATTGATGGGCTATGTGCAAGAAAACCCCGGGGGAAAAGGCTGCTTCCCCCAATCGGCCTTTCAGATGGACCTGGAGAAGCGGGAAGCCATCTGTCCGGCGGGGCAGCAGGCGACC
>WFOS01000012.1 GCA_015487975.1 Ardenticatena sp.
CAGGTGCGTCGCGCCTTGAAGTAACGTCAGGCGCGCGTGCCTCTCGAGGTCAGGCGGGGTGCGTTTGTATCCCTTGCTGCGCTGGCGCCGTCGGTTTGGAAACAGACGGGTGAATGGGCGCCAACATGCTCTCAGCGCGTCCTGCGTGGCTTGTGCCACTTTCGGAGCAGTGCCTTTTCGCTTGTTTGCAGAGATCTGGGGAATCACCAGAGACCAGCTACATGCACTGACCACGCCCTTTGCTTTCATTGGTACAAAAAACGATTGCAATTTGACACAAACTCTTGTATACTTTTTTGTACCAAAAGATTGAAAAAGTCATCAGGTGGTAGGCGTGCGCTCGATACCACAGAACACACACGAAGAGCTTGAAACCCTCATTCGTGCCAAATACCCGATTTTGTACATTTGGGCAACTGAGGAACGGCGCGTCGAGGATATTTTGCGCGATGTCGCCGCACGCCGTCACAAGCATCTCTATGGCTGGACGATGACCGAAGGCGTGGTCGATCTGCTGACGCCCAAACCTGTGCCAGTCGCACCTCGTGTGCGCGAACCCTTGCACGTGCTCGATTACGTCGATGCGTCTGACGATGCGGCCATCTTCGTGCTGAAAGACTTTCACCCGTTCATCGACTCGCAGCGCTTCCCGCTCGAAACCGCTGCCACGGTACGCCGCCTGCGCGACATCGCCGCCTCGCTCAAAGAAAGCCGCAAAACGCTCGTGCTGCTTTCGCCGGTGGTGGTACTCCCCCCCGAACTCGAAAAAGACATCACTCTGCTGGATTTTTCGCTGCCCACCATCACCGACCTCGCCGCTGCCCTCGACCGCGTGTTGCGGAGTGCCCGCCAGCATGGTTCGCGCTTGCGCTCGCTCCACCTTCGCGACGATGAACGCGAAGCCATCCTGCGTGCGAGCAGTGGGCTGACCTGCACCGAAGCCGAAAATGTCTTCGCCAAATCGATTGTGCTGACGGGCACGATTGACGTGGACATCATCAGCCGCGAAAAACAACACATCATCCGCAAATCGCGCGTGTTGGAATACTTCGAACCCAACGCCGACTTTTCGCATGTTGGCGGCATGGGCGAACTGAAAGAATGGCTACGCAAACGGGCCCACGCGTTCAGCGAACGCGCACGTGCCTTCGGCCTTCCCGAACCACGCGGCTTGCTGCTGCTTGGCGTGCAGGGCAGTGGCAAAAGCCTCATGGCCAAAGCCATCGCCAGCCAGTGGCATTTGCCGCTTCTGCGGCTCGATATGGGGCGCATCTTCGGCGAACTCGTCGGCGCATCCGAACACAACATTCGCCATGCGCTGCGTGTGGCGGAAAGCATTGCCCCTTGTGTGCTTTGGCTCGATGAACTCGAAAAAGGGCTGGCCGGAGCGCATGGCGGGCGCTCGGATGCAGGCACCGCTGCACGTGTGTTCGCCACCTTCCTGACCTGGATGCAGGAAAAAGAAGCCCCCGTTTTCGTCGTCGCCACGTCCAACGACATTCGACAACTGCCGTCCGAAACGTTGCGCAAAGGGCGCTTCGATGAAATTTTCTTCGTCGATTTGCCCACAGAAGAAGAACGCGCTGAAATCTGGGCGATTCACCTGCGGAAACGCAAGCGCAATCCTGACGACTTCGACATTGAACGGTTGGCTGCCGACAGCGAAGATTTTAGCGGCGCGGAGATCGAACAAGTGGTGATTAGCGCTCTCTACGATGCCTTCGATGAAGGACGCGACGTGCAAATGCACGATTTGCTGCGCAATCTCACCAACACTGTGCCGCTGGCACATTCCATGCGCGAGGAGATCAGTCGCCTGCGCGAATGGGCACGCACCAACGCCCGCCCTGCCAGCAGTTGCGGTTGGCTCCAACCGTGGGAATTGATCTCAGAATCATAAGGCGTGAGGAGACCCATGCAGAACAAAACCACCTACCTGCACCATGGCTGGCAACAGATTGCTCACTTCTATCAGACACACCGCCCCCTGGCGGAAAACATTTTGCTTTCTGCCGCCATGACAACGCTGGTGGGGCTCGTTCTGCACTACGAAGCCACCAGCACCTACCCCCCAGAGTGGCTGACGGTGCTTTTGCTTGCGACCTTCGGGCTGGGCGTGCGTTCCCCCGCCTGGGGGTACGCCGCCGCCATCGCTGTGTTGGCATGGCCGCTCTGGACACTCTCGCCCTATCTCATGGCACTCTTCCTCGCTGTCACGGTGCTGGCACACATTCCCATCCTCGATAACCTACCGTGGGCACTCTTGATCGCCGCCATGCCGTTGCTCGCACAAGGGTATCTGGCCGCGCTTGCGCCTCTGGCTGCGGGGGTGCTTGTGGGCGCACAGCATGGCGCCATCGTAGGGGCACTTGCCGCTCTCTGGATG
Organism: Ardenticatena sp.; assembly: GCA_015487975.1. Taxonomy (GTDB): domain Bacteria; phylum Chloroflexota; class Anaerolineae; order Ardenticatenales; family Ardenticatenaceae; genus Ardenticatena. Next base: position 2,387 of record WFOS01000012.1, read on the forward strand.
AAGGTGTTTGCGGGCATGGTAGGGCTTTCCCCCGACCTGCTCACCATCAACGAACGCGCTTTCGACGCCAACCTGCTGGTTGAACGCTTTGGCAACGCCAACTCGCTTGAAACGCTACGCTTGCTGGTCGCTCCTTTTGCTGTGGATAGCACGATCCTTTTGCTTCATGTCCTACAAATTGGGGCATGGGCGCTGGCAGGCTATCTGGCTGGACGAATGCGGCAAAGCATCCTGGCGGAACGCTCGCCCTGGCTAGCTGTGGGAAGCGCTGTCGCTGTGGGGGGATCGATAGTATGGGCCGGCTTCTACGCCATCCCCATCTGGCTTGGTCTGGCAACCCCATCCGTCATTCGCCAAACGCCTTGGACGACGCTAGGCACACTCGGCGCCATGTTCATCAGCGTGGCACTCTACGCCCTCATCCACAACCTGCGCAAACCAGCCACGCCGCGCCGCGTGCATGTGCGCCGCGGCTGGACACCACATGTCGCGCAAAACCATTCGGAAACCGTGGCTTCCCCAACAGAAGATGACGACTTGATTATGATCGAGTTGGACTGAGAAGGTAGGTGGACCGATGAACCAAACCACTCCACGTACACACACACGCACGTATCGCCGACGTCGCACCAACACGGGGCTTTCGCTGCCGTCGGTGCTCACCATGGCCGTCGGATTGGGTGTGGTCGCTTTGCTCGTGGTGCTCTTCCCCCTCGACTGGGTGCGTGCCCCAACTGTCAACATGACAACCGATCAGACCATCTTCTCGCCGAACGGTGATGGGCAGCTCGACGTGGTGACGGTCTTTTTCGACTTGTCGCAACCTGCCAATGTCACCGCCGAAGTGCTCAACAGTGTGGGACAACGTGTCCGCACGTTGATGAACGAGCAACCGCTTCAGGCCGGGCAACACTCCTTTGCATGGGACGGCCGCGATGAGGGCGGCTTCATCGTGCCCGACGGCACCTATCGCCTGCGCATTGTTGCTGCTGGCACCATGCGGTCGAGTGAGGAAAGCGAACCCGTCACCGTCGATACCACCCCGCCGCCGCTGGTGCTTGCGAACATCGACAAGGAAATCGTCACCCGTGAAACATCCTTCACGCTGGAAGGGACCACGTCGCCCGATGCGCTGGTCTGGCTGAACGACGAGCCGCAACCAATTGCGGTCAACCCCAATGGCGTCTTCCGTGTAGTGCGCCAATTGCCCGAAGGAACCACGACCTTCACCGTGCGTGCTGTGGACCTGGCAGGCAACACGGCAACATCCACTTTCGATGTCACGGTACGCACGACACCGCCTGACGTCACCATTCTGGAACCTCAACCCGAAGCCTGGTTGAACACCAACCCTGTCACGGTGCGCGGGCAAGCCCAACCTGGCGCTATCGTCACGGTCAACGGCAAAGAAGTGCCCGTCAGCGAGGATGGCACGTTTCAGGTAGACGTTGTGCTCGAAGAGGGGGACAACGCCATCATCGTGGAAGCCCGTGACGAAGTCGGCAACGTCAGCCATCTGGAACAAATCGTGCACCTGCGCACACAAGGCCCAACGATTACACTCACCAACCTAACCGACGGGCTGGAAGTCTCCTCGCCCACACTGCGCATTGCCGGGCAGGTTGACCCCGGCGCATCGTTGCTCATCAATGGGCAGGAAGTGCCTGTGGACAGCCGCGGGAATTTCAGCGCGTTGCTCACTTTTGCCGAAGGCGACAACCTGATTACGCTGTCGGCAACCGACCGCGCGGGCAACACCACCACCATTCAGCGCATGGTACGCTACACACCCGCAGGAACGACAGGCAACACACCACTTGCCAGCTTGAATCTGCCCAACAACGTGCTGGCGCAACGAGTGCTGATGGGACTGGCCTTGCTGGTGCCTTTCTTCCTGCTCATCGTTTACTGGATGCGACCGCTCCATTTTTCGCTTTCGGTCGAAAACCCCGTCTTCTACCCCAATCGCCCTGACGATTCGCGCTTGCTGGTGATGAACCTGGATCTCTCTCGCCCCGCCCGCGTGACCATTCGTGTCTATGACCAGATGGACAACCTGGTGGCCACGCTGGTCGAAAAACGCAAGCACCGCCGTGGCGACCATTTCCGCCTGTGGGACGGGCGCGATGAGTATGGCAATGTCCTTCCCAGCGGCTCGTATCTGGTAGAAGCTACCGCCGATACACGCTTCACCACCGTCACCAGTGCCGTGTGGGTCTATGTGGATGCCACACCTGTGATGCTCGGTACGGTCAGCCAGCAAACCGACCGCCAGGAACATGCCTACGTCGAAGGCGAAATCGTGGACGCGGATGTCTAGCCCACACGAAAAGGCCTGGCAGGCGCCTTGCAACAACCTGCCAGGCCTTTTCGATTCCAGAGAGAACTCCCACACAGGATACCGAACCATGTCGAAAAACGCTTGGATTCGTGTCATTCCACCTGAGGAAGCAGATGAGCGCCTGAAAACCATCTACGCCCAATGCATCGACCCACAAACAGGCGAGCCTGCCCACATCATGGCCATCCACAGCCTCAATCCCCAATCCATGCTCGACCATCGTGCTCTCTACAAAACGCTCATGTACGGTCGTTCGCCGCTGCGCCGCGCCCAGCGCGAGATGATCGCGCTGGTGGTTTCCGCCATCAACCACTGCAAGTACTGAATGACCCATCACGGGGCGGCGCTCCGTCGGCTTGTGAAGGATGAAACGCTGGTGCGTCAACTGGCAGATGATTATACACGTGCGCCTCTCGATCCGGCCGACCGTGCCATGTTCGACTATGCTGTGAAACTGACCCGCACCCCGTGGGATGTGGATGAAACCGATATCGCTGCCCTGCGCAGTGTAGGATGGGACGATCGCGCGATCCTCGACATTGCGCAAATCACGGCTTATTTCAATTATGTCAATAGGTTGGCGGAAGGATTGGGGCTGGTGCTGGAAACGTACTGGTCAGCGGATGAGGTGCTCGAACCGCCCGACGAATCCTCAACCGCGTAGAGGGGGCGTTATTGACGTGTGAACAGCGAGGGAACCACCTGTTCCAGGTGCGCCAGCATGGTGTTGGCTTCTTCGGCTTCCAAAGGGGGCGAAACCAGCCGCAAGCGCATGGGCATGCCCACATGCTGCAAGGTGAGCACCACGAGTCCATTTTCTACCTGCACAGGGAATTGCTGCCCCCCAATACGGAGCACATACGTCCCTACACGTGGCGCGCGCATTTCCAGCCCGCCAGCACCATATGCCGGGTCTGTACCGCTCCATGCGCTAAAAACGTCTCCATCAGGCGCATCCATGTGTACCGTCACGCCTGCCAGGCTCAATTCCACTGCCACGGCTCGCCGCCGCGCCGTAAAGCGTTCTTCCCGTAACCGTCGCCACGTCAGCGCCGCTTCGTCATCAAGTGCAAAATCGCACCCCACCAGCGAACGGAGCGCCAGGCGCAATGTGCCTGCTTCGTCGGGGGGCAGCCACCGCGAGACAAGACGCACTGGCTGCACTGCGTACTTTCCCTGCACACGTTCGATCCCCGTATAAAAGTGCTGCAAAATCGCCTCGAACGAAGCGCCTTGTGTGGCCATGGCTATCGCCCCTGTTTGACACATGCCCACGCCATGCCCCCGCATAGGCTGTTGCGGTGCAGGGCACGCCACACTGCGCAAATAGGGCACGCGATACGGCGGCCAGACCTCTTCGATGCTGCGTGTGCGCCCATCACACGCGGCAAAGTAGAGCGCGTGGATGATACGCCCCTGAAACAGTGCCACCACGCCTGCTGTCGTCTGAATGGCGACATCACTTTGTGGGTTGGTTTCAGGCATCCAGACCTGGCAATGCGTGGTGGTACAGAGGTCGGCGTTGGCTTCGGGGTGGCGTTGCGCGGTCAGTGCGTAGCAGCGTGCAGCCACCGCCTGGGCTTTCTGCGCTTCCAGCGGTGCGCCCGCGCCAATTTCGTGTGGCACAACCCCGCGCAAGTAGGCTTCGACGGGCATGGCACGCACCGTCCCATCAGGCATGAGCAGGCGCACCGTTGATTTGAGTTGCATAGAGCTATCCTTTCGCGTCATCTCCACCCTGAGTACGCGCACACGCTTCCATTGCGAACAAGCGTACATCGCCTGGTGCCAGCATCGACGTCACTCCACCGTCCGGTACTGCTGTCAATACCATCCCAGACAGCACATCGGTCAATTCCGCGCTGAGTGGCATGGGAAGCGCCACATGCGCTACCTGTTCGAAACTGGTGTTCGCCACCAGCGCCAGGCGACGGTGTGTGGCATGGGGTGGCGTCATACACACGCTTGCAAAAAAGGCCTGACAGGCTTTTCCACCTGTGAGGCCACACGGTTCGCATTCCCGTTATCCGTTGCGGCGACGCCACCACTTTTCCAGCTCGACGGCCACAAACACAATCGCTGCTACCAGCCAGGTGAGCGCCAGTTCCCCCAACGTCAGCGCTTCGGTCTCGAAAATGACTTGCAGCGGGGGCCAGTAGAGCACCAATACCTGCAAGAGCAGCGTGCTCGCAACAGCCCCCAGCATCCACGGGTTGGAACGCAATCCCAACGTGAAAAGCGATTCACGCTCGGAGCGAATCGCCAACACGTGCGCCATTTGCGCGACAGCCAGCGTGTTGAACACCATACTTCGCCAGGCTTCGTGGTGTTCTAGGGCATACACCTGCACGCCCAATGTCAACAGCCCCATGAGCACGCCCACCCAGACGATATGTTGCCACAAGCCC
>WFOS01000013.1 GCA_015487975.1 Ardenticatena sp.
CAAGCGGGGGCGTTTGTATCCCTCGCTGCGCTGGAGCCGTCGGTCTGGAAACAGACGGGTGAATGGACGCAACCATGCTCTCAGCACTTCCTGGTTTCGGGTGCCACACCGTCACGCCGTTGCTGATGACCGTGGGGCGGGGAGAAGGGGAGTGGAGCGCTGGGCCTATGCCGTGTTGGTGTTGGCCGCTTATCGGGAGAACGCCGTCTTCAGCTCAGGAGGCGCGACGCACCTGCCAGGTGCGTCGCGCCTCGAAGTAACATCTCGGCTTGGCATGAAAAACAGGCTGGCATATCAGCACCAGCCTGCGGAACATGCCGTGTGGCGTCCTGTTTAGGTGTGCCAGGGCGTGCCCCATGCGCCATCGAACGCCACATCGCTAAGCGGCTTGCGTTGCCGCGGAGCGGTTTCGTGCGTGCGTAGTGGTTCGGGCAATGGTGCGGGATCGCCTGGATACCCAAGCGCTACAACCACATGAGGGTGGTAGCCTTCGGGAATATCGAACGCTTCGCGCAGGCGATCGCGGGAGAAGCCCCCCATGGGGCGCGCGGCAAGCCCCAGTGCTTCGGCTTGCAGCAGCAGGTTTTGCACCGCCATGCCCAGGTCGAAGAGCGCCGAGCCGTTTTCTCGCTCGGCGCCTTCGGGTTTGACTGCCGCCACCGCCACGATGAAGAGTGGCGCATGCTGTGCCCACGTTTGGTTGCCTTCCATCAGCGTCTCGAAGACCCGCTGCCAGGCGTCGGGGTTTTCTTTCGAGGCAACGATGAAGCGCCATGGTTGGGCATTGAATGAAGAGGGCGCAAGGTGGGCGGCCTGCAACAGGGTTTCGATGGTCGCGCGGTCGATCAGTCGGTTGGGGGCGTATGCCCGCCGACTGCGACGGTTCATGATGAGTTCGTGGACGTGTTGTGTTCGTGTCGTCGTCATCGATCGAATCTCCTGAGAGATGATTGTGGGCCCCGTAGGAGAGGCGCAGCTGCCATTATAGTCGCATGTGTCCTTTCGCCAGTCCTTGCGGGTGTCCTGTTTGGATGTGGGCGCGCGCACCTTTTCTTGACACACGCCCTTTTGTGCGTATCGTGCAGATGGGGCGGGCGTTTCCGCCGCCCTGTCCATTTGCTTGACAACGTCGAATCTGTGTGGAGGTTGACGGTATGCATCTTGCGCCACGTTTGACACGTATGCCACCCTACTTTTTTGCCCGTGTGGCAGAACGTATCCGTGCGGTTGAAGCCAAGGGACACCGTGTCATCAATCTGGGAATTGGCAGCCCCGATTTGCCACCACCCGATTTCATCATCGATGCCATGATTGCCGCCGCACGTGACCCTGCGAATCATCGCTACCCCTCGTACATCGGTTCACCTGAATTGCGCGAAGCCATCGCCGCTTACTACGATCGCCGTTTCGGCGTTGCACTCGACCCTCGAACCGAGGTGCTGCCGCTCATTGGTTCCAAAGAAGGGCTGGCGCATGTGCTCATGGCGCTGGTGGGGGATGGCGACCTGGTGCTTGTACCCGACCCCGGTTACCCGACGTACCGTATGGGGACCTACCTGGCGGATGGCGTCTTCGAGCCTGTACCTTTGCGCCCCGAATTGGGCTTTTTGCCCGATTTGGATGCCATTCCCGAAGAGACGTACCGGCGTGCGGTGGCATTTTGGGTGAATTACCCCAACAATCCCACTGGTGCGACGGCTCCCCTGGCCTTCTACGAGCGGCTGGTGGCGTTGGCACGCCGCTATGACTTCGTGGTGCTCAGCGACAACCCCTATGCCGACATCACCTTCGACGGCTACCGTGCGCCTAGCTTCCTGGAAGTCCCCGGCGCAAAAGAGGTGGGGATCGAATTCAACTCGCTCAGCAAAACATACAACATGGCAGGCTGGCGTGTGGGCATGGCTGTCGGTAATGCCGAGGTCATTGCGGCACTGTTGCGGGTCAAAAGCAATGTGGATACCGGTATCTTCTATCCCTTACAGGCCGGTGCCATTGCAGCGCTCAATGGCCCGCAAGCGTGGCTGGCGGAACGGAACGAGGTATACCGCCAGCGGCGTGATGTGGTGGTGGCGGGCTTGCGTGCTGCCGGTTTCCAGGCGGAACCACCTAAAGCCAGCCTCTATGTGTGGGCGCGTATCCCCGAAGGGTGGACATGTGAGGCGATGAGCACGTATCTGCTGGAAGCAGCGCACATCTGGCTGACCCCTGGGATTGCGTTTGGTGAACATGGCGAAGGGTATGTCCGTGTGGCTCTGACAACCGACGCCGAAACATTGGCGCAGGCGATGGCGCGTATTGCTGAGGCGCTCAGTGCGAACAACGAACGTCGTCAAAAGGAGGAAGTATGACCCAGCCTGTCATCATCGTCACCGGTGCGTCGCGCGGCATTGGTGCAGCCACAGCCTGCTGGCTGGCCACCCAAGGGGCCAGGGTGGTACTGGTGGCTCGCAGTGAAGAGCCCCTGCACGCGGTTGCCGAACGGGTGAAGCGTTTGGGAGGCGATGCACTGGTGGAAAGCGCCGACGTGTCGGATGCCAATGCATGCGCCAACGTGGTCGAACTGGCGGTGCGCACATTTGGACGGCTCGATGCCGTGGTGAACAACGCGGGCATTCTGCACCCTGTTGCCCGCATTGCCGAGGCGGATCAGAGGCAGTGGAAGTACAACGTCGAGGTCAACCTGTTGGGCGTTTTCTACATGTGCCAGTGGGCAATCCCACACCTACGCGAAACGCATGGCCGCATCGTCAATGTCAGCACTGGGGCCGCACTCTCGCCGATCGAAGGATGGAGCGCCTACTGCGCTTCCAAAGCCGCTGCCCTGCACTTTACCCGTGTACTCGCGCTGGAAGAGCCAGCCATTACTAGCGTAGCACTGCGCCCAGGTGTGGTGGATACCGAAATGCAAGCCGTGATTCGCCAGGAAGGCCAGCATGTGATGCCGCCTGAACGCTATGCCTACTTCAAACAACTCAAAGAAAGCGGTCGCCTTGCGCCCCCCGAAGAACCGGCACGTGTGGTTGCCTGGCTGGCATTGCATGCGCCCTCGGCACTGAGCGGCGAGTTGGTCGAATATACCGACCCGCGCTATGCCACGCCAGCACAAGCGCTGTTTGGAAAAACGTTGCCCGCATGAGTACAATCAAGAAAAAGACCGTGCCCATCGAGGGTTGAAGACCTGGTAGACACGCTGCAAATGGAGGGCTATGACGGAACGCTACTACGTACCCAATCAACCTGAACGCGCCTTTTTAGTGGGGGTCGAACGCAAAGGCGAACGAAGCTTGTGGAGTATCCAAGATTCGCTGGAAGAACTGGCACAGTTGGCACGCACTGCTGGCATGGAGGTGGTGGGGCGCACGTGGCAGCGGCTCAACCACCCCAACCCCGCCACGTACATCGGGAAGGGCAAAGTCGAAGAACTGAAGCTCGCCGTGGCGGAAACAGGAGCGCGTACGGTCATCTTCGATGATGAACTCTCACCCGCCCAACAGCGCAACCTGGAACGTGCCTTGGGCGAGGATATCAAGGTCATCGACCGCACGGTGCTCATTCTGGATATTTTCGCCCAGCATGCTCGCACGCGCGAAGGGCAATTGCAGGTTGAACTGGCGCAGTATCGCTACCGCTTGCCTCGCCTGACCCGTATGTGGACACACCTGGCGCGTCAGGCAGGGGGGCGTGCTGGTGGCGCCACAGGTGGCGTTGGCCTGCGTGGGCCTGGTGAAACGCAGCTGGAAGTAGACCGCCGCGAAATCCGCCGCCGTATCACGCATTTGCAGCGCGAATTGGAAGCCGTGCGTGCCCATCGCGAACAGTACCGACGCCGTCGCCGCCGAGAAGGAATCCCCGTCGTGGCGTTGGTGGGTTACACCAATGCGGGCAAAAGCACATTGCTGAATGCACTGACCGATGCCAACGTGCTCGCCGAAGACAAATTGTTCGCCACGCTGGATCCCACAACACGCCGTGTGCGCCTGCCCGAAGGGCGCGAGGTGCTTTTCACCGATACCGTCGGTTTCATCCAGAAACTCCCCCCCGACCTGGTGGCCGCTTTTCGCGCCACCCTGGAAGAAATTCACGATGCCCAGATCCTCGTCCATGTGGTGGATATCAGCCATCCGATGGCAGCGGCGCAAATCGAAGCCGTCGAACAGGTGCTGGACGATTTGGGCGTGGCGCACAAACCCATCATCCAGGCGTGGAACAAAATCGACCGCGTGGCCGACCCAGATGCCATCGAAGAAGAAGCCGCCCGCGACCCCGACATTGTGGTGATGAGCGCACGCACTGGCGAAGGGCTGGATCGATTGCTGGAACGTGTGCAGGGTGTCTTGCATGAACTCTTTGTCGAAATCAACGTGCTGGTGCCGTATGCGCAAGGCGCTTTGTTGCACACGATCCACGAAGAGGGGACGATTGAAGCGGAAGAATACACTGCCGATGGGACACGGGTGCACGCCTATGTGCCCGCCTGGTTGGCAGCACGTCTGCACGAAACCGTCCGTAACGCATGAAAGCGTGTAGCGCTCGACGATCATGCGTGCCTAGGAGGCATGGCACATGCCGGTGGGGACGTGCAATGAGCACATGGGCGGGAACAGTGCGCAGGCGTGAGCCGCGTCTTCTTTCTTGTGAACAAGCCAAGAAACCGGCGTCACACACTGCTCGCTCCCCCGCCATCGGTCTTTAAGGGATAGCAGTCGAAGAAGATGATGCGTCGGCCTCGTTTGATGGCGGCAACTCGCGCTCTGGGTCGCTTTCATGGTTGACAGGTGTGCCGTGCGCCCATCGCCAGACGGGAAGCGTGAAGGTGAACGTTGACCCCACACCGACAGCACTTTCAACGTCGATGCGCCCGCCATGCATTTCAACCAGGTGTTTGACGATGCTCAACCCCAGTCCGCTGCCGCCTACTTTGCGGGTATCGGACGAGTCTACCATGTAGAACGCCTCGAAGCGTTTGGGGAAGTGCTCTTCGGGGATGCCGATGCCGGTATCTTCGACACGGACGCGCACAAATGTGCGCTGGTTTTCTTCCACCACGTCAGTGATGACGTGAATGTGCCCCTCTTCGGTGAATTTGGCAGCATTCGAAAGCAGGTTCAGCAAGATTTGGCGGATGCGGAGTGCATCGCCATAGACGTGCGGTGGCTCGCCGAAGAAGATGGCGCGGCATGCCACGTTTTTCTGCACCACCTGAGGTTTCACCATCTCGATCGCAAATTCGATTTCCTTGGACTTGTGGCGGTTGGGACAACAGCGGTGGCACTGGAAGTGCACCCTGTCAGCCAGACCAGCATGGTCATAGCAAGAAGGCAAAGACCTCGCGGCATGGTGGCTGCTCCTTTTGTTGGTTTTGCGCAGTGCCATGCCGCAGTGTAGAGAGGTAGTGTAAAGGGGATGTGAGCGGGGTTTTAAGGATTTTTGACGAACGGCAAAAGAAGGCGGTTAGCGCTCTGCTTCATCCACCAGGGGTTTACTCATGACCAGGTATTCGGTATGGTAGCCCAGCGATTCGTACAATCGCCGCGCCGCGATGTTGTTCACGTCCACACTGAAGCCCATCTCATGGTCGCCGCGCTGACGGCATAGGTGTTCGGCTTCCAACATGAGCCGCCGTCCCAAACCGCGCCGCCGATGGGCGGGTTCGACAAAAATGTCGTAGATGTAGCCCCGTTTGATGCCGGTGAAACTGTCGCGGGCTTCGCCGACCCAGAGGTGCCCCACGTTCGTGCCTGCCTCATCTTCGGCAACGATGAGATGATGCCAGCCGCCGCTTTGCAAGATGGCACGGGCAGTGGCTTCGGTTTCACGGTGGACCTGTTGTGGGGTGGTGCGTCGGCGTAGGTGTTCGGGGAGTGTGCCCCATGAGCGTTCAGCCAGGCGGCGAATGGCAATCACCCAATCGTGTTCGTTGCCTTCACGTAGTCGGTATGATGCCATTTGCTTCCTCCTTGCAGGTTCACCATTCTTCGATCGGGCGACGGCCGGCGTAACCGACGTGCTCTTCATGCCAGAAAAGGATGCGCGGCTCGCCATATTGCCAACAGAGGTAAACGAGTTGGCCGTGGCGTTCGGCAGGAAAGTCGATCAGGCCGCTGTTCACGTCGCGCACGATGACGCCCATCTGTTGAATCGCATCTACCAGCAATTGCATACGGCGGAAGCGATCGGCCATTTCGGTGGCGGAACGACTTCCCCCTTCGCCTTCCGCTCCTTCGACAATTGCCAGCACCTCGCTACGGTGCTGCAAAATTTCACCGCGTAGTTTCAGCAATGCTTCCACACGCGGGCGCAAAACTGGCAATAATGCGTTTGCTTCTTCTCGTGTAAAGCGTTTCACGGCTATTGCTCCTCGTTCGACCAGGCTCTTATGCTCCATGACACAAAACCCGATGCGGGGGCTGGGAAGGCGCCTGCCTGCGATGCAAGCCAGAGTGTGCCTTCCCGTGGGTCTGCATACCAGGCCAACCACCCATCGGGATGTGTGCCCCCCATTGCGATCAGTGTTGCTGCATAGGCGTCATGTGTCAAAAACCCCGCGTTGGCGTCGAGCCAGTTGCGTCGTGCGGTGGCATCTTCGATGGCGGCAACCTCTGTTGCCAGGGGCATCGTAGCAGGCAAGTCGGTGGGCGCGATGACTCGCGCTGTGCCAGTTTCAACATGGAAGGTGCGCCCTGAAAAGATGAGCCGCAATGCTCCATCGTGCCCCACAGCCAGCAGATCACCCCCGATGAAGCGTGGGGCGCGGAGGAACGCTTCGGGCACCTGATCAGGCGAGCGGGCGTTGGTCAGAGCGGCCTGCGCCAGAATCGTTGGGGGAACGCCAGCGGCCGCGCGGTCGAGTGTTGGGAGAGGCACCCAGGCGACCGTCATGCCGCTGGTCTGTATGCCCACCAGAACGCCCACCCAGCCAGGCAAGGCGCCCCCCATGCTCGCCTGCCCTGCTGCTGGCCGGCGTTTCACCGCCAGTGGGTAAGGGGCTTGGGGCGGCGCAGCCAGATAGCCAGCGGCAAGCCATTTCTGCGAGGCATTGACTGCTTCCCCCGCTGCCCAGAGTGTTCCTTCCAGGGGGATGTCTGACGGTTGAACAAGTGGACGCACTGGCCACGCTGACAATGGTTCGTGTGGGGCGCGTGCCGCGATGGCCATGCGTGTGTCCAGCCGAAAGGGCGGGGCCCAGCGTGCCAGGTCGGCATGGAGTGTCGGTGGGTCGATGACCATGAATGGCCACAGGTTCAGTAGCACCACGTCGTGCACGGCGATGCCTGCTCCTTCGGCAAGGCCACGGGCTTCTTCCTGCGCCCATGCTGGCCATGTGGAAAACGACGCCCGCGCAACCTGTATCAATGTGCGTCCATCCCAGTCAGCATCCAAGAGTGAGGGAATGACCACTGCTTGCAACAGCCAGCGCATGCGAGCGCCCAGCAGCACCCCTTGCTGCACGCCCATCTCGTAGGGGGAGCCGTCGAGGGTGAGCATGACCCACCCGTCGCGGGTTGTCAACCGCCCGCGCTGAAAGACAAGCGCGCCATCGGGATGTGGTGTTGGGCGTGGAAAGCGTGCCGCTGTGGCGGGAGGCCACACGAGTATGGCCAGCGACGCCATCAGAACGAGACGCCCCACGATTTGCTTCACCAAGCTCATTCGTCTTGCACCAGATGTGTGTATTTCAAGCCACTGCCCGTTAGGAACAGCACCACCCGCTCATGCGGCGCAATCCAGCCGTCGCGCACCAGACGGCGCACGGCAGCCCACGTGGCGGCGGCTTCGGGCGCGGCAAAGATGCCTTCGCGCGCACCAATTTCGCGCTGTGCCGTGCGGATTTCATCATCCGTGACGGCAATGGCTGTGCCACCGCTTTCGCGGATAGCACGCAGAATGAGGAAATCACCCACCGCCGCTGGCACACGCAATCCATCGGCAATGGTGGCGGCATTTTCCCACGGCGTGGCTGTTTCTGCACCTTGCTCGAAGGCCCGCACGATGGGGGCACACCCTGCACTTTGCACGCTTACCATGCGCGGGCGCTTGCTGTCGATCCAGCCGAGGGCTTCCATTTCGTCGAAGGCTTTCCACATGCCCACCAATCCTGTCCCGCCACCAGTGGGATAGATGATGACATCGGGTAACTCCCAACCGAATTGCTCCGCCAATTCGTATCCCATGGTCTTTTTGCCTTCGACGCGGTAGGGCTCTTTGAGCGTCGAAACGTCGAACCAACGCCCTTCAGCCACACCTTGGCGTACAAAGCGTGCCGCATCGGTAATCAGGCCGTCCACCAGTGTTACGTCTGCCCCCAGTGCCCGCATCTCGGCGACAAAGACAGGTGGCACGTCGGACGGCGCAAACACGTGGGCAGGGACGCCTGCACGGGCGGCATACGCCGCGAGTGCACTTCCCGCGTTACCTGCTGTGGGGATTGCCAGCCGCGATACCCCCAATTCGACGGCGCGTGAAACCGCCAGGCACAACCCACGTGCTTTGAAGGAAGCGGTGGGGTTGAGCCCTTCATCTTTGGCGTAGAGATGTGACAGTCCAACCTGTGCCCCCAACTTCTGGAAGGGGAGCAGGGGGGTGAACCCTTCGCCCAGTGTCAGGCGGTACGCGGGATCGCGCACGGGGAGCATTTCGGCGTAGCGCCACAGGGTCGGTTCACGCCTGTGGAGCATCTCGCGCGAGCAGGCGGCTCGCGCTGCATCGAGGTCGTAGCGTGCCAACAGGGGGCGCTCGCATGCCGGACAGAGATTCCAGAGACGGTCGGCGTCGTATGTAGCGCCACACCAGCCACATTCAAGATGTGAGAGATAGGATGTGCGGTGCATCGTTCCTCCTTTGCGCCGGATTAGCGAGCGGTTTTGTTTTTGAAACGCTTGCGCAGGAAGGTCAGTGCCGGGCGATCGATCCGCTTTTCTTCGGGATGCCAGCGCATTTCCAGGTTTTCGGTTCCCATGAGTGCGTCCAGGGCTTCGCGGACTTCGCGGGTGAGTGTGCCCACAATTTCGCCGGTGTAGTGCCCGGCACGCTGGGCAATATCCAGAAGTTCGCGTATCAGCTCTTCGGTAAGTGGTTCTTGCTCTTCTTCGGGAGATGCGCCGAAGTAGAGCGTGTGCAATTCGTACAATTCACGCAGGCGATCGATGGGGTGTTCGTGGTCGTCCACACGCAGATCGACAGCGACATCGTTGAACCCACCATAGCCAGCACCAGCACGGACCACGAGCAAGCCAGCCGCCTGTTGCCCGCGTCGGTCGCCCCCCATGGCTTGCCCGGCGGCCAGGGCTTCGATCAGGCGCAGAGGAAACTCGGAACGTGAATCGCGAAAGGTCTCGAACATGGCATCCACCACCTGGGGGCCAGCCAGGATATTGCCCTGGCAGGTAAAATGGTCTCCGACGTGGTGTCCAGCCCAGGGGTAGCATTCATCGCCTGTGAACGCAGCGGCGCGTCCGGAGCGGTCTACGACGCCCACTTGCCGCTTGGCACGGCCAGGGTCGCCGGCTGTGAGGGCGCTGATGGTTTCTTCGGCACTCATGCCGAGCCGCATCATGTGTAAGCCCAGTGGTCCGTAGCGCAGGTTGGCGTAGGATTGCGTTGCCACAGCGCCGGCATCGGCCTGTGCATAGGGCACAACGGCACCGGCAGCCAGGAATTTGGATTGCACGGCCACACCCCACGATTGCGTGTCGGGGTCATAGGCCACGATTGAGAACGTCGAGAGGATGGGCATTGGCACACTCCTTCGTGTTGGTTTTGGGAAAGGTGGTAGCGATACGATACCAGCAACAGGCGGGGCTGGCAATCATTCACCCACACCTTTTTCACCCTCGAAGTGCAATTGGTGCGCGTTCTCGAAGAGGCGTTCCAGCATGAGATCGAGCGAAGTGTGACGCGATTGAATGCAGCGATTGTGCCCTACGCACGCTTCGTGCGTACAGAACAAGAGCCACTGCCATACCTTGCCATTCCACTTACCGACGACGGCTCAAACGAGACCGCTCGTATCCCCTCTGGCAAGCGTTGCCTGGCACCCACAAGAGAAGGTTTGACGAATCAAGCATACGTCGTAGAATGCAACCGGTTCTCGGCATCCTCTTCATCCCGCCGAGGAGAGCAAAAGCCATCTCCACCGCTCACCAACAGAGGCAACGCCCGACGGCCGCTGCGCCCACGGTAGCACACAGAGACCGCCCATGACGACCAAAGCGCTCTTCACTCTGCTTGCCCTCCTTCTGGCCGCGTGTGGGCTGCCGCCTGTGGCCCCCACTGCCACGCCGGCTCCCACGGCCATGTCCACCGCGACACGAGCGCCGACACCTCCACCCACACGCACCCCACC
>WFOS01000014.1 GCA_015487975.1 Ardenticatena sp.
GGAGGAAAAAGCAAAAAAGCGCGTTGGAGGAGGCGGTTTTCGCTTTGAAGCGGCATCTGCGTCGTTTTCGCTCTTCTGGGCTCGTCCCGCAGCCTCCGCTTCGACCGTACGTATGGGCTACGTAACGCCCCCCTTTTTGCAGGAGAGTCAAATTTTTGTTTTTTTGTTCTGTCGACCCACAAGGGGCGCATGCAGAGGGGCAACATGGGAACCATCGAAATAGCAAGCAATTGTTGGCTTGGCGCACACGGAGAAAGCGATTTCCCTGTGGTTCCTGTGGCTCCGTGTTAGTTTTTTATGGGTATCAAGGCTTTCCGGTTTTCTAACGAAAAGAAGAATGTAACAGAATTTGTATCATTACCTCTCCTTCAAGAGGAGAGTGACAAGAGCAAAAAGGAGGAACAGTTATGGCGCTGGAAGAGTTGGAAGCATGGCGCGCGGACTTCGAGGTGTTTCATGCTCGATTTGCTCATCTGTTTGCCCGCTAAGCCCCCCCGAGCAAGCTGCGAAATACATACGAGGCTTTCTGTTCTCGCTTCAACGAAAGAACGGAGTGGGCGATTGCGTGGTCCGATCGCCCCCAATGGCTTCTACACGAAGCGAAATGGAAGCAGATGCTGCCTGCGATGAATTGTAAGCCGTTGTGGTGGAGATGCTGCGCTGTCTCGAGGGGATCGGCATCATCGACGAGACAGGCTTTTTGAAAAAGGGGCATCACTCGGTGGGAGCGAACGACGGTACATGGGGGCAACAGGCAAGATGGAAAATTGTCCAACCGGGGGACTTTTTGGCCTACGTCACATCCAAGGGGCAAGCGTTCCTGGATCGTCGGCTCTACCTGCCACGAGAATGGTGCGAGGATCGGGAACGGCGTCGGAAGGCCAAAGTGCTGAGTATTGCGTTGCCGTACCACATTGTGGTCAAAAGATTCCTTATCTCTTCCGCTTCTGGCTCCATCCCCAGCCGCTCGAAGCCGTCCAACGCCTCCTCGGCCCAGCGTCGCGCAGCATCCAGGCGGCCACGCTTTTGCTCCAGGTAGGCAAAAGAGCGCTTGTAAAAAGCGATACGTCGCCTGTCCTTATTTCGCTCGGCCACGGGCAGGCCGATCTGCAACAGCCGTTCGGCTTGGTTCAGTTCCCCACGCGCGATGGCAATATCAGCCAACCAGTTCTGAGCGTAAATGACGGCTCGCTGCCAGTTGATGGATTGTCCATGTTCCAATACTTGTTGGTAAAGGAATTCTGCTTGGTTATGATCTTGAGTTCTGTAGCAGATCTCGGCCCGATAGTAAGGAACGGGAATCCATTTACGGACACGTTCCCATTCATCGAGATGAACCTCAGCCAGCAGGGTTTCACAGCGATCGAGCCACTCGATCGCCTCAGCATACTGCTTTCGCCGAATGAAGAGCACAGCGATATTACTGGCGATTTCAGGTTGATTAGCAGGGTTGCCATTCTTCCGTAAGCACCAGGCCCGCTTTAAGGTTGCATCGGCTTCCATGAGATGGTTTGCACCACCCATCAGGATGAGCATCCAACCCTTGTCCGACAGAGAGCGAACTACCACGGGCCAATCACCACGTCGCTCGGCAGCCTGAATCACCCACTCCTGCCAGGTCAGGTAATCATCCCAATAGCCATACAAAAAGGCAAACCTCCTCAAGTGTGCGCCATACCAGAACGTGTACACATCCCCATATCGCTTATGTGTTGCACACCAATCCAGGACAGCCAGCAAGTTCTCCCATTCCTCTTCCAAATAGTCATAGTTAACATGCCATTCCCACCAGTCGTACCCCCCGTGCTCCCTTGCAAAGTTCAGATACCACTCCACCCACCGCTCTCGCGCTTTTCGCTCGAAATCGGGATGGGCAGCCAGTTCGGCCAGAGCGTACTCCCGAGTCAACGGAAGCATGCCGAACCGCCCTTCCCGGTGGCTGATCAACGACAGTTGCTGCAACCGCGCCAGCCCGTCGTCGGCCGTCAACGGGTCTGCAGCCAGCCCGGCCACGTGAATGCCCGCCTCACGCAGCGGGCGCTTTGGGAACATGGCTATGGCCATCAGCAAATAATGCGCCGGTTGCCCACGCAACGGGGCGATGGAGCTCTCGAAGCAGAAACGCGCTACGTCTCCTCCGGCCCGGGCAATTCGCTCCAACACGGCTCCAACCGCATGCCCTGCCGCAATCTGCCCCACGGCGTAGACCATGGCGGCGGGAATTCCCCCAGTGCGTTCATAAAGAGCCAACGCCTGCTCTTTGTCCAAGGCGATCCCCTTCTCCCGGGCTTCGTTCAGGATAAGTTGCAAACCTTCCTCTTCCGGCAGTTGCTCCAGGCGAATGGGTGAGAAAAGCGCCTGTTCACGGGTCGTGATGACCACTTTGACCGAGGCGGGTAGATCGTACAGGAAGATCAGAATGGCGTCGCGGTCTGCCACCGTCTCCAAATTGTCCACAATGAGCAACGTGCGTTGCCGCGCCAGGGCGCGACGCACCCGAGCGGGCTGCTCCTCGTGAGTGGCGCGGGTGATGTCAGGGCGGTCCAGGGTGTGGGCGATCTCGTGGAATATATCTCGCAGTGTACGCTGGACCTGATGACGAGTGAGAATGCCGCCCGGAGTCAAAAACTGTTGCTTGGCCGAAACAAAGACGATGGCATCGAAGGTGGGGACGCGGGGATTGGGCGCCTCGCCAGTGCTGGCCCGCAGGCAGCGGTAGGCCCCCTCCAGCACCAGTGCCGTTTTTCCCACCCCGCCAATGCCGTCCACCGTGATGAGGTGTGCTGCCCGGTCTGGGGAAAGGAGATCCAGCAGGCGAGCCATCTCCTGCCGCCGGCCGACGAAGAGGGTGTGCTCCGGATGCGGCAGGTTGTGGGGGATATGGCGGAGTTCTTTCGGCCCCCAGATCTCGTTCACCAAGCGCGCGACGTCAGGATGGCGGGCTGCCCGCAGCAGTTGCTCGCCCCAGGTGCGGTCCAAGTCGGCTGCGTCGTGACCGAGGCGGACCAGCATCTCCAGCGTATCGTCCGGCGGGCGCAAGCGACCCTGACGCCAGCGATAAACCGTGGCTTCAGCATAACCGGTGCGTCGAGCCACCTCTGCCACTGTCCGGCTCATACGCCAGCCTTTCACCAGGGCCAGGGTACGGATCAGGCAGTCGATCAACTCGCCCAGACGGGCATAAGGACGTCTTGTCTCGGACATCGGAGCTTCTCCTTCCCAGACAGCCTCCCGTTGACAGAAGCCAGCGCACTCCAAATCAATGGGCAGTTTTATCGTAACACAGCAGCGTAGCAATCAGGTGGAAGGGGATGCGATTTTTTTGGAATGCTTCGGTTCACCGTGATATGTCCGCCAGTGGCCTAGGGTTCACCCGGTGCTCGTCCGCTTGCGTATTTCTTCCAAAAGATCGGCCGGCAGAACGATGTTCAGACCAGACCGTTTTTCTACCTCGGGCACACCAACGATATGCCGACGATCCAGACTCACCAGAAAGTCCACCTGGGCTCTTTTGGCCGCCGCAATGATTGGGGCGGCGTCCTTCGCAGCAACATATTTCATCGCAGCCTTGACTTCGGATTTGGTGGGCCGTACAAGATCAAAACTCACAGCGTTGAGGAAGTCATCAAGCGCGGCCACGGCTTCGGGGGCTTTCGCCTTCAAGTTTCTTCTCACTTCTTCCAAAACAAACTGGCTGGCCACTAGGCGAACCTCCCCTTGGATGGCCAGCCGGACAATCTCCCTGGATGCGCCAGTTTCCGACTTCGCCGCGGCAAAGAGGACACTGGCGTCAACGAAGGCACGGGTCATTCCTCGTCGGCCTCGATGCCGTATTCTTCCTCAAGAAGCTGGCCACGAATCTCCCGACCCGACTCGATCAGCTCTTCAAGGCTGATGCCGCGCTTCCTGAGCGCCTCATCGATCCGGTCCAGCGCGCCTATGGCGATGACTTCCTGAGGCGTGATCAGCACTCCTTGCTCGGTCTCAATAAAAGCCACCAGATCGCCCTTCTTCAAGCCCAGCTTCCTGCGGATCTCCGCCGGAATCGTGACCTGACCTTTCGCTTGAACCACGGATAGTTTCGGGGTTGTCATGAGATTCACCCTTTCATAAGTCATACATTCCTACATCCATGCGCCGAAGTGATGGTATTTCAATAACGGCTGCTTGTCAATCTGGTCTTTGTCGTTGAAGCGGTTCCGGTGGGCTGTACAAGCCTCTGACCGGCTAGAGGGTCTCCTCGTGCCGCCGCATCCACTCGGCGTCTTCCTCACAGAGAGGCCGCGCCAGCCCCAGCCGTCCGATGATCCGATCCGCCCGCCGGCGAAGCAAGCAAGCCTGTTCGACATGCCCCAGTTGATGCTCGTAATAGGCGAGAATTGCATAGGCTTCAGCGAAGTCGGCTTGTTCGGTCAAGTGGTCAAGGACCTCGTACAGGATCTTGCACGCTTCCGCGTAACGTCCCTGACGCCCCGCAACAATGCCCAGGTTTCCCCGCAGGACCGCTTGCCACCAGGAAGCCTTTGGAGGTTGATGTGCGGTTTCTTCCACTACGCGCAGCCCCTGGCGGTAAAAATGCGCCGCCTTTTCCAGATCCCCTTTTCGACGAAAAAGATTGCCCAAAGAGTTCAAGGTCCAGATCACTCGCTCTACCTTGCCTAATTTTTGAAACGTCTTGAGGGCCCTGGACAAACACTCAGTCCCTTCGGAATAAGAGTTCTGGCTATACAGAAGGCGTCCGCGAGCCAGCCAGACCTCAGCCTGCAAAAGATCGTTGTTCGTTCGAACCGCTGCGATTTGAACCCTTTCCAACCACTCTTCCCCACGAGCGAACGCACCTTGTCGGCGAAACACGTTGATCGCGGACTGCAAAGCAGCAACGAGTGTTCCTACATCCCCTGTCACCTCAACCCACGCTGTCACGCGCTCGGCGAAATCCAGTAACGGTCCCCAAAGCCCCTCGGCGAAGAGACAATACTGAATCTGCTGGAAGAACCACCCCACATCCGCCATCCGTCCCTCTTCGGCCAACCATTCCATCACACCTAGCATGTTTTGCATCTCCGGCCGTAAATCAGGGTAATGGGTAGGGTCTTCCGCCTGCTCGGCCAACATCCTATACCACGCAATCCACCGTTCCCGTGCTTCGTGCGCAAAGGGCACATGAGCGGCCAACTCTGCCCGGGCTTTGTATTTCGTTAGCGGATCCAGGCTGAAACGGTTGCCCTCCTTGCTCACCAGGGACAACACTTCCAGATCGCTGAGTCCCTCATCCCGGCTCAGAACATCTTCATTGAACCCTGCCACATGTCCCAGTGCCGCGCGGCTCGCATCGGTGGCGAAGAGGGAGAGAGCCATGAACAAGCGATGGGCATCCCGACCGCGGATGAGAGCAATGCTCTTCTCGAAGCAGAAATCGTAGATGTCGCTGGTGGGATCGCCCAGTTGCCGGAGCTCGGCCTCCACGCTGCTTCCTCGCCAAGCCATGCGCCCGATGGTGCGCCCGATGGCGAGAGGCAGACCACCTGTGCGTTGTAAGAGTTTCTCCTGTTGTTCCTCGGTCAACGTAAGGCGATGGCGTTGACATTCAGAACGGATCAGTTCCTGAGCTTCGTGCTCATTGAAGGCGCGCAGGTGAACAGGCGCCGCCACATCGATGCGGTGGCGGGTAGTGACGATAGCCTTGCTGGGTGCCGGCAGGTCACGCAGGAAGACCATCAAGGCCGGATCGTCTACATCTTCCAGGTTGTCCAGTACCAGTAACACCCGCTGTTCCACCAACAGCCGGGCGACAATGACATCTTGCTCTTCCCGGTTCGCCGCACGGGTGATGGCCGGCCGGTTCAGCACCTCCGCTAGGGCACGGTAGAGTCCGTCCAGGTCGGTGAAGGTGGGCCGACGTGGGGCCGGCCCCTTGGGCAGGAGCTCCGTGCGTTTGGCAGTGACCCACACGATGGCCTCGAAGCACTCGTCAGGTGGCAGGCCGGGGTATTCCTCCCTGAAACGGTGAGCCATTTCCAGCGCCAGGGCCGTCTTCCCAACACCCGCTGCCCCGTTGATGGAAACGACACCCACGCGATGGCGAGGCGAGAGGAAGCGCCGCAGTTCCGCCAGCTCCCGTTCCCGGCCGATGAACCGTTCATAAGGCCGGCGCGGCAGGTTATGACGGACGGTGGGAGCGTCCTCGTCCTCGCCTGGGAACAATTTGGCGGTCAGAACTTCCTGGCCGGGAAAGTGGGCCTGGGTAAGGAAGCGGCGCAGCCACTGGCGATCCATTCCACCACGGCGAACACAGGCTCGAGCCAACTTTGCGATGACCGAGGAATCGGACGGTACATGTCCCTGTCGCCACTTGTCGATTGCGTGCCGGGTCACGCCGATCTCATGCCCCAACTCATCCTGTAGAGCCAGTAACGCTTTCCGTTCCCGGGCCGCCATGCTCTTCAGACCCTAGGTGAGCAGGTCTCCGAATTCACGGTTGGGTTCGGCCATGGTTTTCCTCTTCTTCAGGCGTATGTGGGAGAATCACATCGCTCCACTCCCGATGCCGTATCGCCTCCAGCCTCTCATGCTCCCAGCCCATCACCTCGGCCAGGAACGTGCCAACCAGCACCACCTGAATACCGTGCTTCCCCAGTGCTTCCCTTGTGGACTCGGCGTGGAAATCGTCGTCATTCGTCACCAGGTAATCCACCTGTGCCTTGATGGCCGAGAGGGCTACTGGGACATCTGTCACATCGCGCACCAAGGTAGCATTGGCCTGCACCTCTTCAGGCGTCGGGTCTGGAGCCAGCTCAAACCGGCACGTGGCCAGAAAGAACTCCAGCGCGCTTCGTCGGTAGCCACCATTCTTTTCCGCCCACCGCAATACTTCGGCTACAGTCTGGGGCGCCAGTACCAGTTGAAAATCGCCGCGCATGGCGTGTCCCAGGAATTCGAAGAACCAGCGTGGCTTCAGCACCCCTGCAATGAGGATGTTGGAGTCGGCCATGACGCGCAGGAAGCGTTCAGCCATGTCCATACCGCTCCGCGAAGACCTGGCGCTTGATGGTTTCAAGTTCCGCCTGGAGGTCCGCTTCGGTGAGGCCCTCTTCCTCTGCTTCCCACCCGGCCTGACGGCTAAGGTCCTGGAAGCGGGCCCAGGCGGCCAATCGCTGCAGCCGCTCGTATTCGGCCACGGAAAGAATCACCACGGCAGGGATACGGTCGCGCTCCACAATGAAGCGCTCACCGGCGATGGCGTTGCGGATGATCTCCCCAAAGTGGGTGCGTGCCCAGGTGGCCGTGACTGTTCGGGTTTCTGCCATTTCACCCTCCTCGAATACTGATCAATGTTAATGGACGTTGATCAGTATACTCTTGGCTCTACGCGCTGTCAAAGTCACCTAGATAGCTACCCTGGATCAGAGTGCAGATTGCCCCTTGTTCCCATCTCCTGTGCAAGCGCCTCTTCCAGGCGTTCGATCAACGTGGCGGTTTCTTCCTCTTCCTGTCGCATGCCCAGGCGATGAAACAGGTCGTGAGCCCGGCGGGCATGAGTCAAGGCAAGCTGGAGGTCGCCCTCTGCTTCAGCCAACAGAGCAAAAGATCGCTCGAAGTAAGCCATACGTCGTTTATCCGCCCACTGCTGGATTCGTTGCCAACCCTCTTCAAGGAGGGAATTGGCCATTTGTAGGTCTCCGCGACGAACGGCTATCTCTCCCAGATAATTCAGGGCATATGCGATAGCTCGCTCCCATCGAATTTCCCGGGCAAGATCCAACATCTGGCGAAACAGATCCTCGGCAGTATCTAGGTGACCTTGAGTATATTCAGCCGTTGCCTGCCTGTAGGTGATCTCTACCAGTCGCCGTTTTCTTTTCCTAGACTCTGCGATAGCAGGAATAAGCTCTCGCCAAAGGGGCAGATACTTCCAGAGTAACGGATAATCCCGACTTCGCTCGCCCAGTAGCGTGAAAGCACTGTACACGTAGTGCAGCAGTTCGATATCCCCGCTTTGTCGAGCTACAATGAGTGCAGATGAAAGACAATCGTGAGCCTCTGAGAAACGATCTTGCAGTGACAATGTCCAGCCCAGGTCGCTTTGCAGCCAACAGCGCTGCTTTTCACCACCGTCCTTTTCGATCAACTCGAGAGATTGCTTCGCCAGGGAGACACGTTGTTCCCAATACCCGCAAATATGAAGAAACTCCCTGATCGCTTGGAAAAAACTCACAATCCGTTCTCCGTCGCGCATTCTATGGAGCCAGCGGGCTACTGCAAGGATGTTGGCCCATTCTGCCTCCATCTTTCGGAGTGAAGATGGGTCATCCCAGTCTTCGACACCGTGTTGTCGTACAAAATAGA
This sequence comes from Ardenticatena sp., assembly GCA_015487975.1. GTDB lineage: Bacteria > Chloroflexota > Anaerolineae > Ardenticatenales > Ardenticatenaceae > Ardenticatena. The sequence goes on from WFOS01000014.1 coordinate 8,347, forward strand.
AATACCACGCCACCCACCGCTCCCGCGCCTCTTTCTCAAACGCAGGCGCCGCATTCAAACGATTCTGGCCGAAGGCCCGCACCAATGGATGCGCTCGATAACGTGGCTTTCCGTCATTCCCTTCCTCCCCTTCGAGCAGCGAGCGGCCCTGCAGAGATTCCAGCGCGTCCCTGAAGGGGCGCCCATGCAGGCCGGATGCGGCTTCGAGGGCTTCACGCCGCGCCGGGCCGGCGAAAAACGGGATCACCCGCCACAGGGCGCGGGCTTCGTCGCTGCAGCGCTCCCAGGCTTGTGCAAAGAGATGATCGAACAACTCGGCTACGGTGTCCGCCGCCGCATACAGGTGCTGTACCAACACAGGCAGGGAAAGGGCATGATCCGCGATGTAGCCCAGCGCCAGAGCCAACGCCTTAGGATTGCCCTCGGTGGCCCTTACCAACGGCAGCAACATGCGGTCATCCGCGTGCACCACCGCTTCGAGACGCATCCGCTCGGTGTGGCGTCTTCCCCGGCGCAGACCAGCCAAGCGCCGGGCTTCCTGTCGCAGAAAGGTCAGCGCCTTGGCGTCCGGCAGCCCGCCCAAGCGAATGCGCGCCGGCGGATAGCGGCGAAAAATGGGCGGCAGTAGATGGTCTCCTTCCCGCCCGGTGAGAAGCACTTTGGTAGTCGGCGGCACCCGGGTTAGAAAGTCGGCAATGGCGTGGTCGGTGATCGTTTCGAAGTTGTCCACAACGAGCAGGACAGGCTGTTGGGCCAGCACATCCCGGATTCGTTCCCGTTTCTCTGCTAAGGACCTCTGGGCCAGCCCGGGATAATCCAGGCGGTGGGCCAGAGTGTCCAGCAGTTCTTCGAACGTAAGCTGCCGCTCCGCCGCGCTGGTCCAGACAATGTAGTCGAAGTGCGGCCACGTGAACTCACGCGCGGCTTCGCGCGGTTGGCCCGCACAGGCGTAGGCCACCTCCAGGGCCAGGGTGGTCTTGCCCACGCCCCCCATGCCTTCAATGAGAATCACCGGCCAGGGGGAGTGAAGAGCTTCCAGTACAGATTCGAGGTCAGGCCCACGACCAAGGAAGTGCCCCCAGCGCGTAGGCAGGTTGTGAAACACGCAGGGGTTCGACGTTTGCCGGGAAGAGGCGGGGAAAAGTTCTTGCAATAGGGTTTCTGGCTCGGGATAACGCGCCTGTGTCAAAAGGCTTTGTGCCCACGTCCGGTCCACCCGCCCGTGGGCCACGCAATAGCGCACCAGGAAGGCTACCTGCTCCGGCTCTTTGGGCACGTACCCGCGCCGCCAGCGCTGGACGGCATGTGGAGAGTACCCCAACGCCTCGGCAATTTCGGCCTCCACGGTCAAAATGCGCTTCTGCTGTCGCTTCGCCACACTGACAATGCCTTCGCTCAACAGATGACCAAATCGCCTGTGGTATGTCATTGAATACCTCGCTTTCCATCTTATACCGAGCCTGAACACCTTCACAATTATATCTCAATCGGTCTGAAGATCCGGACACACCGTACGAATTTTCGTATCAGTGTCCGTACTGCATCGAAATCCTCTATTTGTCCAACTTTTCGTACACCTTTTTCCACCTTTCTTTACCCCAAACAGGCGAAAATACAAACAGAAAATGGTTGCTGCACCTCAACGTACAATGGAGGGACTCATGTTCTGGATCGTTCCGGTTATGTTTGGTACCTTTCTCATGGCAGGAGCCGGCGTGCTGGACAAGTGCCTGGTGAAGAAACAAGCCGTGACTCCCGTTATGGCCGTCCTCTCTTTCGGAGCGGTAGGGTTGCCAGTAGGTGCGGTAGGGATATGGCTGAATCCACGTCCGACAGTGGCAGAATCGCTTTTGGCTCTTCTATCCGGCGGGCTTTTCGTCGTCGCCGTCTGGCTCTACTACGACACCATAGGGCGAGAGGATGTTTCCCGCCTCATGCCCCTCCTGCGCCTAACGACCCCTCAATCGCTACTGTTTGGTACGATTTTCTTGAACGAGATCATCACCGGACGACAGATATGGGCGGTCGGCGTGATGCTAGTTGGTAGCATGTTGTTGATACTGAAACCACATGCCACGGGCCTAACCGTCAGCTGGGCGGCCTTGCGCCTGCTCCCCGTTACCACGGTGCTGGCGGTGAACCAGGTGCTGATGGCTTACGTCTATCGGAGCACATCACTCTGGGTTGGAATCGCCTGGGAAAACCTGGGCGTGGCCATCGGCGCCGGTCTGGTGTGGTGCCTATGGCGCCTCCGTCGTCAACGACAACATGGATTGCCTGCCGATGACGAATCGGTCAAAGAGCAGCACATTGCCAGCAAGTGGGGAGTGCTGATTTTGGAGCAATCCCTACGCCTCGTCACAGGCTTGGCACCAGCGTGGGCCGTGGCTCACGGTGTGCCGGTGGGCCTCGTGTCGGCCGTAGGCGGAATACGTGCCTTCTGGGTATGGGGGCTTGCAGTGCTAGTGCTAGGTGAGCCCGTGGAGCGGCGAGATGTCGTGTTCAAGGGTACAGGAATACTGGGAATGGGACTAGGGATATACCTACTGACATAACTTCCATTTACCGATCCATGATGGAAAGGAGGGAAACCGTGCGGTCTACTCTCGTCTTCTTGACGATATTCTTTCTGGCTTGGTTGCTATCGGAAAGTGGACGAACAGCAGATGTCGGAACGGATAACGCAGTCATCGCGCTCTTCAGAACGACGGCCACTGTTTTCCGATGGTATGCGGTTCTCAGCCACGCCGTAGAGGTTCGATTGTGGGAAACGATGAACGGTGGGTTTCTTGTCCTTTTGGGAGGATTGAAATGTCTAAATCTGTTGCTAGTTCTATGGGGAATTTTCTGCCTATGGGTTCTGTGGCGGGCATTTTGTCGGACATTGTAACTGGAGACATGATCTCCTTCTTAAGGATCTGGAGGAGAAAAGTGGACGTACTATCTATCTTGTCTAAGGTTAGCATGCTCTTCAAACATGAGTCTGCTGAGAAAAACAGCCACAATGTTATTACTGATCACAACCTTTACGTGCTTGTCGTTTTTATGAGCTTCCTAGCTGGAGTAGCCGTAATAACACTGGTGACACTCAAGTGCCGGACGACTCACGAGTAAAGGAGGTTTACTCTACTATTATTTGATCACAGAGCATGGTTGAATTAGCCTTTCCTTCCGTGAGATAAAGATATCCAAGAAGGAAAGGAAATGGGACGACCACCGAAGTACAAGGTTACACTCACGACGGAAGAGCAGATGTTTCTGGAAGGCCTGCTCCGTAAAGGCAAGAGCTCAGCGCGAGTGTTACGTTGTGCCCGCACGCTATTGTTGGCAGGGAGGGATACCAACGCAAGGTAATAGATTGCGTGCTTGGAGTGAGCGAACCGACAGTGATCCAGATCTGCCGACACTTTGTCGAAGCGGGCATGGAGGGCGCTTTATACGAACGACCACGGCTGAGGGCTCAACCGGAACTGGATGCCAAGGGGAAGCCACGCTGATCGCACTGGCCTCTAGTGAACCGCCAGAGTGACGGGAGCATTGGGCGATGCAACGTCTAACAGACGAATTGGTAGAATTGGAGGGGCGTTGAGCGTATTTCGGACCGCCGTGTGCGCAAAAAAACAGCCTCAAGCCCTGGCAAAAGCAGCACTGGTGTTTCAGCCATCTGACGGCTGATTTCCTCTGGCGAATGGAGGCCATCTTGGAGCTGTATACCGCGCCCTATACCCCCAACCAGCCCGTGGTCTGCTTCGACGAGCGACCAGTGCAATTGCTGCGTCATGTTCACTCACCGCAGTCAGTCGCGACCGACTAGACCTGGCAAGAGGACGACGAGTACGAACGCTGTGGGACGTGCAACCTCTTTCTGGCCCTCGAGCCCGCACGGGGTTGACGGCAGGTCATCGTGGTGGAACAACGTACGGCTCGCGCCTTTGCGCATGTCATCGAACAGAGCGCTCCGCATCTCGTCAATACAAAAACCCCCACCTGATCGGTGGGGATTTTTGTCGCTTCCGAGCGGGCGCGACGGGGTTCGAACCCGCGACCTCCGGCTTGACAGGCCGGTGTGCTAACCGCTGCACCACGCGCCCTTTCGTGTCCTCTCGCGAAGACGGGCGGCATTATAGCCACTTTGTGCATCTTGTCAAATCGCTGGTGCCACTCACCGCATAAGCGATTCATTGGAGAAGAGCCGCAACACATCGAAGTACGTCACAATGAGCACCAACCCGAGCAAAATGGCCATCCCCACAAAATGCACCAACCCCTCTTTTTCAGGCGAAATCCGCTTGCCGCCACGCACGACTTCCAACAGCACGAACATCAACCGCCCACCGTCCAGAGCAGGGAGCGGGAGCAGGTTCAAAATCGCCAGGTTGATGCTCAACACGGCGGTGAAATTGATGAGCGCCAGCAGCCCCCCTTCGCGGGCAACTTCACCTGTCACCTGCGCAATTCCCACCGGTCCGGCAACGGCTTCGCGCCCCACTTCGCCGCTGAGCATGCCGCGCAATCCATTCAAAATGAGCAGCGAAGCCCGTTTGGTCGCCACGAAGCCGGCACGAAAGGCCTCGATGGGCCCATAGCGCTCGATCAGGCGGTCGGTAATCTGAATGCCAATGGGCCCCTCTCCTGCTGGCGGTTGTTCACGTGGCACGAGCGTGACCTCGAATTCACGGTCGCCTCGCCGCACCACCAGCGTCAACGGTTTGCCACGAAATTCTTGCGTCAATGCCTGTAATTGCTCACTCGTGGTTACGCGCTGGTTGGCGACGTAGAGAATGACATCACCCTCTTGCAATCCGGCTTCTTCGGCAGGTGAACCAGAAGTGACGGCGAGGATGGTCACAGCGTTGGCAGGCTTCTCGGTGGGGACGCCAGCGACCATTGCCAGCAAGGCAAATAGTGCCACTGCCAACACGAAGTTCATGAAGGGGCCTGCCAACAAGACCAAAGCCCGCGCCAATGGGGGCTTGGCTGCAAAACTGTCGGGATGCGAAGGGTCTTCCTCCCCCAACATGCGCACAAAGCCCCCCAACGGCAGCCAGTTGAGGGTGTATTCGGTCTCGCCATGTTTGAAGAGCGTTAGGGCACGTGGTGGATAGCCAATGCCAAATTCGAGCACTTTGATGCCTGCGGCTTTGGCGGCCACGAAGTGCCCAATTTCATGCACCAGTACCAGCAATCCCAAAACAACGGCAAATGAAACAATCGTGATCAGCATACAAATCAACCTCGCCTCGAAGTCTGTCCGTGTTGGATGGGTGAAGTATACCCACAAATAGGTGTTTGCTGAAACAGCTACCCCCGCGTGATGCGTGTCCCGACGACATCTTCACCCTGCAAAGCCTGCGCCAGGATGCCTGGCGTGTGCCCCGACGCAATGAGCACTTCGATATCTGGAAAACGCTCCACCAGTGCCAACATCTGCTCGACTTTGCGCACCATGCCTCCTGTCACATCGGTTCCACGCGCACCACGCACCCCTTCGCGCTGGTGAGGCCACGTCGTAGGGGTAATCTTTTCGAGCAGAGGGGGCGGGGTTTTGCCTGTGGGGGGATGCGCAAAGACGCCAGGAACATCGGTCAACAAGATGAGGCGTGTCGGCGGCAGATGCTCAGCCAATGCTGTGAGCACCACTTCGGTGGAGACGATGGTTCCGCCAACTGCCGTCAGTGCCACATCGCCATAGGTTAGCGGCACGCCCCCCCACGTCAGAATGCGCGCGAATGGGTCCCAGGCCAACCGCACGATGCGCCCCTCCTTCACCAACGCCGAGGCCGATGGCGGCAACGAGACGGCAGGGACGTCAGCTGCCAGCAACGCTGCCCGCACCAGGCTGTTGAGCGTAGCGGCGGCTGCGGCTACACGTGCATAGGCCAGCACATCGCGATGGCCACGTTCGCGGTCGTACCCCGTCTCGCGCGCCGCGACATGCCCATACGAGCCGCTGCCATGTGCCAACACAAGTTCCAAATCGGGGCATGCGCCCCGCGCGATGGCCACCTCACGTGCCAGGCGCGCCAGTACATCGTGGCGAGCGGCATAGCGAGCGGTTTTGTCGGTCAAGAGCGATCCCCCCAGTTTGACGAAGATGCGTGTCATTGTCGGCTCCATCAGGTCAGGTTATGTATGCGAGGCCAGCGCCTCGATAGCGTTCAGAATGGTTTGTAACGCATCGAGCAAGGTTGCCTGCCACCCCTCGCCCACGCGCAGGCGAATGTCGCGGCGGCCATATTCGGCCACGTCGGCCAGCACGCCAGTTTCTGCCAGGAGGCGGGTTTCCGCGGGGCCAGGCAATTCGATGATGAGCGTGTCGCCACGACGACGCACGGCCGTGATACCAGCAGCGCGCGCCAATAGGCGCACGCGCAACAAATCGAGCAAGGTAGCGGCGGGGTCAGGCAAGGGGCCAAAGCGATCGCGCAATTCGTGCTCGATGTCGTCGGCATCGTCGAGTGTGCGTGCTTGCGCAAGTCGCCGATACAGACGCAAGCGATCTACCTCCCGCGGCACATAGGTGTGTGGTAGGAAGGCTTGTGCGTCTATGTCAATCAAGGGGCCGTGGTCGTCGGAGATGGATGGCGGCATGATGGATGCAGCCGCGGCGGGTGCGAGCCCACGGGCAGCGCGTTTTTCTTCCACGGCTTTGGCGAGCAGTTTGGTGTACATGTCGAACCCCACCGCAGCGATATGCCCCGATTGGCGCGCCCCCAAGATGTCGCCAGCGCCACGCAATTGCAAATCTTTGAGCGCAATGCGAAAACCAGCCCCCAGTTCGGTTGCTTCGCGAATGGTTTTGAGGCGTTCCAAGGCTTCGTACGTGAGCGTTCGTTCGGGGGGGTGAATAAGGTAGGCATAGCCGCGGCGAGTGCTCCGCCCCACACGCCCCCGCAACTGGTACAGCTGCGCCAAGCCAAACCGTTCGGCATGGTCGATGATGATGGTGTTCACGTTGGGCAAGTCCAGTCCATTTTCGATGATGGCGGTGCAAACCAGGATGTCATACCCGCCTTCGGCAAATTCGAGCATCACCTGTTCGAGTTCGCGTTCGGGCATTTGCCCATGCGCCACCGCGATACGCGCTTCGGGCACCAATACCTGCACACGCTGCGCCATGGCGTAGATACTCAGCACGCGGTTGTGGACGAAAAAGACTTGCCCGCCACGGTCGAGTTCTTGGCGAATGGCGCGGCGGATGGTGTCGTCGTTCCATTCGAGCAGGCGGGTTATGACGGGCAAGCGTTCTTCGGGGGGTGTGTCGATCGTGCTGAGGTCGCGCACGCCACTGAGCGCCATGTGGAGCGTGCGCGGGATGGGGGTGGCTGTGAGGGTCAGCACGTCGATCGAGGTGCGGAGTTGCTTCAATTTTTCTTTGTGCACGACACCGAAACGCTGCTCCTCATCGATGATGAGCAAGCCCAGGTCGTGAAAGAGGACGTCGTCGCTCAACAAGCGATGTGTGCCGATGATGATGTCCACCTGCCCCGCAGCAAGGCGGTTCAAAATGTGTTGCTGCTGTTGTGGTGTGCGCAAACGGTTCAGCATTTCGACTTCGACGGCAAACGGGTGGAGCCGCTTGCTGAATGTGCGATAGTGCTGCAACGCCAACACGGTTGTCGGCACGAGCACCGCCACCTGCTTGCCGTCTTGCACGGCTTTGAAGGCAGCACGCAACGCGACTTCGGTTTTACCAAACCCCACGTCGCCACAGACAAGGCGGTCCATGGGGCGCGGCGATTCCATGTCGCGTTTTACGTCCTCGATTGCACGGAGCTGGTCTTCGGTTTCTTCGTAGGGGAATTGGGCTTCCATTTCGAGCTGCCAGGGCGTGTCGGGGCTGAAGGCAAAGCCTTCGGCCTGCTCGCGGGCAATGTAGAGTTCCAGCAGTTCTTCGGCGATGTCGTCCACGGCACGTTTGGCCTGCCGCCGTGCTGTCTCCCAGTCGGTGGTTCCCAGGCGATGAATGCGCGGCTCAGCGTCAGTAGGGCCGATGTAGCGTGCCACACGGTCGGCCTGGTGAACGGGGACGTACAGACGGTCGTTGTTGGCGTATTCGATTTCCAGATATTCGCGCACCACACCCTGGATTTCGCGCGGGACAAGTCCGCGATAGATACCAATCCCATGCTCGACGTGTACCACGTAGTCGCCAGGAGCAATCTCTTCCAGCAAATTTTCGAGCGTGGTCCGCCGCCGACGGTTGCCAATACGGCGCGGTGTGGCGCGTTTCCAGCCATAGAGCTCGGCATCCGTGAGCAGGGTCAACCTGGGCGTTCCGTCGGGGGCGTTCAGCACAAACCCTTCGCCCAGCGTGCCGCGCACCAAGGTCAGGGTGTTGTCGTCGGGTGGGGTGGTCACGTCGGGCTGCTCAATGGGCGTCAGGCGGGCGTGGTGCATCGCCTCGCGCATGGTCTGCGCTTGCCGCGTGATCACCAGCTGCGTTTGCTGCCCCGCCTGGCGTTCGAGTGCCTGCACCGCTTCGTGCAAGCGTCCCCCAAAGTGGGGGGCGGCAGTGAACGCCGCTTCCAACCCATAGTCGGCGGATTCGGGACCGTCGCCCAGCACCACAGCACGCCCACCTTCCAACTTCTCGCGCAGATCGTCCCATGTGAAGATGGCTTGCCCCACATTCGGGGGAAGTTCCTGCCGCAGGATGTACTCATCACGCGCCCGCAGCGCGTCGCGTTCGAGGTCGGCACTTGCAAGAGCGATTTCGTCCCAGTCGTCCAGCATGACGAGTGCCTGTGGCGGCAGATATTCGAGGAAGAACCCAGGCGGCGCGTAGAGGTATGGGATGAAACATTCAACACCACCGAACCGCTGCCCCGCCAGCAAACGCCCAATGGCTTCGCGCCATTCGGCCTGTGCCACGTCGTGCAGGTGCGATGTTTCCAGCGCGGTCAGCCGCCTGGCGACATCGTCGGGCACGCGGTGCAAAATGGCTTCGCTGGCGGGGGGGACCACGACGTCGGTGATGGATTCGACGCTGCGCTGTGTGATCGGGTCGAAGAGGCGCAGCGAGTCGATTTCATCCCCCCAGAGTTCGATACGGACAGGCCAGTCGTACTGAATGGGGTAGACATCGAGAATCCCCCCACGGTGGCTGTACTGCCCTGGTACCGTGACAGCCGTCACATGCTCGTAGCCCATGGCGTGGAGCGAAGCGAGCATGAATGCCAGCGACACGTGCTGCCCCACTTCGTAGCGACGCACATAGCGGAGAAAGTGCTCGGGCGGTACAGTGGGCTGCACCAACGCGTGTACAGACACCACGACGACGAGTGGGGCATTGGGGGCGAGTGTCAGGCGGCTGAGTACGTCCAATCGGCGGCGAATGCGCTCGTGGCTCCACGGGGCGCGTTCGTATGGGCGTGTGCCTGTCTCGGGAAATTCGAGCACCTGCACGTCCTCCGGCACCCAGCGGCGCACGTCTTCGGCCAGGGAAAGGGCGCGTTCGGGGCGTGCGGTGATGACGCAGAGTGGCTTTCGCACGGTGGCGGTGGCGGCAATCAGGGCGGCGCGCGCAGGCCGCACCACGTTGAGCGCGGCGGGGATGGCTTCGGCCAGGGGCAGGCCACGCGCGGCATCTTCCAGCCATGCCGTCACGCCAGGGTGGCATTGCAACACGGACAACAGCCCCGACACGTTGGTTGCGCGGGGAGACTGAGATGGCATCCGTTCGGCTGATGTCGGTATTTCAGGCATGGGTCGCTGGTTTCTGTTTGCCATACGTGTGTGGCTGGAAGTATAGCACACCCTGGCTGGCACACTGGAACTCAGAGCGGCGGTTCGGCCGATGGGCACAGGTCGTTGAGCACGCACTCGGCGCATCGTGGACGGCGGGCGTCGCAGACACGGCGGCCATGAAAGATGAGCAGGTGCGAGATGTCGATCCACGCTTCGCGCGGCACCAGTGCCATCAAATCGCGTTCGATTTTGTCGGGTGTGGTAGCCTTGGTCAACCCCAAGCGTTGCGCCAGCCGCTTGACGTGCGTATCCACCACCACCCCTTCGGCCTTGCCGAACGCCACCCCCAGCACTACATTGGCCGTTTTGCGAGCCACGCCCGGGAGCGAGAGCAATGCTTCCATTGTCGAAGGGACTTCGCCGCCAAAGTCATGCACGATTTTCTGCGCCGTCTCGTGGATGTAGCGCGCTTTCTGGCGATAGAAGCCCAGCGGCTTGATGATCCGCTCGATGTCGGCACGGTTGGCCGCTGCCAGCGCCTCGGGCGTGGGGTAGCGGGCAAAGAGTTCAGGCGTCACGCGGTTGACACGCTCATCGGTGGTTTGTGCCGACAAAATCGTCGCCACCAACAACTGCCACGGGTTTTCGTGGTGCAGGGCACAGGTGGCATCGGGGTGTGCCTCACGCAACCGCGCAATGATGGCGTGAATGCGTGCTTCGGGTGGTGCATGACGGTCGCTCATGCGTCTCCCCCGCAACAGGTGAACCAGAACGCCCGCTGTTCGTCCTGCTCCATGCCGATGCGCCCCCGCCACAATGCTGGCACAATCCGCCCGCCGATGAGATGTTCCTGCACAATGCGCTCCACGTCGGCCAGCGTCACCAGGCCGTACCAGTCGCCCGATGGGTAGATGATGAGATTGCCTGCAAATTTATGTCCACCAAGATGACTGGACGCCACCACACGGTAGCGGTCACTCAACCCTTCGCGATCGAGCACCTGCCAGAACCGTTCCACCAGCGGCGGCCCGGCACGCCCACAGCGTTCGTCCCGCTCGGCATGGACACACACGAGCAGATAGCCCACTTCGACGGGGCGGTGCGCCAGGCGTGGGGATGGGCGACCACCGAGCACGTGGTCTTCGATGAGTGTGGGGATGTCGGCTTCACGCAAGCCAATGTAGCGCACGGCGTCGGGGAAGATGAGCACGTCGACGCCTTCGCCTTCGCTAGGTTCATCCGATGCGGTGACGCGCATTTTCTGCCCCAACTGCGATTCCAGCGGCTTGGTGGCGTCGGCCAGGGCTTGCAGAAAGCCACCCCCCTGTTCCACTTTGGGCGCCCATCTGCGCCCGCCCGTGCATACAACGAAATGGCGGTCGTAGCGCTTGACAGAGCCAATATGTTCTGGTATCGGTTGTGTCGTCGGCGAAGACATAGCCCCTCCTTGTGTTTCTCTCTCACCGCCGAGAGTCTCTTTGCAACGTTGCATTCTACCATAGAGAAACCAATCGACAGAAAGGCAAGCCATGACCACCCGAACGCTCGTGCTCATTCCAGGCGATGGTATTGGGCAAGAAGTCGTCCCCGAGGCAGCGCGTGTGTTGCAAGCCGTGCTGCCTACGTTGCACGTCATCGAAGCCGAAGCAGGTTGGGCAACCTTCCAACGCGATGGGGTCTCGGTGCCTGCCACCACGCTAGAAAGGATTCGGCAAGCAGGGGCAGCGCTGTTTGGTGCAGTGCAGTCCCCTGCGCGGAAGGTCGCCGGCTACCGCAGCGCCATTCTCACGATGCGGCAAGCGCTCGACTTGTACGCCAACGTGCGCCCGGTGCGTTCGCTGCCTTTGCCAGGGGCTCGCCCCAACGTCGATCTGGTGATTGTGCGCGAAAACACGGAAGGGTTGTACGTGGGTGAAGAAACGGGTGATGGGGAAACTGCCATAGCGCAGCGACGCATCACACATCACGCCAGTGCTCGCATTGGGCGTGTGGCGGCACGGCTCGCCCGCCATCGCCTGACCATTGTCCACAAGGCGAACATTCTGCCGCTGAGCGATGGGCTTTTTCGCGATACGGTGCGTACCGTCGTCAGCGAGGTGCGCCCCGACCTGGATGTGGACGAGCTGCTGGTCGATGTAGCCGCCTACCATCTGGCACGTGCGCCTGAGCAGTTCGACACGCTTGTTGCGCCGAACCTCTACGGCGACATTTTGAGCGACCTGGCAGCGGTCTGGTGTGGGGGGCTGGGGCTGGCGCCATCCATCAACCTGGGGGATAGCATTGCCGTCGCAGAACCCGTGCATGGGAGTGCGCCCGATATTGCAGGCAAAGGGATTGCCAACCCCATCGCCGCCATTCTGAGCGGGGCGCTGTTGTGCCGTTACGTTTGGGGGGAAGCAGCAGCTGCCGATGCGATCGAACAGGCGGTGGCACGTGCCCTGCAAGAGGGCGCAGCCACACGCGACCTGGGGGGCACGCTCACCACACGCGAGATGACCAACGCGGTGCTGGCAGCATTGGAGGGCTAAGGGAATGCGACGTCGTTGGGGCCACGCCACCTACACGAATGTGTAGTTTTGGCTGCGTCTTCTGTCCCTCAGCAGCGACGAAACATGTTTTACCATATGCGGTGGTCTTTTCGCCTTCTGGAAAAGCCATTGCCCCACAACACAACGTTTCGTTGCACATTTCCCGACTTTCACAAAATATTCGAACCCCTTGATTCTCTATGAAGCGCTTGACGAGACGCCTGCGCTTCCTCTATAATCGCAGCGACTTCCCCCAACATCGTCCGACAAGTGCAATGCCAATGGAGGCACGCGTGTCCAATCGGCAACCACGTGTACGACTCAAAGCCGAGCATCTGGGGCTTCACTTTGGTGGCGTAGCTGCCCTGACTGATGTCAGCCTGGAAGTGCGCGAAGGTGAAATCCTCGCCATCATCGGTCCCAACGGTGCAGGCAAAACCAGTTTGCTCAACTGCATCAGCGGGCTGTACCGTCCTCAACAAGGCCACCTCGTTTTCTACGACCGCCAGGGCAATGAGCACAACCTGCTCAAAAAGAAACCTGCCGAGATTGCCCGCCTGGGTATTGCCCGTTCATTCCAGAACATCGAGCTCTTCCGTCATATGACCGTGCTCGACAACCTCATGTTGGGGCGGCACGTTCACATGAAAGGCAACATCCTCACCTGCGGGCTCTACTGGTGGCGGCAGCAAAAAGAAGAAATCGAACATCGCCGCCGTGTGGAAGACGTGATTGACTTCCTCGAAATCGAAAATATTCGCCGCAAACCAGTGGGAACGCTCGCATACGGCTTGCAAAAGCGCGTGGAACTGGGGCGGGCACTTGCTCTAGACCCCGACATCCTGCTGCTGGACGAACCCATGGCGGGCATGAACGTCGAAGAAAAAGAAGACATGGCGCGTTTCATCCTCGACATCAACCAGGAACGCGACGTCACGATCGTGCTCATCGAACATGATATGGGCGTCGTGATGGACCTGTCCGACCGTGTGGTTGTGCTCGATTTTGGGCGCGTCATCGCCACAGGGACACCCGATGACGTCCGCCAAAACCCGCTGGTCATCCAGGCCTACCTGGGTAACGAAGCCCTGATGGAACAGTTGTAAGTCGCGTTCGTTCGTCAACCACAACCAGTCAGTTGAGGACGCAGATGACCGACACACTTCCCAAACTCCTCCTGCACAATGCCAGACAGTTTGGCGACAAGGTTGCCCTGCGCGAAAAAGAATTTGGCATCTGGCAGACGACCACTTGGCGCGAGCTACTGGAACGGGTGCGCAATTTCTCGCTGGGATTGATCAGCCTAGGGCTACGCCCCGACGACAAAATAGCCATCATCGGCGACAACCGCCCCGAGTGGATTATCGCCGAACTGGCGGCGCAAAGCGCGGGCGCCATTTCCATGGGGGTCTATCAAACATCCATCGCCAGCGAAGTGCAATACCTGGTCGATTTCAGCGACGCCACATTCGTGATTGCCGAAGACCAGGAACAGGTTGACAAGGTGCTGGAAGTATGGGACCAGCTCCCCAAAGTAAAGTACGTGATTTACTACGACCCTCGAGGGATGCGCCACTACACCCACCCCTTCCTGCTCGACTTCCGCGAGGTGGAAGAAAAAGGCATCGCCTATGGGCGGGAACATCCAGGCATGTTCGAGCGCAATGTCGAAAAAACACGCCCCAACGACATCGCCATCTTCTCGACAACGTCGGGTACCACAGGCAAACCCAAACTCGCCATGCTCACACACAACAACCTGATTACGATGGGACGCAACCTCAATCAGGTTGACCCGCTCACACCCGACGACGAATACCTTTCGTTCCTGCCGCTGGCATGGATTGGCGAACAGATGATGACCGTTGCCATAGGGTTCACTGTCGGGCTGACCATCAACTTCCCCGAGGAACCTGAAACCGTGCGCGAAAATCTGCGCGAGATAGGGCCACAGGTCATGTTCTCGCCACCGCGTATTTGGGAAAGCATCGTCTCGGAAGTGCAGGTGAAAATCGAAGACACCACGTGGCTCAAACGCGCTTTCTACGAATGGGCGATGCGAATTGGCTATCGCATGGCGGATGCGATTTTCGAGAAGCGTGAACCATCGGCCGCCCTGCGCTGGCAATATCGCCTGGCCGATTGGACGGTCTTCATGCCCATCAAGGACAAATTCGGCCTGCGGCGGCTCAAACGCGCCTACACAGGTGGGGCAGCCCTGGGGCCCGATGTGTTCCGTTTTTTCCACGCCATGGGTGTCAACTTGAAGCAAATTTATGGGCAAACCGAAATCACGGGGATTGCCATCCTGCACCGCGACGGCGACATCAAATTTCAGACCGTGGGGTTGCCACTGCCTGAAACCGACGTGCGCATCGACCCCGACACAGGCGAAATCCTCATGCGGAGCCCCGCCGTCTTCGAAGGGTACTACAAAAACCCCGAAGCGACCGAAAAGACGCTGGCTGGCGGCTGGCTACATTCTGGCGATGCGGGCTACCTCGATGAAGATGGTCACCTCATCGTGATCGACCGCGCCAAAGACGTAATGACGCTTGCCGATGGCACCAAATTCAGCCCGCAATTCATCGAAAACAAACTCAAATTCAGCCCCTACGTCAAAGAAGCTGTCGTTTTTGGGGGTGGCGACTATCCCTACGTCACGGCATTCATCAACATCGACTACGAAAACGTCGGGACATGGGCGGAACGTCGCCAGCTGGCCTACACCACCTACACCGACCTGGCGCAAAAAACCGACGTCTATGCGCTCATTCGCCAGCATGTGGAACGCACGAACAAAGACCTGCCACCAGCAGCACGTATTCGCCGTTTTCTGTTGCTGCATAAAGAACTGGACGCCGACGATGAAGAATTGACGCGCACGCGCAAAGTGCGGCGCAACGTCATTGCCGAACGCTACGCCCCGCTGATCGAGGCGCTCTACTCGGGGCAACCCGATGTCGCTGTGGATACGACCATCACCTATCAAGACGGGACAACAGCACGCATTCAAACGCGCTTGCGTATCGAAGACGTATCGGACGAACACGCACCTGCGGTTGCCTGAGACCAGAAAGGCGAGGGGGGATATGGACAAATTCCTACAACTCACCATTACAGGCCTGAGCATGGGCATGATTTACGCCCTGGTGGCACTTGGGTTCGTCGTCATCTACAAATCGAGCGATGTGATCAACTTTGCGCAGGGCGAAATGCTCATGTTCGGGGCGTATCTCACGTTTGCTTTCGTGGTGCAATTTGGATTGCCGTGGACGATTGGCGTGTTGCTCACACTGATCACAGCCGCCTTTCTGGGAGTGCTGGCCGAAACGTTCGTCCTGCGCCCGCTGATTGGCGAGCCCATCATCTCGATGATTATGGCGACCATCGGGTTGTCGAGTGTGCTGCGTGCCATCATCAACGCTGTATGGGGCCCTGTACCGCGCCAGTTCCCCGGCTTCATCCCTACCGACGTGATCCAAATTGGTGGTGCCGCGATTGGCCTAGACCGCCTGATTGCCATTGGCGTAGCACTCATCTTCCTGGTGGCATTCACGCTCTTCTTCCGCTACACGCGCGAGGGGATCGCCATGCGTGCCATCGCCGACGATCAGCAAGCGGCGCTGAGCATGGGAATCAGCATCAAGCGCGTGTTTGCCATCGCATGGGGGATTGCTGGTATCTCGGCTGCGGTCGCGGGCATCATTCTCGCCAACATCGTTGGCGTGAGTGGGGACATCGGCATTTTGGGGCTGCGCGTCTTCCCCGTGGTCATTTTGGGCGGGTTGGACTCCATTCCGGGTGCCATCATCGGGGGCATCATCATCGGGTTGCTGGAATTTTACACGGGCGGCTACATTGGCGAAGGGCTGAACCTGATTGTCCCCTTCATCGTGCTGATTGTGGTGCTCATGGTGCGCCCCTACGGCTTATTTGGGAAAGAAATCATCGAGCGCGTCTGACCCGACGGCCTGACTTGTTCTATCGAAGAAGCAGAACCAACGATTGAAGAGGGAGCCCATGGAATCTGGCGTCTTTTTCACCACCTACGAAGCCGACATGGCGTTGCGCCGCACGCCTGTGCAAAAAATACGGCTGGCGCTTTTCATCGTTTTCGTGCTCGTCTTCCCATTCTTCGCCTCGCCCTATTGGCTCAATCTCGCCAACCAAATTGCGATTGCCACCATCGGCGCCATCGGGCTGAACATTCTGGTGGGATACACAGGGCAAATCTCGCTGGGGCAAGGGGCATTCATGGCAGTGGGAGCGTACAGCGCCGGGTTGCTGACGGCACGCATGGGCCTTCCCTTCTACCTGAGTATTCCCATTGCCTGCCTCATCACCGCCTTGGTGGGGGTCGTTTTCGGCATTCCTTCCCTGCGGTTGAAGGGGCTCTACCTGGCTATTGCCACCCTGGCGGCGCAAGAAATCGTCGAGTGGACGATTACCCACTGGCCACAACTCACAGGCGGCACCGAGGCCCTGGTGATTCCATCCCCCATGCTCTTCGGCGTACGCCTGAACACAGACTTCCGCTTCTATTGGATTCTGTTGCTCGCCGCTGGTGGAACGGCACTCTTCACTGCCAACCTTTTCCGCACCCGTGTGGGGCGTGCGTTCGTCGCCATCCGCGACCAGGATATCGCCGCCGAAGTGATTGGCGTCAACGTCTTCTTCTACAAGTTGCTGGCCTTTGCCACATCGTCGTTTTTCGTTGGGCTGGCAGGGGCATTGACAGCGCACTACCGCACCATCATCTCATGGGAACGTTTCACCATCGAAACCAGCATTCTCTACCTGGCGATGATCATCATCGGCGGTCTGGGCACCATCAACGGGTCGTTCTTCGGCGCTGCGTTTATGACGCTGCTTCCCGCCATGATTAGCAACATCAGCCGCGCTCTGCGCGACGTCGCCCCCATTCTGGCCACGTTGCTGCCCGCTGCTCAGCAGGGTATTTTCGGCGCGGTCATCATTCTGTTCCTCGTACTCGAGCCCGAAGGGCTGGCAAAACTCTGGCGTAACATCAAAGATTACTTCTATGTCTGGCCCTTCTCGTACTAACGGGTGAACAGGGGGCGTATGCCCTCTTGGCAAACAGATGAGTCAAAGGAGGAGAAGCATGTCTCGAAAAGCGCTGATTGTGGTTCTGCTCATCGCAGCGATGAGCCTGCTGGCAGCCTGCGGTGGTGGTGGCGAGCGTGAGGGTGGCCCCATCAAGGTTGGCGCAATCTTCGACTTGTCGGGCCCCACGTCGGACGTGGGCACGCCATACGCCGAGGGGATCCGCGGCTATGTCGAATGGTTGAACGCCAATGGCGGCCTCGATGGGCGCGAAATCGAACTCGTGTGGGAAGACTACGCATACGAAGTGCCGCGTGCCGAGCAGCTCTACACGCAATTCGTGCAGGAAGGCGTCGTCGCGTTCCAGGGATGGGGCACCGGTGATACCGAAGCCCTGCGCGGAAAGATTGCCGAAGACAAACTGCCCTTCATGTCAGCTTCCTACTCCCACGTGCTGGGCGACCCCAACGAGGCCCCCTACAACTTCCTGGTGGGGACATCCTATTCGCACCAATTCTTCATCGTGCTGGATTGGATCAAGGAAGACTGGGCAAGCAAAGGGAACGCCGATGCACCCAAAGTCGCCTTCATGCACCACCCAAGCCCCTTCGGGTTGTCGCCATGGGAACAGGGCGGGAAAGAATACGCTGCCAACAATGGCATCGAAGCCGAAGCCTACGAAATGCCGCGTGGCGCCCCTGACTTCACCGCCGAACTGAGCCGCATCGAAGATTCAGGCGCGAAATACGTGGTGTTCCAGACGGTTTCTACCCCCGCGGCGCTCGCGATCAAGAACGCCCGCAGCCTGGGTATGGACGACGTCACATTCATCTGCCTGAACTGGTGTTCCGATGAAGTGTTGGTCACCCAAGCGGGCGACGCTGCGGAGGGTGTCATCGGCTCGTTCCCCTTCACGCCCCCCAGCATCGATGTCCCCGGTTTGAAAGATCCCGCCGACTTCCTGGCGAGCAAAGGTGAATCGCTGGAAGCCAAGGGCGTCCACTACGGCCAGGGCTGGTGGACGATGGCGATCATGACAGAAGGCATCCGCAAGACACTCGCGGACGGGAAGGAAGTCACGGGCGAAAACATCAAAGCCGCGCTCGAATCGCTTCGCGACTTCGACACCGGTGGTGTCACAGCACCCATCACCTTCACCCCCGACGACCACCGTGGCTCGAAAGGGATGCGTCTGTTCATTGTGCGCAATGGGCAATGGGAACAGCTGACCGACTTCCTGACGGCGAAGTAATCGCGACCTGTGGGGGAAGGCAGGGGTCTTCCCCCACTTGTGCCTCTGCCGCCGGGGGGAAGGAGAACACATGCGCAAGTATCTTTGTCTGGTCGTATTGGGGCTCTTCATGCTCACGTTGGGGTGTACACGTAAAGAAGACGCAGCCCCCATCCGCATTGGGGCGATTTTCGATCTGAGCGGGCCCACAGCCAATACGGGGACACCGTATGCGGAGGGTATCCTTGGATATGTGGAATGGGTCAATGCCCGTGGTGGGCTCGATGGGCGCCCCATCGAGCTGGTATGGGAAGATTATGCCTATAACGTACAACAGGCCGAAGCTCTCTACACCCGTTTTGTCCA
Organism: Ardenticatena sp.; assembly: GCA_015487975.1. GTDB lineage: Bacteria > Chloroflexota > Anaerolineae > Ardenticatenales > Ardenticatenaceae > Ardenticatena. The sequence continues at coordinate 27,229 of WFOS01000014.1, forward strand.
GGAAGAAGGAATTGTTGCCTTTCAGGGGTGGGGAACAGGCGATACGGAAGCCTTACGCGAGCGTATCGTCGAAGACCAAATTCCCTTCATGTCGGCTTCTTATTCACATGTGTTGGGTGATCCCACCGAAGCCCCCTACAATTTCCTCGTCGGCACATCGTATTCGCATCAATTCTTCATTGTGCTCGATTGGATCGCATCGGAGTGGGAGCGTGCAGGCAAAAGCGGGACGCCCAAAGTGGCACTTTTGCACCATCCCAGCCCGTTCGGCATCTCTCCCTGGAAATATGGTGGAGAAGCCTACGCAGCCCAGCTGGGTTTCGACATGCGCGTCGAACCCATGCAAGACGATATCGAAGCCCAATTGCACACGCTCAAAACGTGGAACCCCGATTACATTGTGCTCCAAACAGTCGCTTCACCAGCGGCACGTGCCGTCGTTGCCGCACGCACCATTGTCTTCCTGGACGCACCGATTATCTGCCTCAATTGGTGCGCCAATGAAATTCTCGTTCAGCAGGCAACAAGCGCAGCCGAAGGTGTGATTGGCGTTTTTCCTTTTGCACCACCAACCGTACTCGTCCCTGGATTGGAGGCACCGAACGAGTTTTTGGCGCAAAAGGGATTGTCGCTACGCGAAAAAGGCGTGCATTACGGCCAAGGCTGGTGGACGATGGCGATCATGGCGGAAGGGATACGTCGTGCCCTTCGCCAGGGAACACCCCTTACCGGAGCGCGTATCAAAGCCGCCCTCGAAACCTTGCAGGATTTCGACACCGGTGGTGTCACAGTCCCCATTACCTTTACACCACACGAGCATTACGGGACTGAGGGTGTCCAACTCTTCCATGTTCAAAATGGGCAATGGCAACAAAAAACAGGCGTGATATATGTCAACGATGATTGAACAAGCGAGGGACCCATGGCGTTTCTGGAACTGAACAACATCGAAGTCATCTACAATGACGTGATTTTGGTGCTCAAAGGGCTGTCCTTGCAAGCTGAACAGGGGCAAATCGTAGCGCTGTTGGGGGCGAACGGCGCGGGCAAAACCACCACGCTCAAAGCCATCTCGGGGCTCCTCAAACCCGACGACGGTGAAGTGACCGACGGCAACATTCTGTTCGAGGGCGAACCCATTCACCATCTGCCCGCCGAAGAAATCGTGCGCCGTGGCATCTTCCAGGTGATGGAAGGGCGGCGCGTCTTCGAGCACCTGACAGTGGAAGAAAACCTGCTGGCTGGTGCCTACACCCGCCGCGACCGCCAAAACATCCGCCCTGACATGGAACGTGTGTACACCTACTTCCCCCGCTTGCGGGAACGCCGCCACCAGACAGCGGGCTATCTCAGTGGTGGCGAACAGCAAATGCTCGCCATCGGGCGAGCCCTCATGGCACGCCCGACACTCATGTTGCTGGATGAACCATCATTGGGGCTGGCACCGCTGTTGGTAAAGGAGATTTTCGACATCATCGTGCGTATCAACCGTGAGGAAGGCACCACCATCTTGTTGGTTGAACAGAACGCTCGCCTGGCGCTCAATGTCGCCAACTATGGCTACATCATGGAAAACGGGCGCATCGTCCTCGAAGGCACCCCCGACGAGTTGAAGAACAATGCCGACGTGAAGGAATTTTACCTGGGGCTGACTGCCGTTGGTGAACGCAAATCATATCGCAATGTGAAACATTACAAACGCCGCAAGCGTTGGTTGCAATGAACAAGGGAGAAGCCTCCATGTCCGAATCGCGTTTCTATCTGCCCCATTTTGAAGCCATGCCACCTGAAAAGTGGCCTGCCTACCAAGACGACCTGGTACGCCGCACGATGATCTATGCCGCCGCGAACGTTCCAGAAGTACAACAGCGCCTGGCTGCCGCGGGCCTCGACGCCGAAGATATCCGCGGTGTTGCCGACCTGGCGGCCATCCCCCTGCTCGACAAAGACAACCTGCCCGCATTGCAGGCCGCCAATCCACCTTTCGGCGGGATGCTGGCTGTCCCCACCGACCAGCTGAAACACATCTACATGTCCCCCGGCCCTATTCTCGACCCTGAAGGCGACCGTCCCGATTACTGGCGCTGGGCGGCAGCGTTTTGGGCAGCTGGCTTCCGTCGTGGCGATATTGTCGTCAATACGTTTGCGTACCACTTCACACCTGCTGGCGCCATGTTCGACAGCGCGTTGCAATCACTGGGGTGTGTAGTTGTGCCGACAGGGCCAGGCAACACCGAATGGCAACTGGATGTGCTGGCACAGACGCACGCTGTGGGCTACGTCGGGACGCCCGATTTTCTCAAAATTTTGCTCGAAAAAGCTGCGGAGCGCGGCCTTTCGACACATCTGCGCCGTGCCTACGTGAGTGCTGCCCCGCTTCCTCCGTCCCTACGCGCCTGGTTTGCCGAGCAAGGTATCGCCACCTTCCAGGGCTATGGCACTGCCGACGTGGGCGCCATCGGCTACGAATGCGAAGCACAAGAGGGCTGGCACATCGCACCTGACATCGTGGTGGAAATTGTGGACCCCGAAAGTGGGCACCCCGTCCCACAGGGTGAAAAAGGCGAGGTCGTGATTACCCGTGCCGATACCGTCTACCCCCTTGTGCGCTTCGCCACAGGCGACCTTTCCGCCTATCACACCGAACTCTGCACATGTGGTCGCACCACACCGCGGTTGGTGGGCTTCCTGGGGCGCGTCGGCGAAGCCGTCAAGGTACGTGGCATGTTCGTGCGCCCGCGCCAGGTAGCCCGCGCCCTGGATGCGTTTCCTGTTGCCCACTTTCAGGTGGTCATTACCCGCCACGAACACCGCGACAATCTCACTGTTCGCGTCGAACCCCACCCCAACACCACCCTCGACCCCGATGCACTCGCCACCACCTTGCGCGACACGCTGAAACTGCGTACCGAGGTTGTCATCGTTCCCGCAGGGACACTCTCCGACGAAAGCCCCGTGCTGGTCGACGAACGCACGTGGGAATAGCCCCATACGGTCTGCCAGGTCTGCTCGGCTGCTTCGCAAGCAGACCTGGCAGATCATGCGCACAGAAGGTTGGTAGAAAGATCTTTTCCACCATACATCTTTTGAAGTACAATAGTCCCTCTCGAAGAGAGCAGCAGGTGGGGCAATCGTCCTATGAAACAAGACGTATTCGAACAGCTGTTGAACGACCTACGCCAACACGCCGACCCCGTCCACGGTTTCTTTGGACCAGAGAGCATCACCTGGCAGATCAATCGCGAAAACGTCATCTACCTGAGTGGCATGCGGGCGCTTTTGCTGCAAATCGCGCACCCCGCGGTTGCCGAAGGCGTTGCGCATCATAGCCGCTTTCGACAAGACCCCTTCGGACGTGCCATTCGCACCTTTCACACCGTCCACGCAATCGTTTTCGGAAGACCAGATGAAGCGCTGAAAGCCGCTCGTCGTGCCTTCGCGATCCATGCCCGCGTTCAAGGGCGCACGTTCATCGAGGAAAGCGAACGCACCTTCGTCGCTACCGATGACGACTTATTGCTCTGGGTCTATGCCACGCTCGTCGATTCAGCCATGCTGGCGTACCGCCTCTTTCTGCCCGATCTACCCCGTGCCGAGTGGGAACGTGCATACGAAGAAGGGAAACGTGTCGGCCTCCTCTTTGGCCTTTCGCCCGAGGCGATTCCGCCAACGCTTGGCGATTTCGAGACCTACATGCACACGATGCTCAATGGCTCCACGCTCCAGGTCACGCCTTCGGCACGCGAAATTGCTCTGGCACTGCATGGGGGCACATGGTGGTTGCGGCTCATCGCCCCTTTGAACCGCCTGATTGCCGCCGCGACCCTACCCGAGCATCTGCGCACGGCTTTCGACCTGCCCTGGTCATCACAACGCGAATGGGCATTTCGGTTGTTCGTTGCCGTCGTGCGTCGCACTGTCCCATACCTGCCCCCGCACATACGCTATGTTCCTGCGGCACGCCAGGCCTGGAAACGTATTCACCGAACTAGACGAACGTGAGAGATGCGCACACACAGGCTTCGCCCGAAACCCTATCTCACCAGAAGATGGACACGCATCGTTCAGATGATTCCACCTGGCTCATTACGCAGGCGGATTTTTCTTCTTTCCATCTGGCTCATCACCCCCTGGAGCGTGAGCACGCTTATTCTGAACGAATTTTTGCAGCGTCAGGCGACACAGGCAGCACTCCTTCGCCACGAGCAAGCCATTGCCCCTGTTGGACAAACCTTTGCACAGACCCTGGCCATTGCCGACTGGCTGACATCTTCGGCGGCAGAAGTGGCTTTGCAAGCCAACGGCGAATGTGATGCCCTACGCCCAGCCTGGGAAGCTTTGCTTGCCCCAGCCCCGACCTTCCGCAATATGGCGCTCTTCGCACCCGACGGGCAGATGCTCTGTAGCCTTGTCCCCCCCGAACAAGCAGCGATCAACGCCGCCGATCAAGCCTGGTTTCAACGTGCTGTGGCAGGCGAGGGCATGCACGTTGGCGACATCCAAACCAGCCGGATCACAGGCGAAGAAGTGCTCGTTTTGGGGCGTGCCGTACGCACCGACGATCAGCACGTGCGGTGGGTCATCGGGCTTGGTGTCCCCCTTGCGACTTTGCTCCCACTCGACAGCATACCAACCAATACCATCATTCTGGTCCAAACCCCCACTCAGTTGATGCGTTTCGACTCCACACAACACCGCTTTGTTCCCGCCGAGCATGAATGGAACGCGATGCTTGCCGACAGCGCCAGCGACGCCTCCCCCTACATCTTTTCACGCTTTGCATTCAGCGAGGAGGTCGCCCTGCTCACAGCTTTCTCTCGCGAGGAAGCGCTGCTCAGTGTACGCGGCACCGTGGCCATCGTGAGTATGCTGACGTTGCTTGTGCTGCTCATCATGCTGGTCATCTTCTGGAGCACGATTCGCTCATGGGTACTGACCCCACTGCACCACCTGGAAAAAGCGGCACAAGCCTTTGCTCATGGCGATCTGACGGCGCGTGTGCATACACCTCTGGGCATCAGCGAATTCGACGTTGTGGCCACAACGTTCAACGCCATGGCAGCACAACAGCAAGCGCAAATTGCGGCGTATCAAAACGCCATTGCCACAGAACAGGCCGAACGCGCTTTCCTCGAAGCCCTGACAACGCTCACCCAATACGCCCTCCAAGAACAAGAGTTCGAGACCCAGCTGCAATTCCTTGCTGATTACCTGGTAACTCTTTTCCATGCCGAAAAGTGCTCTATCACGCTCTGGAACGAAGACGCGCAATCTATCATTTCCACAGCGACCTATGGTGCCCATCGCCACACCTCCGCCAACGCCACGACACCACCAGCCCAGCGTATCCTCACCCAAAGCGTTCTGGACGCAGGGTATCCACTTGCCATTGAAAACGTTTTCGAATCTCCCTTTCTTTCGCCAGAAAGCGCCGCACAACTCGAAGCCCAATCCGCATTGGTGCTTCCACTCATCGTGAGCGAAGCCGAGCGCCTGGGCGCCATTCTGATTTTGTACCAGACGCCACGCAGATTCAGCGAACGCGACATCGAGCAAGCCAGCCTGGTTGCCAATCTGTGCGCCTTGATTTTGCACAAAAACCACCTGCTGGAACACATTTCCGAGCAATTACGAGAGCTGCACACCATCCACACTATTGCCGCCTACGCCCACCCCCTCTACACCATGGAAGAATTGCCAACGTATCTCCTCGAAGAGTTGAGCACCACGATAACGTTCGATATGGCCATGCTCATCTTCGACACTTCTGACGAGGAAACCACGCCAAGTGTCACGACACACTATGCCATGCCACGCGACAGCAACCACCAGCATATCGAATTCCATCTTCGTCAGATTGCCCTGGACATCATGCGCAACCAGCAGGCAACCATTCTGGCAGCCCCCACCATGCAGGGAAAACCCAACCGTGGTCAGATTATTGCCGTTCCATTTGCCACTACCACCGGTCTGCGTGGCGCCATCGCTTTTTTCCACCACACTCCCATTTATGTCGAATCGGATATCACCCACCTCGAAGGAATCGTCCAGCAAGTAGCCAATACCCTCGAAAACAACCGCCTCTTCTACTCCGTGCTGAAGCAGCAAGAACACCTGCAAACGCTGGCACGGACACTCGCCGACGTGGAAGAACGCGAGCGCCAGATGATTGCCCAAACGTTGCATGATGAATCCGGTCAACATCTGGCGGCTTTCAGCATTACCCTCAATCTGCTTCGCCACGCCATCGAAGCCCATAACACCGAAGACGCCCTCGCCTACTTGGAGACGTTGCAACAACAGTTGCACACAATGGCCAATACCTTGCGCAACATTATGGCGCTGCTTCAACCACCAATGCTCATCGAGTTTGGATTGGCGCAAACGCTCGAATGGCTGGCAACCACCACCGAAGAACGCACCGGTGTACGTGTGGTATGCACATTCGATGAAATTCCCGAATCAATTCCGCTGAATATCCAGATCGCGCTCTACCGTATTGCACAGGAAGCCATCAACAACGCCATTCGGCATGCACATGCCAATACCATTACCATCTCGCTCAGCTGGGATGCGCAGGAGCGCAACTTCGTGCTGACCGTGCGCGATAATGGGCGCGGCTTTTCTCCCGATAAGACGCCACGTGACCGCCTTGGATTGACAGGAATGCAGAACCGCGCTATGGCATTGGGAGGACGGGTGACATTTTCATCTTCACCCGCACAAGGGACAACCATCCGCGCCACCATTCCACTTGGAGCAAATACATGAGCATCCGACTGATTTTGGCCGACGACCATACGATTGTCCGCGAAGGGCTCGTGGCCATTCTCTCGAACGCTCCCGACATCGAGGTCGTTGGAGAAGCAGGAACAGGGCGCGACGCGATAGCGCTAGCAAAGCAGACACAGCCAGATATTGCCATCATCGACCTGGCCTTGCCCGACATCGATGGTTTTGAAGTCATCGAGCACTTGCACGATGTGGCCCCCGACACAGCAGTTGTGCTGCTCACCATGCACCTTTCGCGCCAACATGTACGTCGGGCGTTCGCTCTGGGGATACGTGCCTACGTGCTCAAAGAGTCCGCTGGTGCCGACCTGATCGAAGCCGTACGCGCAGTGTACAACGGGCGACGATACATCAGCCCTGCGTTGACCGACATCCTGTTGGACCTGGGCGAACCTTCACCACTGGAACGCCTGAGCAAACGTGAGTACCAGGTACTGGTGCGGGTTGTCCAGGGCAAGAGTAGCGCTGCGATTGCCCGCGAGTTGCACCTTTCCCCCAAAACGGTGGAAACCTATCGAAGCCGCATTATGGACAAACTCGACATCCACGACTTGCCGAGCCTGGTCAAATTCGCCATTCAGGAAGGCTTGATTTCTCTCGACTGACCTCCGGTTGTCAAGGATTCCCCACACCAGCAGACAAATGCTCCCTCTACCACTACCACGCCCTCCCAGGTAGAGTTGGGGTTGCCAACGAATCCCAACAGAGTTGCCTGGGAGAACGAACATGACCACAACAAGTCTCTTGATCATCGATGACGATGCCATCTTCATCGAAATGGTTGTGCGCTGGCTTCGTCAAACCCACCCAGCCGTCACAATTTGGAGTGCCCTGACGCCAGACTATGCCCTGATTCTGGTCAAAACCTTCTCTATCGCACCAACCTACATTCTGGTTGACAGGCAGATGTCAGACATGAACGGGCTCGACCTGATTCGCGCCATGGCACCCTATACCCCCGAGAGCCGCTTCATTCTCATAACATCCTTTCCAGACAGAACACTCTATGCCCAGGCCGCACAGCTCGACATCGAGGTCGTCGTTCCCAAACACACCCTCGCCAACTTTCTCGACACCCTGCTTCGCGGCAGGCATGGAGAAACAGAATCAACATCATATCCATGAAAGGAGGGCACTATGCCATCCCGCCCCCCCACCTACTACTTGCTTTGCATCAATATCGGAGCGAACTGGCACGCTCTACTCACGAGTCAGGCCTATACCGCCACCAACGAAGAGAGCGAAGAAGATGCGGTCGATGTGATTCTCTTCACGCCTACCAGCAAAACCGACCTCGTCCGTTTGCCATTGCTCCGTGCCATCGCCCCCGTGATTGTGTTGGTCGATCAAAACGGCATCCACCTTGCCTTGAGCGCCATGCAACAGGGAGCAACCGCCTATCTCGTGCTCGAACATACCACGCCATCATTGCTCGATACCACCATCGAACATGCTATACGCCTGAGCAACGCCAAAACGCCTTTCGACCGAGTCCCTGGCATTATCTGGACAACGGATGAAAACGGCGACATTACGGCCATCCATGGTGATACTGAAACGTTCCTGGGGGAAACAAAACAACATCTGCTCGGCCAATCGTACCAGACACTGCTCGTCAATCTGCAACAATATGCCCAATCAACACCCCCTGAAAGACGCCAATGGCGGCAAATTCTTCGAACATATTTCATCGAAGAAGAAGAGACCATCTTGGAACTCTATTACCAGCCGCATGCCAACGCCCCAACCACACATGGCGGCGCGGGCATCCTCATCGACGCCACACACGCACGGGCACACAAACAATCTCTCAATCGTGAAAACCAGGAATTGACCCTGCTGCAACGTATTCTCGATAAAAGCCACACGCTGGAAAGCATTCCCAAGCTGCTGGAAATCATCTGTGCCGAACTCGCGCACGTGCTGCAGGTCCCTCAATCGGCCGCCGCTCTGCTCGATCCCCACAACAACGAGCTGCGTGTGGTCGCCGAATATCTGGAACCAGGTCGCCCCTCTGGGTTGGGGGCTGTGATTCCGCTCGAAGACAATGAAGCCACACGCTATGTGCTCGAACACCAACGTCCGATTGCGATCGAAGATGCCCAAAACGACCCTCGCACACGCGGCACGCATCATCTCATGCGGTATCGTGGGACGGTTTCACTGCTGATCGTGCCGTTGATTGCCCATGGGCGCACATTGGGCACAATCGGCCTGGATAGCCTCGAACGCCGCCAGTTTACCGAGAATGAAATCAACCTCGTTATGCGCATTGCACACGCCACAGCGCAAGCCATCGAAAACGCGCAACTCTACGAAGCCGAGCGTCGCGCCCGCATGAGCGCCGAACATCTTCAACAGACCACCAGCATGCTGACACAACAACAAACACTCACAGGCGTTGGCAACACATTGCTCACCAGCCTCGCGACGCTGCTCGAAACACCACGCATCAGCATCTGGCTCTGGTTCGATGGCGAGCCGCACCGTCTGCACGCCTTGAACGCCGACCATCACACCTTGCCCCCCCACTTGCAAGATGCGGTACGCACCCTTTTTAGCACCACCCCCATACCTGGCATCGTGGACGTATCCACGGATGAGCAATGGCGCTCCTTGTTGAGCGATGAAGCCGCTACGCTTCTACTGCTCCCTTTACAGGTCAATCAATCGCTCTTCGGCGCAGTTCTCATCGAAACCGACCAATCGCCAGACGAGCTCACGCTAGCGCTGTTCAAAGCCATTGCCCAACAAGCCGCCCTCGCATTTCGAACAACGCATAGCTACGAACAAACACGCCTCTGGGCGGAAAAAACCCAAGAACTGGCACGCATCTCGCTTGATTTGCGCAACGCACACACGCAGGACGAGCTTGCCAACCGTCTCTTGCCACACTTGGTGAGTTTCGCAAACGCCGAAGGCGCTTCTTTGCTGCTCTTCGACCCTGCGCGCCGCGTCTATCGCACAGCCTATGCGTTGGGGCGTTGGGAGCATCTGCTCGATTGGGAACTGCCCGAAACGTTTGGCGCCAATGCGTACATGGTTGTCACGGGCAAGCCATTCGTCTCAGATGACGTGACCAAAGACCCCATCTTCAAAGCACCTGAACGCATGAACCAATGCCATGCTGTCATTGGCCTTCCGCTGCACGTCGCCGACCGCATCCTGGGCACATTGTGGCTCGGACGAAGCACCCCCTTCGACAAAACCATCCTGCCACACCTCAACACACTGGCCGAACTTGCCGCCCTCGCACTCGACCGCGCCGCGCTCCACCAAGAAACCCAAACCCGCCTGCGCCGCCTCGCCACCCTGCACGACATCGATATGACCATCAACGCAAACGTGGACATTCGGCTCACACTCGACCTGGTGCTGGCGAATTTACTCGATGAACTCGATATGGATGCCGCTGTGACGATGCGGTTGGCGAACGATATGAACATGCTTGCACCAATCGCCATGCGCGGCTTTCGCTTCACCGACACCATTCGCAATGTGCGCATTGGCGAAGGCCTGGCAGGACGGGTGGCCATGGAGCGCCGCACACTCATTCTCGACAATCTGAACGCCGCCAAAAGCCCATTGCTTTCCGAATTCATCTCCAAAGAACGCTTTCGAACATTCATCGGTGTTCCGTTGCTCACCAAAGGATGTCTCAAAGGGGTGCTGGAAATTTTTGCGCGGGATGCCTTTCTCCCATCGGATGAATGGGTTTCATTCGTCGAAACGATCGCCGCCCGTCTGGCACTGGCACTGGACAACTACGAACTCTTCGATGAGCTGCAACGCTCCAACACCGAATTGCGGCTGGCATACGACGCCACCATCGAGGGCTGGTCACGTGCGTTGGAACTGCGCGATATCGAAACCAAAGGGCATGCCGAGCGTGTCACCCGCCTGACGATGGAATTGGTGCAACAAATGGATGTGCCCGTAGAGGAATGGGTACACATTCGCCGAGGTGCTCTGCTGCATGACATCGGCAAACTCGGTATCCCCGACAGCATCCTATTCAAGCCTGGACCACTCACCGAAAAAGAATGGGAGATTATGCGCCGCCACCCGGTGTACGCCTATGAAATGCTTTCACCAATCAACTACCTGCGCGCTGCTCTTGACATTCCATACAGCCACCACGAAAAATGGGACGGGACTGGCTATCCACGCGGCCTGAAAGGCGCTGCCATTCCGCTTGCAGCACGTATTTTTGCCGTGGTGGATGTGTACGACGCCCTCACATCAAACCGCCCATACCGCCCAGCATGGTCGCACGAAAAGGCCATGGCCTACATCCGCGCCGAAAGTGGCCGGCATTTCGATCCCAAGGTGGTCGAAGCATTCGAGCGATTGATGCGCAGGAACAAAGAACGGACATGACACGTCACGCGCATGGCACACAAACAACCGCCCCTCACGTGAGGGGCGGTGTGGTATTTTGCGCAGAACAATCAGGGCATCACAACAGCGGCTTCGATCGGTTCGAAACGGGCCGTAAAGTGGCGCAACAGAGGCGGCGCATATGTCATCCGCAAGCCCCGCACCCGGTCAGCCTGTGCTGCCAACCGCCCCAACGCATCGGCCACGTAGTCCAGGTGGCTTTGCGTGTACACACGACGTGGAATGGCAAGACGCACCAATTCCAGCGCCGGATAGACCATGTCACCTGTTTGGGGGTCTTCATGCGCGAACATCACCGACCCCACTTCCACGCCACGCACACCGGCTTCCAGGTAGAGCGCCACAGCGAGCGCCTGCGCCGGAAAATGCGCTTGGGGGATATGCGGCAAGAAACGTCGTGCGTCTACATAGACAGCGTGTCCTCCTGGTGGCTGTACAATGGGCACGTTCGCCGCCTGCAAGCGCTCTGCCAGATAGCGCACCTGCCCTGTACGATATGCTAGATAGGCTTCATCGAGCGCTTCGTACAACCCAACCGCCATGGCGTCCAAATCGCGCCCTGCCAGCCCGCCATACGTCGGAAACCCCTCGCGCAAAATCAATTCCTGTTGCGCCCGCTCGTAGAGAGTTGCATCGTTCATCGCCAAAAAGCCGCCAATGTTCACAATGGCATCCTTTTTCGCGCTCATGGTAGCGCCATCCGCCAACGCAAACATCTCACGCGCAATGTCGATGGGGGCTTTGTCCGCATAGCCTGGTTCGCGCTGCTTGATGAACCAGGCATTCTCGGCAAAGCGGCACGCATCGATGAAAAAAGGAATGCCATATTCACGGTAGACGGCCGAAACCTCGCGCACGTTTTGCATGGAAACTGGCTGCCCACCCCCGGCGTTGTTTGTGATGGTGATCATGCCAAAGGGGATACGCTCGACACCAGTCTCTTCGATGAAACGCCGCAATTTTTCAACATCCATGTTGCCCTTGAAGGGATGCGTGGACTGCGGGTCACGGGCTTCATCAATCACCAGGTTGACCGGTTCTGCCCCCCGTGCGCGAATGTTGCCTTCCGTGGTATCGAAATGCATGTTGGAAGGAATTTTGTCGCCCGGTTCGATGAGCAACTGGCAGAGGATATGTTCGGCGGCACGCCCCTGATGAGTCGGCACAAAAAAGCGGAAGCCAAAAATATCGCGAATGACGTCGCGCAAGCGATAGAACGAACGTGCTCCCGCATAGGACTCATCGCCCTGCATGATGGCCGCCCACTGCGCCTGGCTCATGGCGCCTGTTCCCGAATCGGTGAGCAAATCAATGAAGACCTCGTCGGAACGCAAGCCAAACAGGTTGTAGCCAGCGCGTTGCAATGCCGCCAGACGCTCCTCGCGCGACAACAACCGAATTGGCTCCACCATCTTGATGCGAAATGGTTCTGGTATGTACTGCATGTGTGCCTCCTTGCAACACGCGGCACGTCATCGTGCCATGACTGTACAATCGCCAATACGCTTTCCAACGAAGAAGGCTACGGCAACTCGAACCGCAAAACCGACACCTCGCCATCCAGGCCATCGAAACGCACTTCACGCACAGCCGCACGGTCGGCGGTGAGTTCCAGTGAAATGGCACGGACGGCACCAATTCGATAGGCGATGGGCGACTCGGCAAGACCGGCAATGATTTCCACGTCGATGCGGTCATTTTCCTGCGCCAGCCGCAAGGTGCGCAGCGGTGTTTGCCACAACACCACTTCGGCAATACCCTGCGGGGCATCTCGAACACGCAACACCACTGGGATAGCTTGCTGGCGGCGTGTGATGGAGTGCAAAACAGACGCCCACTCGGCGGGTGGCACCCGAATCATGCCATCACTCCGTCTCATCATCGGATTGCGTGGGCCACGGGCTGGAACGCTGTTGTTCAACCGGGCCTAAATGCGCCCAGCGGCGGTTGAAGTAGAGCAAGGGCTCGCGTGCCCCATCGTTCAACACTGCACCATCCACTACCTCGCCGACGAAAATGGTGTGGTCGCCACCGTCATACGTGGCCCATAGACGGCAATCGACCCAGGCCAGGGCATCATCGAACACCGGTGCACCGGTTGTGGCTGTTCGATACGGGAGCCCCTCGAATCGGTCTTCGACACCTGGAATCATGCCAGCAAAGCGTTCCGCCAATTCGCGCTGGTCGAGCGCAAGGATGTTGACAGCGAAAATGCCACTGAGCTCGATCATGTCGTGCGTACGCAACGGTTTGGCAATGCACACCAGCACGAGCATCGGTGCAAGTGAAACACTGGAAAACGCGTTGGCCGTCATTCCATGCACCGCATCGCCATCGCGTGTGGTGACGATGGTCACCCCGGTGGCAAACTGGCTCATAGCACGCTTGAACGAATCTACATCAAAAGACATGTCGCGACTCCTTGGTTGCATTGGTTCTTGTTTACCGATTTACTTGTTTGCCATCAAAGCCCGAATGTACGGGTTGAAGCGCCGTTCGTTCGCCATTGTCGTCGCAGGGCCATGCCCTGGCAGCAATAGGGTTTCATCGGGCAAGGGCAGAATCACGCGGCGAATGCTGCGCATCAGCGTATTGAAGTCCGCCCCGGGCAAATCGTACCGCCCGATACTCCCGGCGAAGACCACATCGCCCGTGAAGCAAACCCCCTCGCCAATGAACACAGTGCCATTGGGGCTGTGCCCCGGCGTTTCGTAGACCGTCAACGTCAATCCAGGTGGCGCAATGTTCTGCCCTTCGTGAATCGTTGCATCGATTGTGGGGGCTGGCCCCGCATCGATGCCAAGCCATTCTCGAGCAATCTCGGGCGCACGGGCTACAAGTGGCTCTTCCCCATGGGGCACCCAAAACGGAATGCCAAACGCCTCTTTCAACGCCTGCACACCAAGCACGTGATCGAAGTGGCAATGCGTATTGACGATCCGCAAAGGAGTCCACCCCTTCGCGCGAATTGTGGCGACAATTTTGTCGGCATCGCCCCCAGGATCGATGATGATAGCGTCGCCTGTGGCTTCGTTCACGACAATGTAGCAATTGACTTGCAGTGGGCCGACGACAAGCGTTTCGATATGCATGGTGAATTTCCTATGCTTCGTTGACACCAGGTCATGCTGTGGGATGCGGTGCTTGGAGTTTGCCCAAAAGGCTATCTTCCGTCAAACAGGGCAATGGCACCACCCTCGAAGCCCTGTCAATCCTGAAAGGGCGCTTGTCTTTCCAACAAAGCACAGTAAGATGCTTGATGTTCATCGTCAACAGAAACCGAAGTAGGTCTATGGATTTGCCGAGCATATGAAAGCCATTCTGAACCAATACATGTTCTATCCCGAAAAACCATTGTGGCGCACCCCCGCCGATGTAGGGTTGCCGTATGAAAACATCTGGCTGCACACCGCGGATGGCGTGCGCCTGCATGGCTGGCTCATCCCACACATGGAGGCGCCCGCCACCATCCTCTTTTTCCACGGTAACGCTGGCAACATCGCCGACCGGTTGGACAATGCGCGGCTGCTCTACGAAGCAGGCTGGCAAGTCTTCTTGTTGGATTACCGTGGTTTTGGGCAAAGTGAAGGTAGCCCCAGCGAACAAGGCACCTACCACGATGCCCGCGCCACCTGGGAATGGGCAGACGCAGAACTGGGCGGACCATTGGTGCTGTTTGGCCGTTCGCTGGGAGGCGCGGTGGCCATCTGGCTCGCTGCCCAGCCCGATGTTTCACCCGCGGCACTTCTTGTCGAAAACACCTTCACCCGTGGGCGTGATCTCGCTCGCCATCTACTCTCCATCCCCTGGGTGGCATATCTACTGCCCGATTTTTACCCAAGCCTCGATCGCATCAAGCACATCACCTGCCCAAAACTGATCATCCATGGCACGGAAGACGAACTCATCCCCGTGGAACATGGACGCCGGCTGTACGCAGCTGCCCCACCACCAAAAGAACTCTTTATCGTGCCAGAGGGGCATCACAACGATACCTATCTCGTCGGCGGGGAGGCCTATTTCAAGCGGCTTTCGGCTTTCATCAATTCAGCCATGAGCGAGGAGTAATCCTATGAACACGCGCGAACTCCTGCAAAAACGGCTCGAAACATTGCGCACGCTTACTCAAAGCAACCTATTGCGCCGTGGCACAGGCCACCAACAAGCCGATTTGGAACAATCACTTCACGCGCAATGGGCAACCGAAGCCCGCCTCATTCGGCGCGTCCTCTCAACCGACGGCGACCCTCTCGAAACGCTCATCGAATGGCGATCCCGCACCGAACAGTTTCACGACCGCTACCCGGAACGCGATGGCTGGACAGACCGGCAGGGCGAAACATGGAAGGTAACGCTGGTGTTGGAAGCCATCGACAACCTACTCGAACACATTGAAAACTGGCATACCGACCCCGATGAAGATTTCGACGATGAAACCGCGTAAAACCGTGCTATACTTTCAGCAGGTAGAGACACAAGGGAGAACACCGTATGAAACGCTCTCTGCACGAACAAGCCCCCATCGAAAATAGCGACGGGCACCGTGTGGTTGAACTGATTGGGTTGGCCAGCACCAACACGTCCCGCTACAGCGTTGCCCACATCACCGCACCAGCAGGAACACGCGGCCAACCGCGCACCAACCGTTTCGATGAGCTGCTCATCGTCAAAGCCGGGCACGGGAGCATCGAAATGGCGTTCACCCGTTACGATGTCGCTCCCGACGATGTGGTGCTCATTCCTGCGGGGACACGCTACGCCATTCACACCGCCGAAGAAAGCGACCTGGTCGTATGGGCCGTTTGCATACCGGCGTACCGTCCCGAATGGAGCCAGGTTGGCGAACCCAAGATGAACTGGCGTAACTACCAGGTGCCCCGTGGCGTCAACCGCCTGCGTCCATCGGACGAAGAATGACACACACCATTCAGCACGATCAACCCGATAGAGGAGAATTCGGCAATGAACCCACATTTTCAATTCGATGAAGAAGCCACAACGGCCATGCAATCACGCTTTTCGCCACGCATCACATCGATTGTGCGGGCGTTTCAGGATTTTGCCCACCAGGAAGCATCCGGGGGCATTGTCGTCTTGCTGGCAACCGTCGTCGCGCTTTTGTGGGCGAATATCTCACCGCACACATACGAACAATTCTGGCATGACATCAAAGTGGGCATTTCCTGGGGCGACAATGCGCTCAAAATGTCGCTCGGCCACTGGATCAACGATGGCTTGATGGTTATTTTCTTCTTCGTCGTGGGATTGGAAATCAAGCGCGAAGTGACCGTGGGCGAGCTCCGCTCCATCAAACGTGTCACATTTCCAATCGCCGCCGCCATTGGTGGTATGGTCATGCCCGCGCTCATTTACGTTGCCTTCAACTGGGGTGAACCGACTCTCAGCGGGTGGGGGATCCCCATGGCAACCGATATTGCCTTTGCGCTCGGCGTGCTGGCGCTGCTCGGCTCACGTATCCCGACCTCGCTCAAAATCTTCCTGACCACGCTCGCCATTGCCGACGATATGGGCGCTGTGCTCATCATCGCACTGTTTTATACCAGCAATCTGTCGGTAACCTGGCTCTTGCTGGGGCTGGCAGCCATTGGCGTTGCGCTCATACTGAACCGCCTGCGTTTCTATCGCTCCTGGGTGTACCTGCTGCTGGGCATTGTCGCCTGGTACGGCTTCTTGCAATCGGGTGTCCATGCCACCATCGCGGGGGTATTGATGGCATTCACCATCCCTGTGCGCCGCTTCCTTGACCGACGCACGTTCCTCAACAACGCACGGCGCCTACTGGCAGAAATGGAAGATGCCATCGAGAACGACGACCTGTTCCGTTCGGGGATCGATACGCTCGAACAACTGAGCGAAAATGCCCAATCTCCCTTGCGTCGGCTCGAAACAACACTGCACCCAGTGGTCGCCTTCTTCATCGTTCCTGTTTTCGCCCTGGCGAACGCTGGCGTCTACATCGAAGGTGGGGTCGGCGATATGCTGGGCAGCCCTCTCTTCCTGGGGATTGCGCTGGGGCTGGCACTCGGCAAGCCCGTGGGTATCTTTCTCGGGGCGTACCTCAGCAGCCTGCTCAAGTTGGGGCAAAAACCCGACGCCGTCTCCTGGGCGCACATTCTGGGCGCCGGCATGTTGGGTGGCATCGGCTTTACTGTTGCCCTCTTCATCGCGACACTGGGGCTGCCCGAATCCGCACTCCCGGTCGCGAAACTCTCCATTCTCACGGCTTCATTCATCGCCGGTGTAGGTGGCGTCATCTGGTTGCTGCTCACCTGCCGCCCACAATCTGTTCCCCAACTGACCGCGGAAGAGGAAGAATACCAGGCGATGGGCGAAGCCTGAACAGGAGGAAGATATGCCGCACGAAATGGAACATGTGCACAATGCGCTCGGCGCGAACTGGATCGACCACAATGGACGACTAGTCGTGCACGACTACGGCAATACCGCCGAAGCGGTGCGGGCTGTCGAAGAGCGCGTCGTTCTGTACGACCGCAGCCACTGGGGGCGCTTGCGGCTCCTTGGGCGCGACCACCTCACCTTTCTGCACAACTACACCACTGCCGACTTCAAACGCGCCACACCCGGCCAGACCATCGAAGCGGTAGCGCTCACGGCAACGGCTCGCTTGATCGACCTGCTCACGGTGCTGGTCGCCGAAGATGAAAGTCTGCTCATCACCTCGCCAGAGCGTCGTACCCTACTGCCCAACTGGTTTCGGCGCTTCATCTTCTTCGGCACCGACCTAAAAATCGAAGACGCGACTGACCAAACCGCCCTCTTCACACTGGCGGGACCTCGAAGTGCGGCCGTACTCGGCCACCTGAACGCCCCCATCCCTGAAGAAGGGCGCTTTCTGGATACCACCATCGCCGATGCCCCCGTGCGCGTGGCGGCTGGAAGCGGGCTTGCCGTGCCCGGATTCACCATCGTGGTGCCACAGGCACATGCTGCTGCTCTGTTCGACGCGCTGCTTCACGCCGGGCAAACCGAAGACATCGAACCGATGGGCAGCGAGGCGTGGGAAATTGTGCGCGTGTTGCATGGCCGCCCCGCCGCCGACCACGAAATCACCGAGGCGTACAACCCACTCGAAGCCGGTTTGTGGGACGCCATCAGCTTCAGCAAGGGCTGCTACATTGGGCAAGAAGTGGTAGCACGGTTGGACACTTATGCGAAAATCAAGCAACACCTGATGCGCGTCCAACTGGCAGCCCCCGTCCCGGCAGAGAGCCCGATTATCGCCGACGAACGTGACGTTGGGTGGCTGACCAGCGTCGTCACCACACCAGACGGGCATCATGTGGGGCTGGCGTATGTGCGGCACGAGTGGGCGACGCCAGGTACGGTCGTCCACGTTCGCGATGGCGAAAAGACTATCCAGGCCATGCTGGAAGAACCGCGATACGTGCGACGCGAACGCCCCCCTGAACTTCCCTGACAACCAACGCCAGCAGGAGGTACGCACATGAGCGAACCACAAACACCAAAAGCGCTGGATGCCGAAATTTTGTTGAACTACCAGCAACAAGGCACGGTGCTAGTTGATTTGCGCCCAAGCGCTGAATTCGTAGAAGCGCACATTCCCGGCGCCATCAACATTCCCGCTACCGATGTATCGGCTTTTCCCATGATGATGGTGTTGCTCCACCCGCATGCCCCCGTGGCATTCGTTCATGATGACCCGATCGAAGCCGAAGAAATCGCGCACGCCGTCCACAAAATGCAACGCAACCCCGTCGTTGGCTGGTTGGAAACGCCCCTACGTCGCTGGCAACACCCAACAATCAGCCTTGAACCGTTTCCCACCCTTGAGATCGACGACTTCATCGATGTTGTGCGCACGCGGCTCGATACGAACGAAGAGAGGCTCAGCATCCTCGACGTGCGCGAAGCACACGAAGCCCGCCTGAGCGGTATCGTCCTCGGCTCGCGGCTCATTCCCCTGCGCGAACTGCACCAACGCATTAGCGAACTGCCAGCGCAGGCAGAGCATATCACCGTCTGCATGTCGGGGGAACGCGCTATCACCGGCGCCAGTATGCTACGTGCGCACGATCTAAACGCCGCCGCCCTCTATCCGGGTGGCGTGCCCCATGTGCCGTTCGAGTTGCGTGAAAGCATGTGAGGGATACTGTGGAATCACCAGGGAGGCCAACCCAACCAAATACCCACACCGGATGCTGGCGAATGGCTGGCACTGTCGCGCTCTTGCTGCTGGGCGCGGCACTCTGCGTCGCTGCGTTGAGCCTTTACGGCTTTTACCGCCAGGGGGAAGCGTTCGTCCAACGAGTGGAAACGCTGTTCGTTCAACCCACCCCAACCCCACGCATCGATATCCGCGCCGTCATTGTGCGGCAAGTGCGTGGGGCCAGCGAGCTCACAACCGCCCTGTACAGCATGGAAACCATTGTCGCGCAATCGCAGGCGCGGGAATTGTTGGGCGTACAGGTCGGTGAAACGAAGATGATCTATGTCGCCTATGGAGAAGTCCGCGCCGGGGTCGACCTCAGCGAAATCGATGCCAGCAATGTGCAGGTTGTGAGTGACACCGTTACGATTCGCCTGCCGCCGCCTAAAATTCTCGACGCCAAAATCGATGTCGAACGCTCCTACGTCTACGACTTCGACAAAAGTCTCTTTGGTCCCGTAGACCCCACCATGCAAAGCCGTGCCGAGCAATTGGCACTCGAAAAAATTCGCCGCGCCGCCTGCGAAAATGGCATCCTCGAAGAAGCCAACACTCGTGCCGAGATCGCCGTGCGTGCCCTGCTGGAAGCCGCGTCGTTCCGCCGGGTGCGTGTCATCACCACCCCACCACCGCCATCCGCCTGCCCGGAACTCGAAGAAATGCCAGCTTCATCACCATGAGAAACCGACGAAAGGATGGGAGCCATGCGCCGCCTCGCCTTGTTTGTGGGTATTTTGATCCTTCTTGTGGGCGTTGGTACATCCACGGCGACGCCCACCGCCTGCCCCCCGAATTGCTCTGTACACCTACCATTCATCCAAAAAGACCTAACGCCACTAGCCATCAATGCGGGCTTCGAAATCACCCAGGGCGTGCAGCAACCCAATAACAGCGTCCAACTTGTTGCCAACCGCCCTACATACGCCCGTGTCACCATCACCAGCACCACACCCCATTCCGACGTGCAAGCCTATTTGCACGCCGCACGCAACGGGCAAGAACTCACCACGTCGCCCATCCCAGCCATCAATAACCCGCGCACGCTGAAAAGCACTGCCGACCGCACCCTTCTTGGCGACACATTCAACTTCGTGCTTCCGAACGATTGGCTTTGGGGCACGCTCACATTGTGGGTCACCGCTGAAAACGGCACAACCTACTTCGCCACCAGCCAGACAACCACCGTTTCTTTCACGAGCGTACCTGATCTCAACGTGCGTGTTGTGCGCGTGCAATACACGTGCTCTGGCGGTGGTACCATCACCCCCGCCGGGCCATTCGACTATCTCATCGAGTACACGCGCAAAGTCTACCCCGTAGCCAACATCACGTTGCAAACACATGCATCGCTCATGCCTTACAGCGGCCCCTGTACCAGTGGAAAACCAGACCCCACATCCAACGATTGGATACAAATGCTCTACGACGTGACCGATGTCTGGCTTGTCGATGGGGCGCCCAACGAATACTACTATGCCCTGCTCGACGTAGAATGCAGTGGTGGTTGCATCGCCGGCCTTGGGTGGATTGGGTATTACAAAGCCGCTGTGGGATGGACCGGTTGGAACAGTGCCCACGATGGCGCCAGCGAAACCCACGCTCACGAGGTCGGGCATAACCATGGTCGTGAACATGCCCCTGGGTGCAACGCTGCTAGTCCCGACCCCAACTACCCCTACACGGATGGCAATGGCAAAGCGCCCATCGGCAACGCTGGTGCACCAAACTACGGCTTCGATGTGTACGGATCGCAAACGATCTACCCCTATACGCAGTACTACGACATCATGGGCTATTGCGACCCCGTCTGGATTTCTGACTACACCTACGAAGCCATTTTGGCATATGCTCAACAAAACAACCAGATGCGTATCACCCGCCCGGAACCAGTCTTGCTCGTCTCCGGCCTTCTCGACGAAAACGACACGTCGGTGGCACTGCGCCCGGCGCTCACACTCGACACCATCCTCTACCGGCTTGAAGCAGGCCCCTACACACTCGATCTGCTCGACAACCATGGGCGTTTGCTGGCATCCTACCCCTTCACGCCCGTGCGTGCCACTCTCGACACGGTAGGAGAGGCCGAAGGGGGCGAGATTCGCGGTTTCCATCTTGCCGTGCCTGCTTCCGTCAACGCAGACATCATCCGTATTCGCAAGGGAGAGCAGGTACTTGCTGAACGAAGTGGCGGCAGCGCCGCACCACGTTTCGATGCATCGCCACAGGTGCACTCCGCAAACACGTTGCATTGGAACGCCACCGATGCTGACGGGGACAGCGTGTTCTACACCGTGCGCTACTCGCCCGACGGCGGCAAGACATGGCAAACGCTTGCCTTACACCAAGCGACACCCAACCTGACCACCGCCGAATCACTGGCCACGGGCGTGTATGAAATTCTGGCCACTGATGGTGTTCACACAACACGTATGCGTTTCGATCTTCCCTGATGAAGCCCATCATCTCGAAACGGCCTGACAGGCAGCGCCGCTTGTACCAGACCTGTCAGGCTTTTTTTGTAGCTTTGTTCTCCGCCCCACTTTCTATACACTACACGCGCCAATATTCATCGGAAACCAGAACAGGAAGGAGTTGCCAATGAGCCACACCATCAAACATGCGACCCGCTACCGCATCGAACGCACCGTACATCCTGTGCTGGTCCCACTCATCCACAACCAGACCCCCGACGAATGGCTTTTGCGTGTGGCGTTGGCACTCGCCAAAAATCGTCGTACCTATGTGCGTGCCATTGGGATTGTGCCGGTCGAGACGCCAGAAGCCCTAAGTGAAGCCACACCTGATGTCCAGGTCGCCCGCCAGCATTTGCAAACGCTGGCCGACACCTACGCTAGCGAGCCCATCCAATTCGACATGCATGTGCGTGTCAGCCACGAACCCTGGCGCATCATCCAGGAAACGGTCATCACGCACGACATCAGTATCGTCGTGTTGCGATGGGTACCAGGACGCAGCGACGACGTGTACGGCGCACACATGGATGACCTGCTGGGGTTGATTCCGTGTGATGTCGTGGCATTCAGTGGCCCACCACCGCAACATGTGAAACAAATCCTCGTTCCTATTCGGGGGAGCAAAGAAAGCGCCTTGCTCATCGAAACCGCCCTGGCACTCACCGAAGCCCTGAACAGCCGCACAACCTTGCTCTTTGCTGAGGGGAGCCAGGCACAAGATCGCGACACGGCTATTTGGCAAGAAATCGAACGCAGTACGCGTGGGCACCGTCTGGTTACACGCCGCTTGCGCGTCACGGGGAATGTCGTTTCTGCCGTGCGCAAAATCGCCAACGAATACGACCTTATCATGGTTGGCGTAGCCGAACAGCACGCTGGCGGAGGGGCGCGCCGTGTTGGCGAAATTGCTCGCAGCATTACCAACGCCGTCAACACACCCATCATTCTCGTCAAAACCGAATACCGCCCGGCGCACTTCGACGAAGTGCGCACTCGCTACGATGAACTGGAAATTCCCCCCTCGCCCACATCCGTCATTGTGGACCGCTGGTTTGCCGAAAATACATTCAGCAGCGATGAATTTGGCGACATCGCGCACCTGGTGGACTTGAAGCGCGAACAAGGGCTCACCATCAGCCTTGGCCTTCCTGCGCTCAACGAAGAAGAGACCATCGGCAACGTGATTACCACCATACGCGATGCCCTCATGCACGAACACCCACTGCTCGATGAAATCGTGCTGATTGACTCTGGTTCAACCGACTACACCGTGGAAATCGCCCGCGATCTTGGTATTCCGGTCTATTTGCACAGCGATATTCTGCCTCAGTACGGCACCTATCGCGGCAAAGGGGAAGGGCTGTGGAAAAGCCTCTACGTGCTGAAAGGCGACATCATCGCCTGGATTGATACCGACATTGTGAATATTCACCCTCGCTTTGTGTACGGCATTGTGGGGCCGCTTTTGCTACGCTCAGACATCCACTACGTCAAAGGCTTTTACCGCCGTCCCCTGCGCGTTGGCGAAAAAATGCAAGCCGGTGGGGGTGGTCGCGTGACGGAATTGGTCGCACGTCCACTCATCAACCTCTTCTACCCCGAGCTGTCGGGCATCATTCAACCTCTTTCGGGTGAATACGCGGGACGCCGCCGCGTCTTGGAACGCTTGCCCTTCTACACCGGCTATGGCGTTGAAACAGGGCTGCTCCTAAGCCTTGTGGAACAGTACGGGCTGAGCAGCATTGCCCAGGTGGATTTGCGACAACGCATTCACCACAACCAGCCACTCCCTGCCCTCAGCAAAATGGCGTTCGCCATCATTCAGGTCTTCATCGAACACCTGGAAGAACGTAACCAGGTACGCCTGCTCAGCGACATCAACCGCTCGATGAAACTCATCCAGTACGAAGGAGGACGCTACTTCCTAGAAGAACTTTACATTTCCGATATTCGACGCCCCCCCATTGCCACCCTTCCGGAGTACCGCAAAGCCTTTGGCTTGAACGAACCCGCGGAAGAAGGAGAAGACGCATGACAACCATCTACATGGTTCGACATGGCGAAACCGACTGGAACGCCGAAGGACGCTATCAGGGGCAAGAAGACCCACCGTTGAACAGACGGGGGCGCGAACAGGCGCGAGCCACAGCCGAAAAATTGGCGCAAGAAGGGATCACCGCCATTTACAGCAGCGACCTGAAGCGTGCTGCCGAAACAGCGCATGCCTTGGCCGAACACTGCAACCTGCCCGTGCATCTCGACCCGCGTCTGCGCGAAATCAATCAGGGTGTATGGCAAGGCGTCCTTGTTGACGATATCCGCGCCCAATGGCCAGAGCGGTTTCACCGCTGGCAAACCGCACCATGGGAGACCAGCCCACCAGGCGGCGAAACCCTGCATGACGTAGAAACACGCATTCTGGCGGCGCTGGCAGACATCGCCAGCCGTCATCCCAACGAGCGCGTCGCCGTTTTCACCCACAAACTGCCCATCGCACTCATGCGCATTCGCCTGAAAGGCGCACCACGCGACGCCCTTTGGTCGCTCCTGCCCAAGAATGCCGCATGGGACGTGTTCGATGTTTCAGCCGAAGCCTTGCAAGCGCTGCTCACTCAACTGAAAGCAAACCCCGCGCCGTGAGAAACGCCCAGGCAGCCAGCACCACCCGGTCGCGAATCTCGCCACACGCGATACGTGCCTGCAACCGGCTGGGAGATTCCCAATGCGTTTCCAAAAACTCGGTCCACTCACGCGCGGGGTCGGCAACGTAGTGAAGGTCGCGCGCCAGGAAAAGCGTTGTTGTACCAGCAATGAGACCGGGATTATCTTCAACCTCGCCGAGCCATTCCCATTCATGGGCTTCCAGCCCGGTCTCTTCGCGCAATTCACGTTGGGCTGCCATCAGAGGTGTCTCGCCCTCATCCACTAAGCCACCAGGCAACTGGTCAATCACCTGCCCCAGTGGGTGGCGATACTCGCGTACCAGCAAGATGTTTCCGTCGTCGTTGAGTGCCACGATTGCCGCGCCGGGTACCCGCCAAAGCGTGGTGTACACATACGCGCGACCATTCGGCAGGCGCACATGGGCACGCACCACACGTACCCAGCGGTCGGCATAGGCCAGTTCTTCACCTTCGACCTGCCACTTCTCTACCATGCCTTTCCTCCTTGTTTCACGAAAGAAATGAACGCACAAGACCATCTCATGTGTACAAACACTACGTGCAACGTGATAGAGCACCTGAAAATGCTATGACCAAAAGCCCATCGATGTGATGCATCAGTTGGCGTATAGAAAACGTACCGAAAACGTTGCTTGTAAAACGAACAGGCGAACAGTACAATACGCAGTGGTGCATTCAAAGGCGAGTGCCCAAAAAAGACAAAGGAGTGCAATGGTGCAAGCATTGATTTTGGCCGGAGGACGTGGGACACGTCTACGCCCATTGACTGATTTGTATCCAAAGCCGTTGCTGTATCTCCCCGGTGGAACGCTCCTTGACCATCTCTTGACTCAGCTGGAACGTCTTGCGATTACAGACATCGCCATCGTCGTCAACTACAAAGCCGATGCCATCGCCCGACACATCCACAAACGTCGCCATATTCGTCTTATTCCGCAAAAAGGCCCCGCCACCTTCATGGCAGCATTGGCGAGTGCCGCCGAATGGGTGCAAGGGCCAACGTTGGTGCTCCACGGCGACAACTATTTCGGGCAGTGGATCGAGCCATATGTGCGCCGCGCTACCCCTGGTTGCAACACCTTCCTTGTGGCGCAAGATGCTGCGTTTGGCGACCCCGCAGCACGCATGGCGCAAACAGGCGCGTACATCTTGCAACCTGACATTTTCCGTTGGGCACGCACCCTCATGGAACATGATACGCTGCAAGCACTGACGCATGAACTGGTGGCACGACATGCCCCAGTGGAAATTTTGCCGACCAATATGTGCCGTTTCAATGTCAACGAACCATCCGACCTGTTGCATATTACGCATCTCATGCTACGCGACTGGTCGAGCATGGTCCATCCGCCCTATGCGCACCTGCTCTACGACCCTATGATGCTTTCCTGGAAAGCACGCGACGCTGTGGTCGAGGAAAGCAGCCTGGGGTTGTATGTCACTGTGGGCGAAGGAGCACAGGTGCGCCATTCGCGATTACGACATGCGCTGGTCTTCCCCCACACACGTGTGGAAGACGAGGACGAAGAATTCGTCATCCTGGCTGAATCGCGGCGCGTACGCATTCAGATGTATGTGCCCCTGCCCAACCTGGTTGCATCCATGGCAGTCGCCCCCTGAGTGACGCCAACGTGCAAAACAAACCGCGGCGGCCAATTGTGCCGCCGCGATCGTATTCCCAGCCATGGCCTCTATCGCGTCGAATGGGGCTGGCGAATCTGTTCCAACACAAACTCGGCAATCTGCCGGATTTGCTGCGAGATCAGCGCGTTGGGCTGGTCCAGCACTATCGGAATCCCGCGGTTGACACTCAACACCACAGCACGGCCACCACTCACCACCGGCAACGCGACCCGGTGGCGTAACGTGCGTTCGATCGTTTGCACATTGATACCCACATTGGAATTGGCACGGTTCAAAATCAGGTGAATTTTGTCGTACGAAAGCCCCAACTGCTCCGCCAAATCCAAAAAGACGCTCATGTTCTTCAAAGGCCCAATTTCGGGGGTCACCACAATCAAGATGACGTCAGCATTCTCCAAAACGACCAGCACGCGGTCATCGTAGGCCGGGGGGCAGTCCACCACGACGTAGTCGAAACGTGTTTGTAGCCACTTCAACACCTTGCCGACATGTTCGGCTGTAACCAGATTTGCTTCTTCGGGACGGAACGGGCTCAGCAGAGCATACACACCTGACGAGTGCGGGATGAGGACTTGTTCGGCGTATTCGTCGAGCGAATCGATCTGGTCGAGCAAATCGACGATGCTCCGTACCGTGGGCAGGTTCAAATGCACCCCCACGTCGCCAAAGAGAAAGTCGGCATCGAAAATAGCCACGCGCTTCCGCGTTTTTTGTTGCAGGGCGATCGAGAGATTGACGGCAAGAAGCGTTTTCCCCACGCCCCCCTTGGTTCCAAAGACGGCAATCACTTTGCCACGTGATACTTCGGAGCGGTCGACATGTGCGAGCCCGGCGCCACGTGCCTCTTCGGCGCGCATGAGCAACGCCCGCAACCGATACACCAGTTCGTTCGAATCGAACGGCTTGGTGACGTAATCGTCCACCCCCGCCTCGAAACCGGCAATCTTATCGGACAAATCACCCATCGCCGTCAACATGAGAATCGGCAAGAGACGGGTTTTCGGATCCTGGCGGATACGACGTGCCAGCGTAAACCCATCCATACCGGGGAGTATGACATCGAGAATCGCGGCGTCGAATGTCCCCGTTTCGAGGGCTTTGAGTGCATCTTCGGGCGAATGTACAACGAGAGCCTCGTAGCCTACACGCTCCAACACACGCCGGACAAGCTCGGCAGAAACCCAGTCATCATCGACGACGAGTATGCGATACGTGCGGCTCACCAAATAGCCTCCTCCACCCGCTGTGGGGCGACATCATTCCGCTTCGTAATGCGAGACACGCACAACTGGCTGCAACGGGGCATGGCTCGAATAGTACACCACCACAGTCCCCCCTGGCCGTAATGTGCGCAAGCGCAGAGTGGTAAACGAACGACCCTCGCCGCCACCACGCACAATGTATTCATCATCGCTGTGCACCTGCACTTCACGCATGATATCTTGCGCCCCACGGGGGAAGCTCAGGTCGATTTTGACGTTGTGCGCGGGGACACGTCCCAAATTTTGTACAAGCACACCGCCAATCACAGCCAGGCCGGGCAATTCGTAAGGTGGCAACACGACCCAATGCAAATCAGGTTGCCCCAACAACCGACGGGCAATGCGGCGCAATTGCTCACCAGGGGTGAGGGTGCGAGTTTCAACTGGCATGATCACTCCTCGCGATCCAGATTTAGCCTTCGTAGCGGCGTACAATCACGCAGGCGTTTTGCCCACCAAACCCAAACGCATTGCTCATGGCAACATCCACACGTGCCTCACGTGCCTCGTTGGGGACATAATCAAGGTCGCACTGCGGATCTGGCTGGTCAAGATTGATGGTAGGCGGAATAATCCCCGTCTCGATGGCTTTGATATTTGCCACCAAACTAACCGTTCCAGCCGCCCCAAGCGTGTGCCCCACCATGCTCTTGATGCTACTCACCGGAACGTTGTGGGCTGCTTCACCAAACACACTCTTAATCGCCAATGTTTCGGAGAGGTCGTTGAGGGGTGTGCCCGTCCCATGCGCCGAAATCCAATCCACTTCTTCGGGTGCAATGCCCGCTTCACGCAACGCGTAGGCCATGGCACGCGCGGCACCACGCCCCTGTGGGTCAGGCGCAATCAGGTGGAAGCCATCCACCGAAACACCATACCCCACGACTTCGGCATAAATGCGGGCACCCCGTGCACGGGCGATATCCTCACGCTCTAGAATCAGCGTGGCTGCGCCTTCGGACATGACCGTCCCATCACGGTCCTTGTCGAAGGGGCGGCACGCTTTCTCCGGTTCATCGTTACGCGTGCTCAACGCCTGGATACGCCAGAAGGCAGCAACAGCCAGGGGCGTCAAGAGCGCTTCACTCGACCCCGCAATGATGATGTCGGCTTCGCCGCGCTGAATACGGCGCATGGCATCACCAACGGCATACAATCCGGTCGCACAAGCCGCGACCGGGGCGCCAGCCGGCCCTTGAATGCCATAGCGAATGGCCAGCTGGCACGCCCCCATATTGATCAGTACACTGGGGCCAGCATGCGGCCTGATACGACGTGGCCCCTTTTTTTTCATGACCTCATACTCCTTGGTAATGGTGTCTAGGTCGCCGACAGCATTCCCCATCTCGATACCAATGCGCGTTGGGTCGTATTGCGACAAATCGATACCAGAATCTGCCAACGCTTCTTCGGTTGCCGCCAAAGCCAGTTGCGTAAACCGCGCCATGCGGCGCGCTTCTTTTTCGGAAATATAGCGAGTAGGGTCGAAATCATCGATGTACCCACCAATCTGCACCGGCCATTCGCTGGCATCGAAATGATTGAAGCGGTGAATGCCAGACCGCCCATGAATCAAGCCATCCCAAAAGGTCTCGACATTCTGGCCCAGTGAGGTCACGACACCTACACCGGTCACAACGATGCGTGGCAACTGGTTCGACGTCAAGGAAGCCTCCTTCTTGATTGCTTGGTCTGTTATGGATGCGTGGCGATAAGTGTATGGTGTTCTGCATGCTCTGGCAAATGGGTATCCAGGTGAATGCGCGGGCTGCTTGCTTTTTTCCATACTCGCCCGTCTTTCTTTTTAGGATATAATACAATGTTGCTATCTTTGGAAAGAATGGCGCATATAAACAAGACATAGAAGGAAAAGAGGGTACCCTATGGCAAAGGAACGTTTGCAAAAAGTGTTGGCGCGCGCCGGCATTGCCTCTCGGCGTGCCGCCGAGGAGATGATTCGACAAGGTCGTGTGGATGTCAACGGTCGCATGGTTACGGAATTGGGGACGAAAGTCGATCCGGAGCGCGATGAAATCCGTGTGGATGGGGAGCGCGTGCGGCTCGACAAGGTGCGCAAACGCTATATTGCGCTGCATAAGCCGCGCCATTACATCACCACCATGCGAGATCAGTTCGGGCGCAAAACGGTGGTCGATCTGGTGCCTTTTGCAGCCGAAGAACACCTGGTGCCTGTTGGACGGCTAGATGCCGAAAGCGAGGGGTTGTTGCTCTTGACGAATGATGGTGATGTGGTCAATGTGCTCACGCATCCGCGCTATCAGCATGAAAAGGAATACGTGGTCGAGGTGTATGGGCACCCCGACAAAGATTTCTTCGAAGCGGTAAAACATGGTGTGGTGTTGGACGATGGCACACGCACTCTGCCCGCCAAAGTGCGCGTGGAGCGCAAAACAGACGATACCACCATCTTGCGCGTGGTTTTGCGTGAAGGACGCAAACGTCAGATTCGCCGTATGTTCGGCATTTTGGGGCATCCAGTGCGTAAACTGAAACGTGTTCGTATCGGCCCGATTACGCTGGGGACATTGCCACGCGGCGCCTGGCGTGAACTGACACCAAAAGAAGTCAAAGCGCTGCAACAAATCGTTCGCGAGCAAACACGCAAATCTCGGGCGCCACGTCGGTCACGTAAACGTCGTCGTCGGTGAGTGTCTCATGCGAAGAGCACGGGTGTGGGGGGCACTACTCTTGCTGGTCGTCGCTGCCATGCGTTTCTACGGCCTCAGCTGGGACAGCGGCGGGCGTTTTCATCCGGATGAACGGTTGGTTGTCTCAGTCGCTGAAACCTCCCCCACGACCCCCTACACCCGCACCGATGTGCGCTATCCGTACGGGCAACTCCCGCTCTGGCTCCTTGCCGGGCTTGCGCCCCATGTTCCTGAACCGCTGACTCGTCCTCTGGCTGGTGATGTGTTTCTGACCACCGCCCGCCTGCTCGCTGCCCTTGCCGATACAACCACCGTGCTTCTGGCTGCCGGGTTGGCACAGACGCTTTACGGCACCCCAGCGGCGCTTCTCACGATGGCACTCGTCGGGTTCGCCGTGCTTCACATTCAACAAGCGCATTTCTACACTGCTGACGTGCTGCTTGCCCCGTTATGGGTTGCCGCAACATGGGCACTGGTGCGGCTGACGACAACACGCCAGCGCCTTGCGCGTTCTTCGATACCTGCTGGTGCGCTGGTTGGACTAGCGATGAGCGCCAAAATCACCGCTGTGCTGCTTCTGCCTGCCCTTGTGCTCGCCCACCTGATACCCGGCTGGTATGCCACTACCAGCACGTGGCGCGACCGATGGCGTTCGGCCTGGACAGATGAAGCGTGGGGCTGGTTTGCCCCTGCACTGGGGGCTACGCTGGGGATGTTTGCGCTTGTCAACCCATCAGTGTGGCACGCATTTCCCGCTGTACGCGCTGCCTGGCACGCCGAAGCCGCCATGGTCTGGGGCATCACGCTGCCACCATACACACGCCAATTCTTGGATGCTCGTCCACTTCTCTATCCCATCGCCCAACAGGCGCAATGGTTCCTGGGGCCCACAGCAACTGCCTTCGCCTGGGGGGGAACGCTGTGGAGCATGTGGCGTGCCCTTCGTGGCCGCCTACGGGCTGGTGAAGTGGTTGTGCTCTCGGCGCTCATGCCCGCTTTGGTGGTTGTACTCTCGGCATTCGCACAGTTTCCGCGCTACTGGCTCCCCCTCTTCCCGTTGATGGCTGTGCTCGGAAGCGGCTGGCTAGTTCAACAAATACCACCTCGCTGGCAAACCGCCATGGCGATGTTTGGAATCATGCCCACCTTGTTGTATGCTTTGGCGTTCGTACACCTCTATACAGAAGAACACCCTTGGTGGGAAGCGTCGCGGTGGTTGTGCCAACACGTTTCCCCCGGTGCAACCATTCTGGTGGAAACATGGGACCAACCGTTACCGGTTGCAGGGGTTTGTGATGGGCGTTTCACACATATCGAGGGCGACCCATACACGCCCGCAGGCGTGGTGGCACTTCCACAACAGGTCGCGCGTGCCGATGTGGTGGTATTGAGTTCGCCTCGTGGCTGGGGGGCACTTGCTCGCCACCCTATGCGGTTTCCGGAAGCGGCAGCCTTCTATCAGGCACTCTTTGCCGGTACCGATTTTCAAGTTGCCGCACTCTGGCGCCGTGAACCATCGCTGGGGGGCATCACGCTCAGCACCAACCCATTCGCCGCCGCCAACCTGCCAACACCAGCCGCATGGCACCTGTCCGAACCAAAATGGCGCATCCCGTTGGGGCGCTACGATGAGAGTTTTGCGGTCTACGACCACCCTGTGGTTGTCATTTTGACACGCCGGTGAATTACCATGCGACGATTTTTACTCAGTCTGACAATCGGCCTCGTCATTTTCATCGCCGTCTTCTGGAACACGGATTGGGGCATTCTCTGGGCATCGTTCCGCAATGCCAATCCGTTTCTGATTGGGCTAGCATTTCTACTCACCATCGCTGGCGTCTTCTTCCGCGCCATTCGTTGGCGCTGGTTCTTCTGGCCACACCACGACCGCCTGCGCATCGCCACCCTGTTCGATGTCGTAGGTATCGGGTATCTCGTCAACATGCTTTTCCCGGCGCGTGCGGGCGATGTGGTGCGTAGTTATCTGCTTTCGGAGTGGCACGAGGGCGAACCGACATTACCGCAAGCCCTCTCGGCGACCGTCTTCGAGCGGCTTTTCGATACGCTGGTGATTGTGGCGATCGTGGTGGGGCTGCTGCCCGTTTTGCCCCTGCCCTCGGCGCTCGTGCATGCCGGGTTTCTGCTGGGGGGTGGCACCCTTGCGGTGATTCTCATCGCCACCGTGCTCACCATTCACCCCGAATGGGGGCGACGGCAATTGACGCGCCTGCTGGTACGTATACCCCGCCTCCACGCCGATTTGTGGGCACAACGCCTCTTTTCGTTGCTGGACAGTTTTGCCGTCATGCACGCCCCATCCGTGTTGGCCCGCATTCTCTTTTGGTCTGTCCCCACATGGGGGCTGACCATTCTCACCTACTGGCTCGTCATTCTGGCGTTCGGGCTGAATGTCCCACCAACGGTGGCCGCACTCACCATCGTAGCGGCTGCATTCGGCCTGGCGCTTCCGTCTCCGGGCGGATTGGGGCCTTTCGAAGGCGCCGTCACCGCCGCGTTGTTGCTGGTTGGGATGGAAGAGAATATCGCACGAAGCGTGGCGCTCGCGCTGCATGGCGTCAACTT
The DNA here is from genome assembly GCA_015487975.1 of Ardenticatena sp. GTDB lineage: Bacteria > Chloroflexota > Anaerolineae > Ardenticatenales > Ardenticatenaceae > Ardenticatena. The sequence goes on from WFOS01000014.1 coordinate 59,947, forward strand.
CTTCGGGCTGATTGCGGCTGGAATGATTGGCTTGGGACGCCGCGGGATGGGGTATCGGCAAATGGTAGCCGCTATGCAACATGCTGAAAATCGCTGAACGCCGCACATATGGTCTGCCAACAAAGTTCATCGAACACGAGGGGGAATATGGCTCGCATTCTCGTTACCGGTGGTGCCGGATTCATCGGGTCGAATCTGGTCGCACGCTTACTTCATCGAGGGCACGATGTGATCGTGTACGACAATGTGTCCCGTTCGGGATGTGAGGCCAACGTGGCCTGGCTGAATGAAGTGGCCGCCAACACAAACGGAGTGCTGCACCTTGTACGTGGCGATGTTGCCGATTTCGACTCATTGCAACGCGCCGCCGAAGGGGTGCAACGTATCTACCACCTGGCGGGGCAAGTGGCTGTAACGACGTCGGTCCAAGATCCACGTGCCGATTTCGAAGCCAACGCCTTGGGCACCTTCAACGTGCTGGAAGCCGCGCGGCTGGTCGCCGACAATCCAATTGTGCTGTACAGCAGCACGAACAAGGTATACGGGGGCATGGAAAACGTAGGCGTAGTCGAAGAAGCCACACGCTACCGGTACGCCAACCTGCCGTTTGGCGTGCCCGAAACACAACCGCTCGACTTCCATTCACCCTATGGCTGCTCCAAAGGAGCAGGCGACCAGTATGTGCGTGATTACCACCGCATTTACGGTATTCGCACAATCGTCATGCGCCAGAGCTGTATCTACGGCTACCGCCAATTTGGCATCGAAGACCAGGGCTGGGTGGCGTGGTTCATCATTGCCGCGCTCAAAAACCGCCCCATTACCATCTACGGCGATGGCAAACAAGTGCGCGATGTGCTTTTCATCGATGACCTGCTGGATGCGTACGATGCCGCCATTGCACACATTGACCGCACAGCCGGGAACGTGTACAACATTGGGGGCGGTCCCGAGAATACCATGAGCATCTGGGCAGAGTTTGGGCCGCTCCTGGAACGTCTGCTGGGGCGTTCCATCCCCGTCACCTACGCTGACTGGCGCCCCGGGGACCAGCGTGTTTACATCAGCGACATTCGCAAAGCCGAACGTGATTTTGGCTGGCGACCACGCATTGGGGTGGAGGAAGGCGTAACCCGTCTGTTCAACTGGGTACGGGAGCATATGGGGTTGTTTGCTCATTTGTAATCAATTGTTTTGGAGGAGAAGGCTCGTGATGACGAAGTTGCCGGAAAAGAAATTGCGCATCCTGCTTTCATTGACCTACTATCGCCCCCACGTTTCGGGGCTCACCATCTACGTGCAGCGCCTAGCCGAAGCGCTTGCCGCACGTGGCCACACCGTGACGGTACTCACATCGCAGTACGACAAACATCTGCCACAAGAAGAAACCATCAACGGCGTGCGGGTCATCCGAGAACCGGTTGCCTTTTGGATTAGCAAAGGGGCCATCATGCCGGGCTACTTCCGCACAGCCGCTCGGCTCTTACGCGAGCATGATGTGGCCGCTATCAACCTGCCGAACACCTTCGTAGAAGCCTTCACATTGCCCTTTCTGGCACGGTACGTCTACCGCCGCCCAGTCATCGCGACCTATCATTGCGATGTGAACTTGCCACCCGGCTTGTTCAACCGCCTGGTGGATGAAGCCGTCTTCATCAGCAACGTTGTCGCCGGGCTGATGGTAGACCGGTTCGTCGCGTACACGGATGATTACGCCAATTTCAGCCGCGTCCTGCGTCGTTTCCCACACAAGCGCGAAATCATTCCGCCACCTGTGGTTGTTGCCGATGCCGATGATGCTGCCGTGCACGCATTCAAGCAGCAACATGCCCCCAATGGCGAACATTTGATTGGATTTGCTGCCCGCTTCGCCACCGAAAAGGGCGTCGAATACGTGTTGGAAGCGCTGCCACTCATTCGGCAAGAATTGCCCAACGTGAAGGTGTTGTTCGCAGGCGAATACCAAAACGTCATTGGTGAAGAAGCCTATCGCGAGCGGCTCTGGCCACTAGTGCAGGCCGCCGGCGAGCATTGGGAATTTTTGGGCGTGCTCGATCCCCAACAAATGGCCGTCTTCTACAAAGCGTGTGATGTGACCATTCTGCCCAGTATCAACAGCACAGAAAGTTTTGGGTTGGTGCAAGTGGAAAGCATGTTGTGCGGCACGCCAGTTGTCGCCAGCGATCTGCCTGGCGTGCGTGTACCTATCCGCACAACGCAAATGGGGCGCATTGTCCCCCCCCGCGACGCACGCGCCCTTGCCGACGCCATCGTCGAGGTGATTCGTCACCGTGCGGAGTATGTGCAACCGCGCGAGATGATCGAGCGGCATTTCTCGCTCCAAACAACCGTCGAACGCTACGAAGCCCTCTTCGACAAATTGCTGGATGACGTTCACGGCGCCCCACCCCGCGTGAATGACGACGCCATGAGTGGTACTGTGCCCCCCGCTGAACGCGATTATTTGCGCGACCACCTGGAAAGTGTACCACCGTTTCGGGCGCTATTGCGCGGCATCGAATGCAAACTTTTTGCTGAGGCTGGCCCTATCGAAAACCCCGTGCTCGATTTAGGATGCGGCGATGGTCACTTTGCCCAAATGGCCTTTGGCCGTCCACTCTTTGCTGGCATTGACCTCGACGAGCGTATGGTGCACGAAGCCGCCCAGCGTGGTGTCTACCGCTTCCCGCTTGTCGCCAGCGCCACACACATGCCCTTCCCCGATGCATTTTTCAAAACAGTGATTGCCAATTGCGTCGTCGAACATATCCCAGACCTCGAATCCGTTCTGCGCGAAACATTCCGTGTCCTGCAACCGGGTGGCCGCTTCATCTTTGGCGTGCCCAGCCATCGCTTTGCCGACATGTTGCTCGGCTCGACACTCTTCAACCACCTGGGGTTGCCAGCCCTTGCTCAGGCATATGGCAACTGGTTCAATCGGCATGCAGCGCACTTTCACATCTACGACCCACAAACATGGCAAGACCTGCTCACTATGCACGGCTTCGAAGTCGAACACTGGGAATACTACATGACGCCTGAAGCACTCAAAGCATTCGATATTGGGCACTATCTTGGCGTACCGCGGCTCATCAGTCGTATTCTGACTGGCAAGTGGGTCGCCTTCCCCAATCCAATCAGCACCGCCCTGTTCGACGCCTGGCTACGACCACACTACGAAAGCCGACCACGCCACGAAGGGCCATGCATCTTCTTCCATGCGCGCAAACCAACTGAATGAGCGCGCTCCTGGTATGACAGGTCTTTCCCATGACATTTCCCGAACTCCCCCCCCAATCATCAAGTGCACAATCAAACGAGGAGGCGGCAACCAAATGGTTGCCGCACATTCTCACATTCGCCCGTCGTGTCATGACGTTGCGCACACCCAATCAAGTCATGCGCCAATGGGCAACGTTCCTGCCCCACACATTCGATGCGGTCCAGGCAGCCCTCGTCTTCGAGTACGAAGATGAGGGTGGGCCCCACGTCATTGCACAAAGTGGCCGTGTCCGCCATCTCATCCGCGAGATCGAGCGCCATTCTCCTGTCGAAAACGGATATGTCCTCACGAATGATGGCATCCTCTGGTGGACCTTGTTCGACAAGGAAGAGCCCCCATTATGGGGTGCCGTGCTCGTGTCAACGAAGCAATGGTCGTTTCTTTTCGGAAGTATGTTGGAAATCATCGCGACCCTCGCGACCATGGCATACCGCAACACGCTCCACATCGAAACGACCAACCGGTACCAGGCCCTCATGAAAGCCCTGCATGCCACGACATTGATGGTTGTCTCCAAACATAACCTCGATAGTGTTTTCGCGCAGGTGCTTTCTGGGTTGGCGCTGCTTGTCCCCTATGATTCAGCGGCGGTCATGTTGCTCGATGAAGACGGGACAACATTTCGGATCGTCGCAGCAGTTGGGTTCGAGAGTGAAGAGGTTACACAGGTTCGCATCGATGCTCGTGACGATGCGCTGTTCCAGGAAATCGTGTGCCGCAAAGCACCACTCGTTCTCCCCGACGCCCAACGAGATCCACGCTTCCAGGCCTATGGCAAAACAACGTATGTTCGCAGCTGGATAGGCGTGCCCATTCGTGTTGGTGAACGTATTGTCGGGATGCTCACCATCGACAATACACGCCCAAACATCTACACGGAAGAACACGCACACATCGCTCTCATGTTGGCCGACCAGGCTGGTATCGCTATTACAAACGTTCGGTTGCTTGAACGTTTGCAGAAGATGATTCACGCTTCCCAAAATGCGGCACGCCGTTGGCGCCTGCTGAACACACTCGGGCAACGCCTTGCCCACCTGACCAATGACGTGCACCCACTGATGGAAGAAGTCGCGCATGCCACCGCGCAACTGATCGAAGCCGACCGCGTGTTGGTCTACTGGCTCGATATCGAAGAGCGCCGCGTGCTTGGCTTTGCATCTGGTGGACCAAGCCATCACCTTGCTCCACAAGTCCCTTTCGAGGAACTGGAAGCAGGGCTCACCGGTTGGGCTATTCGACACCGTAAAACAGCCGTTTCGCCCAAAGGGAAACGCGACCCACGCGAAAGTGATACCGTTGCCCAACATCGCCTGCAAACGAAGAGCGGTTCAACCCTGGTGGCGCCCATGATATTCGAAGGACGCATTGTTGGCACAATGACAGCCATACGCGACTGGCACCAACCTGATTTTGACGAAAGCGACCGCGAAGTTCTGGAAACAATTGCCACGCAAATGGCCGTCGCCTTGCAAAATCACGAACTCTATGTTGCGCTGCAACGTCAGGCCAAAACCGATCCCCTTACGGGCATCTACAACCGCCGCTACTTGTTCGAGGTGGGCGAGCGTGAAGTCATCCGTTCGCACCGTTTACACCTACCACTCTCCGTCATCCTGTTCGATCTCGACCACTTCAAACGCATCAACGATACCTATGGCCACCTTGTTGGCGACCGTGTGCTGGTGCATGTCGCCCACGGTGTACAACAGCTTTTGCGTTCCAGCGACATCCTGGCACGCTATGGCGGTGAAGAGTTCGCTATCCTGCTTCCCGGTTTGCCGCTCGACCGTGCTGTGATGGTTGCCAATCGCATTCATCAGTGGATGCACACAACACCCTGCCAGACAGACAAAGAAGCCGTACCCATCAGTGGGAGTTTTGGCGTGGTCACCCTTCTGCCACACATGCAAACATTCTCGGCCTTGTTGGAAGTCGCTGATGATTTACTCTATCGTGCCAAAGAGCTCGGGCGCAACCGCGTGGAAATCATGCCAATGGAGGATGAAAGCTATGCAGCAAACGAATAACATGCCGCATGAGACCGTGCATATCGACATTGCCCAGCACGAACGTATCCACTACCGCTTCCTACTCATATTGTTCGCACTTGCCCTGAGCATGATTGCCTGGTGGCAGGCCGCCGATAATACCTACCGTATGCCAGGTGTATTGGCCTGGCTTGGCAGCATGGCATGCTGGTTGGCCGCTTGGTGGGATACGCCACGTCCACGTTTGCTCGCGCGGCCACGTGCAGGTACCCATGTCTACATGCTTGCCGCTGTTGGCGTGCTGCTGATTGCGGCCATCTTTCGTTTCTATGACCTCCCCAACCTGCCCCCAGAAATGACCAGCGACCATGCGGAAAAACTGCTCGATGTACGCGACGTCCTCGATGGCATGCGCCCCATCTTCTTCCCCCGCAACACCGGGCGCGAACCCGCGCAATTCTATGTCACAGCATTGCTGGCTGGGCCGCTGGGATTGGGGCTCTCGTACATGGCGCTCAAAGTTGGCACCGTCCTGGTGAGCTGGTTGACGATCGCACTCACCATGTGGGCTGTTCGCTGGGGGTTGGGCGGCTCGCGCCGCCTCGCGTTGCTCACTGGTGTCTTGCTTGCCATCAGCAAGTGGCATGTTGGTATCTCGCGTGTGGGGTTGCGGTATCCGTACACGCCACTGGCAACCGCGCTCGTGTTGGGCTTCTTGTGGCGTGCTGTGCGTTTCAACCACACCCGCGACTGGGTCCTCACAGGCCTGGCACTGGGGCTTGGCTTGCATGGCTATACCGCCACCCGCATTGTGCCACTATTGGTGGCGGTTGCCTTTGCCGTAGCCTTCCTCTGGGTACGCCCACCACGCACCGCCTGGGGAGGCTGGCTGCTCCGTGGGGCACTTGCCCCGCTGTCCACAAGTATCGCCTTCGTACCCCTGTTGCGATTCAGCCTCGAACACCCCGACCTGTTCTGGTATCGCAGTGCCACCCGCATGGCATCCGGCATCGCAGAACCGGGGTTGGAGACCTTCTTGCTCAATCTGAAGAACGCCGCACTGGCGTTCCATATCCGTGGCGATTCTGCCTGGCCCGCTATCGTCCTGGGCGATCCCTTCCTCGATCGCATCACCGGCATCCTGTTCGTACTAGGCATCGCGCTTGTGCTCGTCCGCCTGACTCGAAAGCCACGCGCAGAATGGGCGGTTGTATTGCTGGCATTGCCCATCCTCATGCTGCCAAGCGCGCTCGCCCTTGCCTGGCCGAACGAAAATCCCAGTGCGGTGCGCATGGGAGGTGCGCTGCCCATCGTCATGCTCCTGTCAGCTCTGCCACTGGAGACCCTGCTCCAACGTGCTGCCCAACATACCCCTCGCTGGCGCTGGCTAGCACTGGCAGGGACGGCAATGCTCATCATCATCGCTGCACGCCTGAACTGGCAGACGTACTTCGTCACCTACCGTGCTCAATACGAGCAATTTTCGTGGAATTCCAGCGAAATCGCGCAAGAAATTCTGGCCATTGCGCCCTATGTGGGCGGTATTGAACATGTGTACATCTTTGCGTACCCTCACTGGGTTGATGCACGCAACGTTGCTTTCAATATGCGATCACCCGACTGGAACAGTGTCTTGTTCACCATTGCCGACATCGAAAACGCGCCCTCCGAAGTACGCGCCATCATCTTCAATCCCAACGACCGTGCCCACATTATGTCAATTGAAACTGTGTGGCAGAACGACCTGTGCCGCTACACGTTCGCCAGCCGCACACCGACCAAAGAGTTCGTCGTGGTAGTACGGGGCGAAGCTGGGCAGCGCGTTTGTGCCGAGCATGCTCCCACTGTCTCACATCAGTAGAGAGCAGAGCAGAGGAAAGCAAAACGCGCCCCGCAATGGGGCGCGTTTTTGGCATAGCCATGTGCCAGATCACTCACCCATCACGGGAATATCCCCCAGACCGATGACGCCTTCGGGCTGTGTCTGCATCGCCGAAACACTGACCGCTGCCGCGAGCTGCCGTGCAATCTCACGCAGCGCCTGCGCCACCGGGCTCTCAGGTTCAGCAATGACAATTGGCTTGCCCGTGTCGCCCCCCTCCACCACGCGCGTATCCAGTGGAATTTCGCCCAGCAGGGGAACGCCCACTTCTTCGGCATACTTGCGGCCCCCCCCCTGGCCGAAAATGTAATGACGTGTCTCGCAGTTCGAGCAAACGAAGTAGCTCATGTTCTCGATGATGCCCAACACGGGCACATTGAGTTTCTGGAACGCCACCAGCCCTTTGCGCACATCCGCCAGCGCCACATCTTGGGGCGTGGTCACCACCACACCACCCGACAACGCGGCGCTTTGCGCCAGCGATAATTGCACATCACCCGTGCCTGGCGGCATATCCACAATGAGATAATCGAGTTCGCCCCACTCGACATCACCCAAAAACTGGCGCAGGGCAGTGTGCAACATCGGGCCACGCCAGACAATCGGCTGGTCGGGCGGCACCATGAAGCCGATACTCATCAACTTGACCCCGTAGGCTTCGGCGGGAATGATGCGATTGTTTTGCGGTGGGGGCAATTGGTGCACCCCCATCATCAATGGAATGTTGGGACCATAAATGTCCGCATCCAGCAGCCCCACACGCGCCCCTTCCAGCGCCAGAGAAACGGCAAGATTCGTCGCCACGGTGCTCTTCCCAACACCACCTTTCCCCGACGCCACCGCAATTACATTGCGGATACCTGTCATCACATTGCCTTTCATGCGCTGGTCGTGTGGCACATTGGCATCGAAATGTACCTTGACATGTTCCACACCGGGAAGGGCTTGCACCGCTCGGATACAATCCTGCTCGATATGGGAGCGCAAAGGGCACGCCGGTGTCGTCAACACCACCGTAAATTCGACCGTGCCACCATCGACTTTGATATCGCGCACCATGTTGAGCGTCACCAAATCGCGGTGCAGTTCCGGCTCTTGCACCGTGCGCAAGGCATCGAGGACTTGTTCGGGCGTAACAGCCGATTGCTTCTTTCCAAATCCAAACATGGTTCTCGTCCTTTCTTTGTCAGCGAATGTTCTAAAATGCACAAAGATTATAGAGGGGTGGCATAATACCACAAAGCCCAGCATCTTTTGACAACGCCCCTTCTTCCCGGCACGATATCAGGGATATGGCAAATACGAGCCGAAAGGAGGAGCCCCATGCGCATTGAAATTCGCAAAGGCGATATCACCATAGCCGAAGTCGATTGCATCGTGAATGCAGCCAACAGTCTGGGCATCATGGGCGGAGGGGTCGCCGGTGCGCTCCGCCGCGCAGGTGGCGCCGAAATCGACCGTGAAGCCCGCGCCAAAGCGCCAATCCCCGTGGGGGAAGCCGTTGCCACCACCGCGGGACGCCTGAACGCCCGCTACGTCATCCACGCACCGACCATGGAACGCCCCGCGATGCCCTCTTCGCCAGAGAACATTCGTGCAGCGACACGTGCCGCCTTGCGTGTGGCAGAGGAATGCGGTTGCCGTTCAGTCGCCATTCCCGGCATGGGCACGGGTGTTGGTGGTGTCTCGCCAGACGATGCCGCCCGCGCAATGGTCAGCGTACTCCGAGAATTCGAACACTCGACGACCATCGAGACGGTGATTCTCATGGATATTGGCGATGCCATGGTGGAAGCTTGGCGTCATGCACTGGCAGAAGGGCATGACGCCGCCACCTGAGGGACCATCCGAGACCGTTTTCCCTTGAACGATCCACCCATCCGAGTTTGGCACACGTTGTCTCTTTCCCTCAACCGACGCTTTGCCAGAAGAGCACGAATGTGGGCATGCCGTCACGCTTTTAGGCACATTCTCCAATCAAAGGGCATACCAAACGATATACGGCTGACAAATCGCAAGGCCTGTTTTTCACAAGCAGGCCTTTTTGCCTTGTCTGCCCATTGTGGACCTGCCTTCACACCTGTGTCAGAGCAAGCACATGTGGTCTTCTGCTCAACACATATGTTGCTCCTCGTTTTTGCACTTGACAAGAACACATTACCCCAGTAGTCTATATGACAAATGACACCCTGCGCGGTGTGACAATTGACATGTAGAAGGAGTGCCCCATGATATGAGTATTGCGTTTCACCATGGAGCGGTTGCGACGCCCTCTTCACCAATCCGCTGCCTTATTCGCCCGGTCTGTGTCGTGTTGCGCCACCAACCAACGCATAGCGCAAGGAGTGTTCGCCGATGAACTATGCCTTTCTCATCGACCAGCGGAAGTGTATTGGCTGCCACGCATGTAGTACCGCCTGCAAGTCGGAAAACGAAGTACCGCTTGGTGTCTACCGCACATGGGTGAAGTACGTCGAAAAAGGCACGTTTCCCGATGTGCGCCGCTTTTTCCAAGTCACACGCTGTAACCATTGCGCCAATCCCCCCTGTGTCCGTATCTGCCCCGTGGAAGCGATGTACCAACGTGACGATGGTATCGTCGAATTCGACCCCCGCGTCTGTATCGGATGCAAAGCCTGCCTGCAAGCATGCCCGTACGATGCGATTTACATCGATCCCGAAACCGGCACAGCAGCCAAGTGTCATTTCTGTGCCCACCGCATCGAATTGGGGCTGGAACCAGCGTGTGTGATCGTCTGCCCCGAACAAGCCATCATCGCTGGCGATTTGGACGATCCCCATAGCCAGATCAACGAACTCATTCGCCGTTACCCTGTCAGTGTCCGCAAGCCTGAACAAGGCACGGCACCCAAGCTCTTCTACATCGATGCCGACGAAGTGACGCTGACCCCCACCGCCTCACACATCCCAGGCTCGTTCATGTGGGCAGATGTCGTCAGCGACCAAGCCCGTGCCATCGATGCGACCGACGATCCGCACCCCGTGCGGCAACCCGTTCACACCCATACGCCTAGTGGCTTCACCGTGCGCGAAGCCGCGGCACAGGGCGTTGGTGCAGGTGGGCCCATCATGATCGGTGGCCGTCAGGCAGAACACATGGTGCAAACCGTGTACAATGCGCAACACAAGGTTCCGTGGCACTGGCAAGTGCCGGCGTACCTGGTGACCAAAGGCATTGGGAGCGGCGTTTTCATGCTATTGGCACTCCTCTTTGGCTTGGGGGCAGTCGATTTCAGTCGTCCCATTGCGCTGCTCGGGTCGTTCGTCTCGCTCATCTTCATCGGTATCACTACGTTGTTGCTCATCATGGACCTGGAACGGCCAGAACGGTTCTACACGATTCTGACTCGTCCGCAATGGAAGTCGTGGTTGACACGAGGGGCATTCATTCTTGTCGGGTTCACGCTTGTCGTTGGGCTCTGGTTCCTCATCGAAGGTGGCGTCGCCATTGGCTGGTTGTCGGCGGCTTTCGCCGATACGCTGCGGCCGCTCTTCCTCTGGGGGGGCTTCGCGCTCGCCGTGCTGACTGCCATCTATACTGCCTTCCTCTTCGGGCAAGCCGAAGGGCGTGATCTCTGGCAAAGCACGCTCTTGCCGGTGCATTTGGTGGTCCAAGCCCTCATGGTCGGTGCAGGGACACTCTTGCTTCTGGGGCTGACGGGGATCATCCCCACACGCATGGAAGATGCGCTGGCGTGGGTCTTCGTGCTCGCACTCGCCGCTGACCTCTTCATCACCCTGTTTGGCGAATTTGGCATGCCTCATGCCTCGGAAATTGCCGCCCGTGCGGCGCATGAGATTCGCGAAGGGAAATATCGCCGCCACTTCTGGCTGGGCTCGATCGGTGTGGGGCATGGTGTTGCGCTATTATTGGCCATTGTCGCCATGTTGGCCGAGGGGCTGGCATTGCCACTCATGGCATTGGCAGCAGTTGCGGCGATTGTAGGGCTCTACGCCTTCGAGCATGCGTTCGTCATGGCGCCGCAAGAAATTCCGAACAGTTAGGCGGAACGTCAATCAAAGAGGGAGCCAAAAAGCCATGAAACAGCAAGCCAACACGACTCCAAGCATCGTTCGTGCCACACTCGACGGGCTGACCAACTATCCCCCCGTCGAGCGCTGGTCGAATTGGGCAGAGTACGATCCCCGCGCCTGGCCCGAACGTAAAATGCGCGAGTACATGCTGATCCCCACTGTCTGCTTCAACTGCGAAAGTGGGTGCGGCCTGCTCGCGTACGTGGACAAAGAGACGCTGGAAGTACGCAAATTCGAGGGGAACCCGCTCCATCCAGGCAGCCGTGGGCGCAATTGCGCCAAGGGCCCCGCGACACACAACCAAGTGTACGATCCCGAACGCATTCTCTACCCTTTGAAGCGCGTCGGGAAGCGAGGCGAGGGCAAGTGGGTGCGCGTCACGTGGGATGAAGTGCTCGACGAACTCGCCGAGCGTATCCGCACCGCCATGCTCGAAAACCGCCACAATGAAATCATGTACCACGTGGGGCGCCCAGGACACGAAGGGTTGATGGAGTGGGTGCTCTTTGCCTGGGGACTGGATGGACACAACAGCCATACCAATGTCTGTTCGTCGGGCGCGCGGGCGGGGCTTTCCTTCTGGATGGGGTTCGATCGCCCCTCGCCAGACCATACGAATGCGCGCGTCATCCTGCTCATCAGTTCGCATCTGGAAACCGGGCACTACTTCAACCCACACGCGCAACGCATCATGGAAGCGAAGATGAAGGGCGCCAAACTGATTGTCTTCGACACGCGCCTCTCGAATACGGCCAGCCTCGCCGATGAGTGGATCTCGCCTTGGCCCGGTACCGAAGCCGCTATCCTGCTAGCGATTGCGAACGAGCTCATTCAGTCGGGGCGCTATAACCGCGAGTACGTGCGCACGTGGGTGAATTGGGAAGAATATCTCAAACACGAGCATCCGAACGAGCCCCGTACGTTCGAGACGTTCGAGCAAAAACTCAAAGAACTCTACGCCGACTATACGTTCGAGTACGCCGCACAGGAAAGTGGCGTGGAGGCCGAACGACTCCGCCGCATCGCCGACATTGTCGCCGATTGTGGTGGTCGCCTCGCCACGCACATCTGGCGAAGCGCCGCAGCCGCCAACCTGGGTGGCTGGCAAGTTGCCCGTTGTCTCTGGTTCTTGAACGTCCTCACTGGCTCCGTCGGTGTCGAAGGGGGCACATCGGCAAACGCTTGGGACAAATGGGTGCCCCGCCCCCACAAATTGCCACCCCATCCCGATCGCTGGAACGAGCTGACGTGGCCCAAAGAATACCCACTCGCATTCTACGAGATGAGCATTCTCTTGCCCCATTTTCTCAAAGAAGGACGCGGCAAACTCGATGTCTACTTTACGCGCGTCTACAACCCCGTCTGGACCAACCCGGACGGCATGTCATGGCTCGAAGTCCTGACCGACGAGGAGAAAATCGGCTTGCACGCCTGCCTCACGCCTACATGGAGCGAAACCGCCTGGTTTGCTGATTATGTGCTGCCAATGGGACATGCGTCCGAGCGCCACGACATCGTGAGCCTGGAAACGCATGGCGGGCAATGGATTGCGTTCCGCCAGCCGGTACGCCGCGTAGCAATGGAAAAGATGGGGCAAAAAGTCACTTACACGTACGAAGCCAACCCCGGCGAAGTCTGGGAAGAGACCGAATTCTGGATCGAATTGTCGTGGCGGATCGATCCCGATGGGTCATTGGGTATTCGCCAGTACTTCGAATCGCCCTACCGCCCTGGGGAAAAGATCACCGTCGAAGAATACTTCCGCTGGATGTTCGAGAACACCGTCCCTGGCTTGCCCGAAGCGGCAGCCAAAGAAGGCATGACGCCGATGGAATACATGCGCACCTATGGTGCCTTCGAAATTCGCAAAGGCGTCGATGCGCCACCCTACCGCGAAGTGGATGAAGCGCTGCTTGCTGATGCCACAGTGGACGAGGAAACGGGCATTGTGTACAGCCGTGTGGAACAACCAAAACCCCTACACATGACCCCTCATCCAGCATTCCCCGGCGATGAACGTGGTAAGCCAGTGGGTATCAAAATCGGTGACAAAGTATACCGCGGATTCGACACACCCTCGCGCAAGCTCGAATTTTACTCGCGCACCCTCGTAGAATGGGGCTGGCCGGAATACGCTCTTCCCACTTACATCAAAAGCCACGTCGCGCCCGAAGTGGTCGACCGTGAACGCAACGAGTTCGTCTTGCTTTCGACCTTCCGGCTGCCAACACTCATCCATACCCGGTCGGGCAATGCCAAATGGCTCTACGAAATCAGCCACAAAAACCCCGTCTGGATTCACCCGCAAGATGCCGAACGGCTGGGCGTCGAAACCAACGACCTGGTGCGTATCACCACCGAAATCGGCTACTTCGTTGCCAAATGCTGGGTCACCGAGGGGATTCGCCCTGGTGTGGTCGCCTGTTCGCACCATTTGGGGCGTTGGCGCCTGCATGAAACGGGCATGGAGCGTTGGTCGTCGGCGCTGGTGGAACTGACGCAGCCCGCCGAGGGACAATGGCAGATGCGCCAGAAAGCAGGCGTACGCCCCTTCAAGAGCGACGATCCCGATTCAGAGCGTATTTGGTGGACCGACGTTGGTGTCAACCAGAACCTAACCTTCTCGGTCCATCCCGATCCTATCAGCGGCATGCACTGCTGGCATCAGAAGGTGCGCATCGAGAAGGCACACCCTGGCGACCGTTACGGCGACATCTTCGTGGATACGAAACGGGCACACGAGGTCTACCGCGAATGGCTGGCCATGACGCGCCCCGCCGACCAGGTTTCGCCCGACGGCACACGCCGTCCATACTGGCTGCTGCGCCCCTTCCGGCCAACACCCAATGCCTACAAACTCCCAACGGATGAGTCATGATGCGCACCAACGAAACCACGACGCGGGCGGCGCTCTTCCGAGCGCTCGCCCGCGCCTGGCTCGCGGAACTTCGCCCCGATGATCTGGAGACACTGTCGCGTTTGCCGGATGTATACGCCGCCATTGGTGATCCCACCCCCGATCGCTTGACCGATCTTGCCGTAGAGTACCAGCGGCTCTTTGGATTCGACGTACCGCCCTATGAAAGCGTTTTTCTCGACCCTTCTGGCTTGCTGATGGCGCCAGCCACGGCACGTGTACAAGCAGCGTATCGACGCTTGGGGTGGACACCGCCACCTGCCCGTGTAGGCGCAAGCGATCATATCGGGCTCGAGTTGGCGCTTGTGGGGGATTTGCTCGCAGCAGGGCGAGTGGCAGAAGCACGTCAGTTCGTACACGAGCACCTGGCATTTTGGGCCCCGCTGCTGATTTTCACGCTGCGGCGCCTCTCACCAGACCCATTCTACGCTCGCCTGGCCGACGAAACGTTGCAACACCTCTTGACACTCTTGGATGACTCGCACTCCCGACCCGTGCGCCTTCCCTCGCTCCCCCCACCACCACAGTACACCGCCAACGGTCTCCCCGAACCACCTGACCCACACGAGGAAGAAACACCTGATTTACGCACACTTGTTCGCCATCTGACAACCGCGCGTCAAGCAGGGATCTACCTCACACGCGATGACCTGGGGCGGTTGGCAAAACAGGTGGCATTTCCCCCTGTGATCGGCAATCGGCAAGCCATGCTCACGACCCTGTTTCGCCTGGCCGGGCAATATGACGAGGTGCCTCGCCTGTTGGCAGCATTGCAGGCCTTCTTGGAGCACGCGGCGAACGAGTACATGCACCTGGTGGAATCGGCTCCTGCATGGCGGGCGTATGCTGAGTGCTGGTTGGCACGTATCGAAGAAACACGCACCGTATTGGATCCTTCCTGATGGTGCTACTGGTGGAAAACAGCCCATACGCCAAACATCTCAGAAGCAAAACGGGTGAAGGATGAGAGGGTGCCACTCTGGTGATGACCCAAAACGTGGTGGGGGTGGGAAGAGAGTAGACAGAGAGTGGAAAAGGCAAGCCAGCGGCGCCCCAGGCCCCGAAGAGGGCGTATTGTGGCGCACCTACCGGGCAGCCTGAGCCTGGTGGGGCCATCACCGCTTCCAGCCAGTTCCCCTGGAACGTCTGCTCACCGCTGGAGAACACCGCCTTCCTAGGAGGCGCGACGCACCTGGCAGGTGCGTCGCGCCTCGAAGTAACGTCAGGCGCGCTTGCCTCTCGAGGTCAGGCGGGGTGCTTTCGTATCCCTTGCTGCGCTGGCGCCGTCGGTCTGGAAACAGGCGGGTGGTTGATGGCCGAGGTGCTGCGTTTCGGGCGCCAC
>WFOS01000015.1 GCA_015487975.1 Ardenticatena sp.
GGCCTTGGCCGCCGACACGCTGGGGGCAGGGCGGGGCTGCTGGGCCTGAGGAGCGACGCACCTGCCAGGTGCGTCGCTCCTCGAAGTAACGTCAGGCGTGCGTGCCTCTCGAGGTCAGGCGGGGTGCGTTTGTATCCCTTGCTCACCCTATCCACTCGCCACGCAGAGGGCTTTTCGAACTATACCGGGTCGATCGCCACCACCAGACAGACGGGTGAATGGACGCCAACATGCTCTCAGCGCTTCTGTGTGGCTTGTGCCACTTTTTCGCTTGTTTTCAGCGATCTGGGGAATTACCAGCGCCAAAATCTTTGACAGATATCTTTTTTTGAGTATGCTACGTGGATGCCCTGGGGATGAATGGTCTCGACGGGGAGGGCAGCCCAGGGGCTGCAGGCAGAGGCGCCCGACCTCTCAAAAACGGGCACCTAAACATAACTGGCGAACCTCAACTCGCCCTCGCCGCCTAATCGCGGCGACGTCTGCCAGCACCTCACCCCGGCAGGTGCTGAGCAGGCGACACAGAGCCGGGGTGCCGCTGGGCCGGTGCCGCGAAGCCCAGCGAAAGATCGAGCGGCTGGCGGCGTGGTAGCCTTGCCCGGTTGGGCAGCCACGACCGCGACTACCAAACAACCGGGCTAAGCCTGTAGACGCCTCTGGGTCAACTCTCCGGACGCGGGTTCGATTCCCGCCATCTCCACTTTCGAAAACGGCCGCGTTCACCACGCGGCCGTTTTTGCTTGTATGCAGGGGTTTATGCATGGCGGCTAAATGTTTCGAAGCGCTGCCATACGTGCGGTGCGCGGGCTTGTGCTTCGGCTGCGATGGCGGCTTCGTCCAGTGTGCGCAAACGTCGTTCTGCCATCAAGACGCGCCCGCCTGCGATGGTATGTGTCACATGGCTGCCTCGTATGCCAAAGAGAATGTGCCAGGGGAGATTGGCCGCCGTCAATGGGGTGTAGGGAACGTAATCCAGCAAAATCAGGTCGGCGAAAGCCCCTTCCACCACACGTCCAACGGGGCGTGGAAAGAATTGTGCGGCCAGGGCGGCATTGTTCGCATAGGCCATCTGCATCACTTCGTATCCATTCATCACTCGTGGGTCCAGGCGGTGGACTTTGTGCAGGAGGTACGCTGTCTTCATTTCCTCGAACATATCGAATGCAAAGCCATCGTTCCCCAATCCGACGCGCATATTGCCACGTAACATGGTGGGAACATCGGCAACGCCAACGGCATTATTCATGTTGGAACGTGGCTGGTGTGTCACCCAGGTTTCTGTCTCTCGCAGCAGCGCCATTTCCCACGCATCGATGGTAATGGCGTGTGCAACGATGGTTTGTGCTCCCAACACGCCAAGGCGGTGCAAACGCTCGATGACCCGTTCGCCATACATGGCCAGGCTGTGCTCCTGGTCGGCAGGACCTTCGGCCGCGTGAATGTGAAAGCCGACCCCCAGCGTCTGCGCTTCGGCAACGGCACGTTCCAGAGTGGCATCGCTGAGCGTCATAGCGGCATGTAGCCCAAACGTGCCCGCGAGATGTGTGGACCCGCGTGCGCGGCTCTCGCGAATCCAGCGCACATTTTCGGCAATGCCTGCCAGGGCTTTCTCTGGGCCATCGCGGTCGCTCACTTCGTAGCAGAGGCAGGCTCGCACGCCGGCTGCTTCTACCGCATCTGCAATCACACTCAAAGAGCCATCGATGGCGTTGGGGCTGGCGTGGTGGTCGATGAGGGTTGTTGTGCCGTGGCGAATCGCATCGACCAGGCAGACGAGGGCGCTTAGCCGTACATCTTCCAGCGTGAGGGCTTTATCGAGCGCCCACCAGAGACGGCGCAAAATCTCGGGAAAATCACGCGGATCTGGCCCTGGAATGGCCATGCCGCGTGCAAAAGCGCCGTAAAAGTGCGTGTGGGCGCAGATGTTGCCCGGCATGAGCAATCGGCCTTCGGCGTTGATGACTTCATCGGCGGTGGCAGGTGCTTCGGCGTCGGGAACGATGGCACTGATGGTTTCACCCTCGACCACCACCGAATGGCCGGAGAGGCATTCGGCTGATGGGTTGGCTGGATCGGGGACGATGGTCGCGTTCCGTATGAGTAGGGTTGGCATACAATGCTCCTTTTGGATCTTCAAGGGGCGGATGTTACAGCGACGGGGCGCCCTTGCGTGATACGCAGCAGCGTTTCCAGGCGCACTTCCATCATCGTGCGGGCATCACCACCACCGGCATACAGAACATCTTGCGCCAGCACGGTTCGATCCACAAAGGTGGGCAAAGGGTGCGGATGCCCAAATGGTGGCACACCCCCCACAGGGTAGCCCGTGTAGGCAATGACCTCTTCTGGGGTGGCCATGCGTACTTTCTTGCGCCCAACGCCCAAAATGGTAGCTAGGGCACGGTACGAAATGGAGACCGTACCGGCCACCAACACCAGCGCGGGCTGGCGTTCTCCCTCGCGCTTGACGAGGAAGAGCACGGATTTGATGACTTGTTCTGGGGCGCACCCAATAGCGCGTGCAGCCGTTTCGACGGTCGCTGTGTCACCTTGTGGGCGAAACAGGCGTGCTTCGATGCCGTGTGTATCCAAAAAGTGTTGCAAGTGATCGGGCGTCAAAATTGGCGACATCGTTTCCTCGGAACCAGTTGAAGGATTGCTGGAAGAAAAGCGCCCGCTTGTCACGGGCGCCTGTGTGCTGTGTGCCGCGGTCAGGCTGAATCTTCGGCATACATTTCGCGGATGAGTTCCGCATAGCGTTCCATGACCACATTGCGTTTGACTTTCAGCGTCGGCGTCAATTCGCCGCCTTCGATCGAGAATGGGGTTGGCACCACACGGAAGTTGCGAATGTGTTCGACACGCGCAAATTGTTGGTTGACCTGGTTGATGCCTTCTTCGATGGCTTTCAGGATGAGCGGGTGCAGATGCAAGTTCTCGTGTTCGGTGATGCCCTGTTCTTCGGCAAACTTTCGTGCGGTTTCCATATCCAGTGAAATGAGCGCTGTGAGATAGCGTTGTCCCTCACCTATGACGACGGCATCGGCGATCAGTGGTAATTGTTTGAGCGCCGTTTCGATGTTTGCCGGGGCGATGTTTTTGCCCCCCGAGGTAATGATGATGTCTTTCTTGCGCCCCGTGATGAAGAGGTATCCTTCCTCATCGAAGCGCCCCAAATCGCCGGAGTGGAGCCAGCCGTCAGTCAGCGTGCGGGTGGTGGCTTCGGGGTCTTTGTAGTAGCCCATGAAGACGTTGGGGCCTTTCACAAGAATTTCCCCATCATCGGCAATGCGCACGTCAACATCTGGAAGTGGCTTCCCCACCGAGCCAAACTTGGTTTGCCCTGGACGGTTCCATGTTGTTGGCCCACACCCTTCGGATTGCCCATACACCTCGTAAATGATGATGTCGAGGCTGCCCATGAAGTCGAGAATGTCTTTGGAGATGGGGGCGGCACCAGAGGCACAGATACGGGCGCGGCTCAATCCCAGGGCGGCTTTCACTTTCGAGAAAATCAGCCGCTCGGCCAGCCGGTATTGCACCGCCAGCAAACCACTCGGCTTCTGACCACGGTTGCGAAGCGCTGTGACACGCGCGCCAACACCCATTGCCCATTCGGCCAGTTTTTTGCGTGCCCCTGTGGCTTCGCCAAGACGTTCGCGCACGCCTTGGTACATGCGTTCCCACACACGGGGAACACCAAACACAATCGTTGGTTGGACTTCGCGCAGGTTGTCGGCAACTTTTCGAGGTGATTCTGCAAAGTAAATCGTGTATTGGCTGGTGATTGCGCCGTGTACCGAGAACATTTGCTCGGCAATGTGCGAAAGCGGCAGGTACGACAAGGATGTATCGCCAGGCCCTGTTCCGAACATGCCGCTTACGATTTCCGATGTGCGCACAAGATTGCTGTGCGAAAGCATGACCCCTTTTGGCGGGCCGGTTGTGCCGGAGGTATAGATGAGCGTTCCCAAGTCTTCTGGTTCGAGCGCATCGACACGGCGCTCAACCTCTTCTTCTTCGGCGCTACTACCTTTTGCCAGAAAACCTTCCCATGTGAGCACACGCCCATCATCAGGGGCATCTGTCCCGCGCATGAGCACCACGTATTCGAGATGAGGCAATTCGTTCCAAACGGCCAGCACTTTTTCCAGCTGATGCTCATTTTCGACGACGACGACAGGAGATGCAGCGTGGTGCGCAATGTATTGCACTTCGGCGGGTGAATTGGTGGTGTAAATTCCAACGGGCGCACCGCCAGCGGCTTGTGCTGCTAACAACGCGATGACCCATTCTGGACGGTTGAAGCCTAAAATGCCAACGGTTTGCCCGGGTTGAAACCCCAATGTCACCAGTGCTGCGGCTGCCTGACGTGTTTGCTGCCAGTAGCTGGACCAGGTGGTGGGCACCCAAGCGCCGTTCACCTTTTCGTAGTACGCGGGGTCGTTCGGGCGCATCTGGGCGTTGCGACGCAGAAGCGCGGGAATTGTACCTGGCATTCCCCTCTCCCCTTGTGGTCTGTTTGGATTTTGGTTGCAGATGTGGGCAGGTTCATTGTAAAAGAAAGATTCGTATTTGTAAACAGGGAGCCATGCAGCCCTGCAACGCCGTGGCGGTGTACGTTCTTTTGACAGCGCGGTATGGCTGCATAGAGTGGAGTTCAGCAACGAAGGGGGAAGAATGTGCTATGACAATCACACAACTTGTCGCAGCCGGGTTGTTATTGGGATTGGGACTGTGGGTGCTCTATCGGGGGCAGGGTCTCCTTGATGTTCTGCTCGAACGGTATGGGGGAACACGCTACCACACCTACCTGCACTTGCTCATCACCTGGTTGGCTGTCGTGTTGTTGGGGTTGGGGTGCCGCTTGGCATTGCTCATGATGCGGGGGTGAATTAGAAGGCGACGGTGTGCATTTGCGTTCAGGCGTGCGTACGGCTGCCGCCACGTCGTTCTTTCGGGCTGGTAAGGCTGGCAAAATCAAGAACAGGTTCGCTTTTGGGGACTTCCCGTGGTAGCCGAATGAAGAACGTGCTGCCTTTTTGTTCTTCGCTTTCGACCCACACTTCCCCGCCATGCTGGGTTACGATGTGCTTGACGATGGCCAGGCCTAACCCGGCGCCACGATGCTCACGAGTGAGGCTGCTATCCACCTGGTAGAAGCGGTCGAAAATGCGATTCTGTTCCTCTTTGGGAATACCGATCCCCGTATCGCGCACCCACATCAAGACGGTTTTGCCTTCGTCTTCTGCACCCACTTCGACGGTGCCCCCACTTGGCGTGAATTTGAGCGCGTTGCCGATGAGATTGCTCAGCACCTGACGTAAGCGGGCGCGGTCGCCTTCGAGCACGCCCAGGCCGCGGTGTGCCGTGAGCGTGAGGTCAATGTTGCGTTGCTCGGCTTCGGGGCGGAAGATTTCCATGGTTTCGCTCAACAGGGTGTTGATTGCGATGGGTTCCAGATGCAACTGAATTTGCCCCGATTCCAGACGGTTGAATTCGAGCAGATCCTCGATCAATCGATAGAGATGTTGCGTTTGGTCGCGTACGGTTTCCAGGAAATCGCGTTGCAAGTCGTTGATGGGGCCGGCTTTGCCATCGAGGATGACTTTGATAAAGCCGGCAATAGAGTGCAGGGGGGTGCGCAGCTCGTGCGAGATGACGCTGACGAAGTTCGACTTCATCTCTTCGAGCTCATACTTGGCCGTGATATCGCGGAGCGTGGCGACAACCCCGGTTGGCTGGTCGTTTTCGTCCGCCATGAGGTTGACTACGGCTTCGAAGATGCGTTTGGGGCGATGGGGCCCATATGTCACGGTGACACGCCCACTGTGGGCCTCACGGTCGAGTGTGGTGAGAACATTGGTGACGAGTGTGGAAAGCCCACGCAATTGTGGAATGTTCTGCAAAGATTGCCCCTCGAAGGTGGCTTCATCGAGTTCGAGCACGTTGTGGATGGTGGGATTGGTGAGCAAAATACGCCCTTCGAGGTCAATCACAATCAAGCCGTCACCGATGTTCTGGACGATGCCGCGCAGTTGTTTCCATTGGGCGTGCAGGCGGCGGTAGAGTTCCACATTTTCCAGCGCGGTCGCGGCGAATGACGCCAGACTTTCGGCCAGTTGACGGTCTTGCGGCGTGAAGGTGGCACGTTCACGCCGTGCCACGTAGAGCACGCCCAGCGGTTCCTGTCGTCCAATGAGCGGAATGACCATGTAGGTTGCCATGCCCCATGCTGCAGCGACATGATCGCCTGGATGCGTGCCTTCGTCGCTCCGTAGCACCAAGACGGGTTCTTGTTGCTTCATGGCACGCATCCACATGGGTTCGTTCATGCTGGGGAAGGGGGGCAGTGGCCCAATGGTCGCTTCGGGAGAACGGCGCAAGTCGCCTTCGTTTTTCTCGTAGAGGAAGACGGCTGCGGCATCAGCCTGGATAGCATTGACCATCTGTTCCAGCAGGCGGTGCATCAATTCGCCACTTTCCAGCACCGAGACGGCGGCTTTGGCCGCTTCGTAGATCGCTTCGAGCTGGCGCAGGCGTTGCTCTTTGTCAGCATTGGCTTCGCGCAGCTCTTCGTACAGGCGGCTTTGCATGATGGAGAGTGCGGCTTGGTCGGCAAAGGCACTCAGTCGCTCGAATTCTTCTTCGGTGAAGCCGAGCCGCGTTTCGCTCCCCAGGGCACCAACCACGCCGACCGGCACATCCGAGATGGTGAGAGGGAGGCAGAGCAGTGGCCCCCCCAATGACATGGTGGTCGGTTTGCGCAAGGGGGTTTTGGTGCGTAAACATTCTTGCGCCAGATATTCAAGTGTCGCCAGCGCACCGCTGTCAATGTGGCCACTGGTGGCGCGAATACGCATCTCGTCGTGGCTGACGGGCAAGGCGATGAAGACAACGGCTTCTCCCAACGAAAGGGCAGCATTGCGGACAATCATGTCGAGTTGTTTGCCGAACGCCACCTGTCCCGAAATGGCGCGTGCCCCTTCACGCAGCCCGCGCAGCACAAGCAGCTCGCGTGCCAGGTGATTGGTAACGTGGTGCATGCGGCTTTGTTGCTGGGTGTGTTGCGTTTCCAACCACTGCAAATCGCGCCGCAGGGTTTCGCGTTCGATGATGGCATGCCGATACCAGAGTGCTAGAGCGATACCAATGCCAGCCAGGAGCAATGGGGCGGCAATGGTTTCGGGTGTCCATGTTGGCGTTTCTGTTCGAATGAGCAGTGTCAGCGGCCAATAGAGGATGGGGAGCGCCAGTGGCCACAGGTGAATGGGCGTGAGGGGAATCGCACGGATGAAGAGCACGCCCATGAGCAACGCATTCAGCCAGGGGGCGGTGGCCGGTGCCGCTGTAATGAGGAGCGCAAGCAATACGTCGGTCACGTAGGAGATGGACGAAAAGACGAACACCTGTCGCCGTGACCAGCCTTTTGGGGGACGTATGGTTGCTAACGACAACACCAGAGCGAATAGCGAGCTCAGGAGCAGCAGGGCCAATCGCTCTGGCCACCAGAGCCATGCGCCCAATGCAATCAAGCCCCAATGGGTCAGCAACGCCATGCGGCGTTCAACATGCAGCAGATAAATGGCGCGTGAGGAAGCGTTCATCGTTTCGCGTTCGCCTTGCCCTCTTATTCTTGTGGTTCGAATCGATACCCAACGCCGCGAATGGTCTGGATGTAGCGCGGCTCTTCGGAATCATCTCCTATTTTGGCGCGAAGTCGTCGAATGTACACAGCCACTTGATTATTCGAGCCAATGTAGTTGCTTCCCCAACCCGCTTCTAACAGCATATCATGGGTCAGCACACGGCCAATGTTGCGCATCAGCGCATGCAGCAAGCGTGATTCGATGGGGGTGAGATCCACGACTTTGCCGTCGGGCAGCGTCAACTGGTTGGCAACCGGGTCCAATCGTAGACCGCCATGTTCGATGATGCTATTGGCTTCGAATTCACGTGTGCGGAGTGTGCGGCGCAACACGGCTTGCACGCGCGCCACCAGCTCGCTCGGCTCGAAAGGCTTGGTGAGGTAGTCATCGGCGCCGAGTTGGAGCCCGCGCACTTTGTCTTCGACTTCGCCTTTGGCTGTTACGAAGATGATGGCCGTGTCGGGTGAGATGGCGCGGATACGTCGGCATACATCGAAGCCATCCATGTGGGGCATCATTACATCGAGCACAACCAGGTCGATTGGCTCGGTTTCGACGATGCGCAAAGCGTCACGCCCATTGTCGGCGGTACACACATCGAACCCTTCTTCGGATAAAAGAAATTGTGTCAACTTGACGGCTGGTTTGTTGTCATCTACCACGAGAATACGCATAAAAAACGCCCCCTTCTGTCAATTCACACATCCCTGCTTGATTGTACCATGAAGCAAGCCATGAACACAACATCTCATTTCATTGTTCTGATGAGAAAATATCAAAAAAGCCAGGCGTTGCCTGGCTTGTGATGGGCATATAGGGAATCATGGAAGAGGGTCTTCCTGGTAAAACAGGGCGTATAGGTGATAGCAGAAATAGGTAATCATGATGTAGGAGAAAAGATAGATAAGGTCTGCCAATAACAGCCATGGCTCTTCTTGCAACTTTTCGAATGCTCCCAAAAGCGTAAAGGGAATGTCCCCTGCCACAAAAATAAGCAACCCGAACCATGGATAAATCCAACGACCGCGGCCAAAAGAACGCCACAGGCGTATGGCACCAATGCCGAGCACAAGATCAGCAACAGGGTAAAATGCCAACACCGCGAGCTGCCACACAGGCAATTCAGCCCCGCTTTGGCGCAAAAGCAAGGTGAGGATGGCGGTTGCCGCGATGGTGAACACCATCCCCTGGATGAACCGTTGCTGAAGCGCTTTGATATCCCCTCGTTTGAGACGAACGTATTGCAACCAGAAGGCAAGGGCAAAGCAAGCATATCCAATCAACCATGGAATGTCAGCGAGCGAGAGTGGTGGCACCTCGCTTTCCGCATAGGGGAAAACATCTAGATACATCCAAATGATTTCCGCCAGTGTCCAGGCCCCCAATCCGGCGGCAAATGCCAGCCAGATACGGCGGGGTTTTTCATGCGCTTCGTATGCCTGGCTCACGCGGTAGAGGAAGAACGTTGCCGTTAGTGCCCATAATGGAAACGAAATGTCGAGCAAAACATCGAGCCAGAACCCTTCGATTGGCTCGTACTGGTACAAATAGGCATAAAGCGCCAGGTTGAGGCCCCCAATCAGCAAGATCAGGCGCTTTGTTTTCATCGATGTCAACTCCTTACCGCAGTGGTTCAAGAGGTGGCAAGTTGTACGTGTTCAGCGTGTCGCGCAGGTCGCGTGGAAGCAGTTGGAAACTTTCGCGTACCAGCAATTGTGCCAATTGTGGCCCAATGACAATTCCCGCCAGGTTGATGAAGTCGCGGATCAGTTGCTCGTAGGCAACGCAAGCTTCTTCGGCGGTTGAGAATGTTGTGCCACCTTCGATTCCGTTTGTGGATACCCGAACATCCCAACCATATTTCGAGGTTATAAGCCGATTGAGATGGCGTGTCAACCGCGTTGCAAGGTGGCTCCCTACAAAATCTTGATAAAGGAAGAGCATCTGATTGAAGAGCGCAGCAAAGGCTGTGTGCAATGAGATGGCGATGTCGCGTTCTTCGGCAGAAACTTGCTGAACACGGTACACCGTCATTGTGGCGGGGTGGGACGTCAGGTACGTGTAGATGGCTTGCAAAGCGTCATCATTGGTAAGCGGGGTGCCACGTTTCCAAAAGACGGATGCCAGTGGCGCTGGTTGCCCGTTCGTCAGGACAAGGCAGCCATCCGTGTCTGACCACGTGAGGAGTAGGACTGTCGAGCCATCTGTTTCAGTGTATGTTCGAATGGCTTTCTTCAAGTCGTTGGGCGTGGAGAGGTCAACCTCGGTTTCTAGAGAAGAAGTCAGAAGCAGACGCACCGCCTGCAAAGCTTCCACAGGAAGATGTTGAACCATAACACTGAGATGCCCCAGGCGAAACTGGCTCAAAATATGTTCCAGCGTCGTTGAACGGCAGGGCAACACCCCCAGTGGGCTTAGAAATTCGGCAAGCAACAGGCCGTCGATGAACAACACGATGGCGCTTTCATTGGTGGCTGAATGCACCCAGACAGCCCCTGTGAAGTGGCGCTTGCGTAGCGTTTCCAGAAAATGTTCCAGTTTGGCACTTTCAAGCGAGTGTTGTTCGAAGGGAACGTGTGAGAACAGAGTTTCCATCATGTGCAAACCAGGGCTCGTCAATTGGCGCCTCCGAAGTATACGACGCTTTTTTCATCGAACAAATAAGACGTTTTTCCCATGCAGTTGGTTGCATTGGACAAAACGCGATTTGTTGGCTAAAATCGCGCCCGCCAATTTTGGGAACGTTCCCTATTTCCGAAGGGAACGAAACAACGGCAAAAGGAGGCTTGCCTTGAAAACACTCGACCGCGTCCTTGTCTTGCCAGAGGTGCCTGAACCGATTGAACGGCTCGAAGAACTGGCATACAACCTCTGGTGGTCGTGGCACCCCGAAGCCGCCGCATTATTCGAAGCCCTCGACCCTGCACTTTGGCTGCGTGTCAACCACAATCCCATCAAATTGCTGCGATTTGTTTCACAGGAGCGCCTCGATGAAGTCGCAACCGATGCCGCCTATCTGGAACGCTATCGGCTCGTGATGAGAACCTTCGATGCATACATGAATGCCACCGATACGTGGTTTGCGCGTACGTTTCCCGAAAAAGCCAACAAGCCCATCGCGTACTTCTCTGCCGAATTTGGTTTGCATGAATCATTGCCGATTTATTCTGGGGGACTTGGCGTCTTGGCAGGCGACCACTGCAAAACGGCCAGCGACTTGGGGATCCCACTGGTTGGGGTCGGGTTTCTCTATCCGCAGGGCTACTTCCAGCAGCGGGTTCGCGCCGATGGCACGCAGGAAGCCATCTACGAAAAAATCAACTTCGAGGAAGTGCCGGTTCAACCAGCCAAAACACCTGAGGGCAACGATGCCTACGTGAGCGTGGAACTGCCTGGCCGCACGGTGACTGCGCGTGTCTGGAAGATTCAGGTGGGGCGTGTACCGCTCTACTTGCTGGATACCGACGTAGACCCCAACGCTCCCGAAGACCGTGAACTGGCGGCACGCCTCTATGGCGGCGACAATGAAATGCGCCTGTCGCAAGAAATCATCCTGGGCATTGGCGGCGTGCGGGCGTTGCGGGTGCTTGGCATCGAACCGGTGGCTTGGCATATGAACGAAGGGCACTCGGCCTTCCTGGGGCTGGAACGGGTGCGCGAATTAGTGGAAGCGCATGGGCTGACTTTTGCTGAAGCCTGCGAAGCCGTTGCCGCGAGTACGCTCTTCACGACCCATACGCCTGTCCCCGCAGGGCACGATGCTTTTCCGTTCGACCTCATCGAACGCTACTTCTACACCTACTGGCCGCGCCTGGGGCTCTCGCGCGAGGAATTCTTTGCCCTTGCGCACCATGACCTTCCCTGGGGGCCCCGTTTCAGCATGACGGTGCTCGCGCTGCGACTGAGTGCCTTCCACAATGGCGTGAGCGAACTGCACGGCCATGTGTCGCGCGAAATGTGGCAAGACCTCTGGCCAGGAGTGCCCGTAGAGGAAATCCCGATAGGGCACATTACCAACGGGGTACATTTCTGGTCATGGATTGCGCCTGAACTGGCGGCATTGTTCGATACATACCTGCCCCTCGACTGGCGCGAACGCATCGATGACCCCGCTGTCTGGCAGGCGCTGGATGCAATTCCGGATGAAGAATTGTGGGCGCTGCGTCGCCAATTGAAAGAGAAGATGATCGATGCGCTGCGTGCCCGTGTCACCATCCAGCGCACCCGCCACGGGCAGACAAGCGCCGAGTTGCGCCATGTCGCTGAATTGTTGGACCCCAACGCATTGACGATTGGGTTCGCACGCCGTTTTGCGACCTACAAGCGTGCCACGCTCTTCTTCCGTGATCTGGAACGGGCGCGTGCGCTCATCACCAACAGCGATCGTCCGGTGCAAATCATCTTTGCCGGGAAAGCCCACCCCGCCGACGAACCCGGCAAAGCACTGATCAAGCGTATTACCGAAATATCCAAAATGCCCGGCTTCGAGGACCGCGTGCTCTTCGTCGAAGATTACGACATGCACGTGGCGCGGCTCTTGACGCATGGCGTGGATATCTGGATGAACACCCCCCGCCGCCCGCTTGAAGCCAGCGGCACCAGCGGCATGAAAGCCGCCATCAATGGCGTACCCAATTTCAGTGTGTTGGATGGCTGGTGGCGCGAAGCCTACGACGGTACAAATGGCTGGCCGATTGGTGATGAACGTGAATACGCCAGCGAAGACGAACAGGACGATGCCGACGCACGTTCGCTCTACGAAACATTGGAAAACGACATCGTGCCACTTTACTTCGACCGCGACGAGGAAGCCGTGCCGCGTGCCTGGCTACAAACACTCCGCGCCTCGATCCGCACAGTAGCGCCCCAGTTCAACACCGTGCGCATGCTGAAAGAATACGTTCACCTCTACTACATCCCTGCTGCCGAGGCATGGACCCGCTTTACGGCCAACGACTTTGCTCGCGCTCGCATTCTGGCAGCATGGAAGTGCCGTATGCGAGCGGAATGGCCGCGCATTCGTCTGGTTGCTGAACCACTTGCGACACACGTCACTCATATTCGTGAGCCCATCCGCTTTTCGGCACGTGCCTGGTTGGGCAATCTCACCCCCGACGATGTGCGTGTCGAGGTCGCCTATCGATATGATCGTGACGAAGAAAAGACCCCCATCCGCACCGTGGCCCTGACCCCCGCTGGCCTGGAAACGGATGGGGCCATTCGCTTCGAAGGCGAGTTGGTGCCCGAGGAAAACGGTCGCCTGGAAGTCGGTGTGCGCATCGTGCCCCATCATGAAGATTTGCTGACGCCGCACGCATTGGCGCTCATCACCTGGGCAGAATAACGGTCGCTTTTGCCTGTCTGCCCCGCCTGGACAAGGTCCGGCGGGGTGTTTTGTTTGGTGCATACGATACTATCGCTATACTCCCTACCCGTATAAAACAAACCTGAAAAGGAGCCGACCTATGAAACGCATTTGGTGGAGCCTGGTGAGCGTGCTGGTCCTGCTTGTTGGGGGTGTGGTTGCCTGTTCGACCGACACCGCGAGTGGCACCTTCGAAACTGTCACACCCGACGAAGGAGTGGCGCTGATTCGCGCACACAAAGACGACCCCAACTTTGTCATTCTGGATGTACGCACGCCTGAAGAATTTACTGCGGGGCACATCGAGGGTGCGCAGAACATTGACTTTTACGCCCCCGATTTCGAGCAACAATTGGCGAAACTGGACAAAACCAAAACGTACTTTGTCTATTGCCGCAGTGGCAACCGGAGTGGACAAACCATTCCCATCATGAAGAAACTCGGCTTTCAGCACGTGTACGAACTGCGCGGTGGCATTGCGCAATGGGCACGGCAAGGGTTACCGCTCAACCCGTAGGCGAGGAGGCATCGCTGCTGCTCCATCTTCCACAAAAACTGGTGATTACCCAGATCTCTGCACGGCGAGTGGAAGGGGTGCGCAAGGGATACAAACGCACCCCGCCTGACCTCGAGCGGCACGCACGCCTGACGTTACTTCGAGGCGCGACGCACCTGCCAGG